>JALWZT010000025.1 GCA_027002405.1 Anaerolineae bacterium | reverse complement strand
GGGTGAACGGGCATCTCCCAGCGTTCGGGCTTGGGGGCCACCACCCGCAGCAGCGGGTAGAGTTCGGTGAGGATTTTCTGGTCTTCGCCCAGGAAGAGGTCGAGCTCGGAGGGGATGTAGCCGCTCCAATAGCGCTGAGGCGGGGCCGGGGCCTGGCCGTAGCGCAAACGCACCAGATCGGGCCGGTAGGTGCCTTCGGTGGTGTGGACCGTGAAGCTGAGGGCTTTTTGGGTGATGGGCGAGAGTTTGTCCCACAGCTCGCGAAGCGCGTTCTTGCTGTGGAGTTGCTGAATCAGGTAGAAGATGGCTTCATCCCGGCGCAAGTTGTTGGGATTGGGATGCCCTACAATCTTCAACAAGGCCCGGAGTGCGTTGAGATCGAAGCGGGTGAAGTGGCGGAAGAGTTCTTCCTGAATGGCTTTGATGGCGGTTTCAGTCATGGTCGTGTTCCGGAGATTGATGGACCCAGGTCAAGGCTTTTTCGGTGATGGTGTCGTAAACCGGCCGCAGGAGTTCGGCCAGATTCTGCGCGGTGAAAGTCGGCCGGCCCAGGCGTTTGAAGTGAGGCATGGGGGTTCGCGGGCGAGCCAATTGAAAGCTGAGCTGACGGATAGAAGGTCCCATTTCCCAAAAGTGTTTCAGTTGTTCTTCCAGGGGGGGATCCTGGAAAAGAAGGATGGTTTCGGCCGAGGTCTGTTGCTGGCCGGCCGCACGATGTTCCCGTAGAGCATCCAGAAGCTGGTCTTTGGCTCGACCTCGGAAGTAAAGGAGAAGGAAGGGGTCTTTTTCAAATTGTTCGGCCAGGTAGTAGTAAACCCCCGCGATGTGTTTGCAGGGGACTTCCCAATCGGGGCAGGTGCATTGGGCCTGGAGTTTGTCCGCGGTGGGGAAGAGTTCGGCGCCGGTTTGGTGGATAAGCTCGATGATTTCCGAAGGGATCTCCCCTTGCAAGAGTTTGGCGGTGTAGAGGGCCTGGCTGGAGAGCTGGTCGATGATGGTTTCCCAGGCCCGGTCATCCAGGGGAGGGTAGTGGATGTCCACCTGGTAGGTTTTGCGTCCCTCTTTGACCTGGGCCCGGATTTCCCCGGGTTTGATTTCCAGGTTTTTGATGGCTTTTTCGGTCGCGAAGCGACGCCCGCGACGCATGCGTCCGGGATGGGAAAAGGCAAGCAAGGCATCAAGCCAGGCGTCGGACCAAGATGTCATGGGGGGGTGAGGAGTGATCAGTAATCAGTGAGCAGTAATCAGTAGTAGACCGACAGGATTGTTTAACTCCGAGCGTTTTTGCCACAAAGGCACGAAGAGGAAAGTGGCAGGGGGCAGTCACCATGAGCGATGGCACACCGCATAACGACGAAAATGGGAACGCAGATTTGCGCAGATGCTTCGCAACGCAGATTGATGCAGATGTTCGTCATGCTGAGCGACCGGAGGGAGCGAAACATCTAGCGAGCGAAGCGAGCGCCATGCGGTGGTTCTTTGCGCTACGCTAGATTCCTCGGTCGCTTCGCTCCCTCGGAATGACGTCGCAAGGCTCTACTGAACACTGAACACTGGATGACTGATTCCTGACCCTCTACGGAAAGGCAACTTACCGCAGAGAGCGCATAGGACGCAGAGTCAACTGATTACTGATAACTGATCACTGATTACTCGATTTACGGAACAGGGGGTTACAGGATTTTATCGTGGCGGAGGGTGACCAGTTCCACCAGTTCATCGTCGGAAAGCTGGGCCAGCCAGCTTTCATCTGTCCCGATGATGGATTCGGCCAGTTGGCGTTTGCGTTCCAGCATGTCCTGGATGTTTTCTTCCAGGGTACCGGCGGTGATGAATTTGTGAATCTGGACGTTGCGTTTTTGGCCGATGCGGAAGATGCGGTCCGCGGCCTGGCTTTCCACCGCGGGGTTCCACCAGCGGTCGTAGTGGAAGACGTGGTTGGCCGCGGTGAGGTTGAGGCCCAATCCGCCCGCTTTGAGGGTGAGGATGAAGAGGGGCGGCGCGTGAGGGGCTTCCTGGAAGCGATTGACCATTTCCTGGCGTTTGCTCCCCGGCACACCTCCGTGGAGATAGAGCACGGGCACATCCAGGACTTCGGGCAGGTAGTGGGCCAGCAGGTGCCCCATCTCCGCGAATTGGGTGAAGATCAGAGCTTTGTCCCCCACATCCAGAAGCTCTTCCAGCATGGCCACCAGGCGGTCCAGTTTGCCGCTGCGGCCCGCCAGGGGTTCGGATGGGATATGGTGCGGGTCGATGTGATAGAGGTATTGGACGGGATGGTTGAGGATTTGTTTGAGTTTGGTAAGCAGGTTGAAGACGTGGATGCGGCGTTCGCCACCCCGGGCGTCTGCGATCCGGGGCAGGCTTTCTTCCACCACCTTTTGGTAGAGCTCGGCCTGCTCTTCGGTGAGGGTGCAATACACATCCATCTCCAGGCGTTCGGGCAGGTCCTGGATGACGTTGGGGTCGGTTTTGAGGCGGCGGAGGATGAAGGGCCGGACCATCCGTTGCAACCGGGCCAGCGCGATGGGGTCCTGGTAGTTTTCGATGGGCAGGGCAAAGGTTTTGCGGAATTTGGCCCGACTACCCAGGTAACCACGGTTGGTGAAGTTGAAAAGGGACCAGAGTTCGGAAAGGCGGTTTTCGATGGGGGTGCCGGTGAGGGCAAAGCGATAGTCAGCTTGAAATTCGTTGACCAGACGGGTGATTTGCGCGTCCGGGTTTTTGATCATTTGGGCTTCGTCCAGGACGACGCCAAACCAGGGGTGTTGAAGCAGAAAGTCGGCGTCGCGACGCACCAGCGCGTAGCTGGTGAGCACGATGTCTTGATCCTGGACCAGACGCCAGAAGGCATCGTCTCGGGCCCGTTCCGGGCCGTAGTGGGTGTGGACGCGCAGGTCGGGCGCGAAGCGTTGGATTTCTCGGCGCCAGTTGCCCAGCAGCGAGGTGGGGCAGATGAGCAAGGTCGGGCCGGGCAGGTGGCCGCGCGTGTGTTTTTCCATCAGCAGGAAGGCGAGCACCTGGATGGATTTCCCCAGGCCCATGTCGTCGGCCAGGATGGCGCCCAGGCCTCGGTGGTAATGTTCGTGCAGCCAGGCCGCGCCCCAACGCTGGTAGGGCCGCAGTTGGCCTCGCAAGCCCGGAGGCTGCGGGGTCTGGCGCAGGCGTTCATCTTCGCCGATGAGCCGCTGCAAGAGTTCGGGCAGCCATCCTTTGAGCAAGACCTGATGCACAGGCAGGCCCGCGACCCGGCTATGGGCATCCATGGCCAGGGCCACGCTCAACGCATGGAGCAAGCTGAGCTGACCTTCGAAGGAATGACGTTGCCAAAAACGCTGGGCCGCTTCGATCTGTTCCGGGTCCAGGCGCAGCCAATGCCCGTTTTGCTGCACCAGGGGGGAATGGAGATTCACCAGTTGGGCAAAGGCTTCCCGGGTAAGGGGTTCATCCCCCAGGACCAGCTCCCATTGGTAGGCGATGGGGCGATGGGATGTGGAGGTGGGGTGGGCGATGTCGATGGGTTCGGGGGTGAGAGGGGTGAGATGAAGGCGCAATCCCAATCGGGTGCCCGCGGCCTCCCACCAGGACGGGAGGATGATACTGAAGCCGCTCTGTTGGAGCAGGGGCACGGCTTCGCGCAGGAATTGGTAGACTTCCTGGGTGCTGAGTTCCACATGGGTGGGGGTGGCGGTGCGCAGGCTCCGCTCGATGGGAGGAAAGATATGGGCTGCCTGTCCCAGTCCTTGCAGCAGTTTTTCTTGAGGATAATCGAAGCGAATCCCCTGAACGATGAGGGTTTCCCCTTGAGTTTGCCAGACTTGTTCCGCAGGTGCCAGGATGTTGGGATCGGAGCGAGAACGCAGGTGATAGCTGAGGCGCCATCCCCCGGGAGGGACATGCCATATGCAGCCGTCTTTGGGCGCAGGAGGCGGGGGATCGAGTTTGAAGGCGATGGTGTATTGTTCCGCGCCCGCGACCAACAGGTTGCGTTGCCATGCTTCGATCTGGGAGGCCAGACGGCGCAGGCGTTCGTCCGGTTCGCCGATGACCGGATCGGAGCGTAACAGGGTTTTGAGCCACAGGCCGATGCCATCGCCGTTGTGGAGGTAGAGGATGCGGTGAGGGGCTTCGGCGCCCCATGTCCGGGCCAGATAGTCCACCGTGTGGGTGATGAAGCCATGGACCAAAGCCAGGGAAGAGGGGGTATCGCCGGTGGGTAGATATTCGGCCCGGCAAACCGGGGGCATGGCCTGGGCCAGGGTGTAGAGTTTTTCTTTGAGTTCGGGGAGTTCGAAAACCGGGCGCCAGCGGGCCTGGGCCTGGTCTTCGTGGAGGATGAGGTCGGGCAGGTAGTGGTGTTGGGTCAGGATCTCCAGGGCCAGGATTAGGGCTCGCTGCCAGAAAAGGAGGTCTTGGCCCAAGATCAGATGGTCAGGGCATTCGCAGGTGAGGACCTGGCGCAGGATGTTGAGAACCGCGGGGAAGGGGACTTTCACCCCCTGGATGATCCAGGGTTCCAATCGGGGTTGCCGCAGGTCCAGGTCCCAGCTTTGGGGCAGGTTGGGAGAAGGGAGGGGGCCCGTGCGGGTAGAAGGCAGCGCGAGGGTGAATGATTCGGTGCCCTGGGTGATGAGGTTTTTGTCGAAAAGGCGCAGATAGCGAGTGATGGGCGTGGCATCTTCCAGCGCGAAGGGATGAGGACGGGGCTTGGGGTGCCGAGGTCGTCGCCCACGCGCGCGTTTGGGCGGGGCGGCGCTGGCGTTTTCGGCCCAGAAGATAAAGCGCGCGCGATCATCGGCATGGCTGGTACGCCAATGCAGATGGAGAACCAGGTGAGGGGCGACTTCAGTGGGCGAGGTCTGAAGAGTCCCCAATGGCGCGATACTCACAGGCTCGTGGATAGGGTGAGATCACCACGCATTTGGTGAATGCGTCAAGAAACGCCCATCCCGCGTGGACGAGAAGTGGGGGAAATAATTTTCTGTTTATCGCGCAGCAGGGGCGAGTTCAACGCTGCACGACAACGCGAGTTGCCAGAAGGTTAAAAGACCCAGGCAGGTATGCTTACGATTTGATTGCTCCGAGCACCAAAAGCATCATGGCAGGGAAAAGTTGGATGCTTAACCGATCCACATTATCCCATGATCTGATAAGTTTTGCAAACTTTGGAGAGGCGTTTCAGAATGGGAGCGCACGGCCGGCGGGCCGAGGTGGCGTCTGCCACATCCGCCCGGCGATGAAGTCACTCAGACCTCGGAAATTTGCACAAACCTCCGAGGTCTCATGATCCGGCTAGCCCCGCAACTGATTACTGATAACTGATCACTGATTACCCTATTTACGGAACAGTCACCACGAGCAATAGCTCACCGCATAACGACGAAAATGGGGACGCAGATTTGCGCAGATGCAACGCAGATTTCCACTGATTACTGATAACTGATCACTGATTACTCTACTTTCGGGACAGCCCCTAGTCCCCCTTCCATTGATAAATCGTGTACTCCCCGCTCTCGAAAACCGGCTTCCAGGATCGGAGGAACATGCGTTGTTTGGCTTTGCTTATGCCATACAGTCGTTTCTCGCGCGGGCCTATGATTAGATAACGAATGCCGATGCGTTTCACAGCCGCTGCAATTTGCCCGTCATTTTTGTTGTGATAGATGGTTTCGAGAAGGCTCTTTCGTTTGTCGATCTCGTCAAAATCCGCGCCACGCCATTGGATTTCATGAAAATCCCACCCCAAAAGAGTGGGACGTCCACTAAAAGCGGAAATAAGATCAGAATCAGAGTAAGAGCCTCCCGATGATTCGACAAGAACTGCATACGGCTTCGTGTTCTGGCGCAACCATTCGATCACCCGGTACTCATCTTGGTCATACAAACGGAGGTAGCGTTCTCCATCCAGGGTGGGGATATCTTGAAAATGTCGAGCTTTTGCCGGAATTGCGAACGCCGGATATAACAGCCCTGCCAACAGGAACACGCTCATCAAAATATGTGAGGTAATCCGAAACAGAGGCTTACCGCGGGTCCAAAGAGTATAGAAAGTATAACCCGACGCGATACTCATCATCACCCATGCCTGATAATAGAACTTGAACACAGTATTCATTCGATTGGCGAACAGATCACGAATGAACACAAACTCTACGGCATAGGTCAGGGCAAAGCCCATGAGAAAAAGACTCGCTATAAAAACGAGATGTCGTTCCGACGCAGGAGAGGTCCCCTTCCACAGGTAAGCACCAAATAGGCCCAACCCAGTGCCCACAAACAGCCAGGTTCCTGGGGTGTTCATCCTGAACCGGATGATTTGCCCCAAATCGACTGGGAACGAGGTATTCGCTACAAAGTCGTGGAGACCCGGAATATAGAATCCGGCAAGATAAGAGACAACGATAAAAAGAGCCGGTGTCAAAAAGGATAGACCTATTGACAAGATAATCGTTTTTGTATGGACCCGTATTCGTCGATATATGATGATAAGTGCAAATAATGATGAGAGGGCAAAGAGGCCAAACATCAAAAGATATTGGCTAAATCTTGTGGGATTGTAGAAATTCGGAAGAAATCCGCTGGCTTGCGAGCTGAAAGCGAGATAGAATGGGAGATAAGTTATGACGCCCGTGGCGACAAGGCTTCCAAAGGCCAGCACAAGTTCTCGCCATTCCAGGACCAGGCCGTGGATACGTTTACGAAGAGCATACACGAGAATGAAAAGTCCGAGATAAATGGGAAAATCCCATGCGTTGAGAAAGGCCAGTGAGCCCAAGATCCACCCATAGATAATCCATTTATGGCCTTGCGCGGCCCGCAAGGTAAGCCAGGATTTCCGCCAATGGGGATGAGGCTGATGCTCCATGGGATGGCCCGGGTGATGGAGGAGCGATAAGGCCAACCCAATGATCATGAGAGCATAGGGCAAAGCAAGCAGATGGGGATGCATGTCGCCCAATATGAAACTGAAGACGGGAAATTCGGTGATCACCTCTTGATCCATGCCCGACGCGAAAGCGTAATCGTGAACGGTTCGGGCCGCGCGAAACCACCACCATTGGCTTTCGTCCGGGAGCCAACGACCGGTTATGGAGGCTGAGGCCAATCCCTTGATGTCGAAGAATGCAACCAGCTTTGGTGATAAAACACCTCGGGCATAGGTTAATTCAAGCACGCCTTCCCAATTACCCATCAGTCCTGTGAAGCAAGCCGTAAGCAATCCATAGAGAACGCCATGATGCAATTCCCCTGGCCTCTCAGGGTCGTTGCGAACCAGGGCATATCCAATAGCAAAAGCTTCTGTGGCAACCAGTGAGGCGATCAAAGCCAGTCCCAGATTGAAGATGATCGCTGTGGGAACACCCGACACAAGACTCAAGATATTCAAAAGGATATATCCGAAGTAGTAGTAACTGATCCCATATCCTGCCATCCACGGATCTTGCGGTGGAAAACGAGATGAATTCACAATCCCATTCAAAAACGCGATCTCCATGGGTTTCTCGGTGTATTGGATCTCTGGGTTGTACGCTTTGAAGTAGACCCATCCTCCAAATACGAGCAAGAAAAGCAGTTCGATCCCAACGAGATATCGCCAGCGTGTTCGAACAAATTCAAACAAAGGGCGTTTCCCCTCCCGACTCCGTCGCCAGCCTGATTGCGAAAGCCACAGGCCGAGACCGGTAAACACCAGCCAGGCAAGGACGATACCGCCCACGCAATTTCTCAGAAGCCCCAAGTTACTTCCCAGCCATAGTATGTAGGCAACGCCCATCAGCCCCAAAGCCTTTGCAAATTCAACCCCTTTGGTCTGAAAATGCTCGAAAAGAAACCACGCCCATAAGTAACCAGGGATGGCCAAAAGCCACACCACCAAGACTATTTTGATCGCATCGAGTACCATGTTCATCTGGGTTGATCAGACAACGGGTCACTCTTACAAGACATCCACACCCTTACGCGCCTGCGTCATCGGTAAGAGAGCTTTTCAGGGAGCATTACCGGGACCCAAATTATAGCACAATGGCCGCAGTGCTAAAAATGGTGGATGGAGGTAATCATTTGGCGGATGCGCAGGTAGAGGGAACGCAGATTTGCGCAGATGCTTCGCAACGCTGATTTTCGCAGATAATCTTTAACCGCAAAGGACACAAAGAGCACAAAGACACAGCCAACCTACTCACTGAACACTGAATACTGGATACTGAACACTGAATGACTGCTCCCTCACTCCCCTGCGAAGGGCCACTCACCGCAGAGAACGCAGAGGACGCAGAGTCAACTGCTCACTGATCACTTCCTTGCAGACCACGGGCAGGTAAAGGTGTTGGTCCAGGGGGGGAGGGGCGCAGTCGTAAAGTTGGATGTCGTCCAGGTACCAGGAGGGGGTGCCGGTGTGGGTCACGGCCCGGGCGTGGACGCGTACCCGCTGCCCCGCGTAGGGGCTGAGATCGAAGAGGGCGGTGCGCCAGTCGCGGGCCGGACTTTCCTGGTCGATGTGCAATAGCGGGGTCAGGATTTGGCCCGTGGGGGTTTGCAGGGTGAGGGTCAGTGCTTCGCCCGGGGCCATGTGCTGCCCCGGTTCCAGGGCCCAGCGCAGGGTGAGATGCGCGCCCCGGCCCTCGGGGAGGGTGGCCTCTTGATACAGGTATTGGTCGATGAAATCCGCGCCTCCCAGCCACGCGGCCAGATGGGTTTCGCCCTTGCTGTCGGTGTATGAGGCCGTGAGGTAGAGGTTTTGCTGCCATCCCTGATAGCCCTGTTGGAATCCCGGATTTTGCAGGAGCTGATGGCAGGTTCCGGGGGTTGAAGTGGGGATTGGGG
>JALWZT010000024.1 GCA_027002405.1 Anaerolineae bacterium | reverse complement strand
GGCGGGTGGCGGCTAGCGCACCCCCGACGGCATTCTGTATGCCACAGGCTCGCGTCATCATCCAACACCGGGGGATAATTCCCCCGGCTAGAAACAGCGCCCCTCCGGGGCTTAGCCGGAATTATCCGGCGCCGTTCTATAGCCCGGCGACTTCATCGCCGGGCGGGCGTGGTGTACGCCACTTCGCTCGGCTAAACCACGCCAAATGTCTGAGACGCACATCGTGACCACCTGCCACTTGCCACTTGCAATACCTGCAACCTGTGTTTCATCATCCCATCCCTACGTGCTGACTATGACATGATGGTAGAAAATTCAATCATCTCCGAAATCGACCCTGAAAGCTTGCGGCGCGCCGCCCAAAACCGAGCCAGTGTCTGGATCGCGTCAGGGGTTCTTCTGGTGGGTATCGTGGTTTTGGGCTTGGCCATGGGCATGGGATGGATAGCGGTCCCGGATCCTTCAGAAAAGGTCTGGTATGGGGTCTGGAAGCTGGCCGTGGTCATCGTGCCCAGTGCGTTAGCCATGATCTGCTTCACCCTCCTGGAGCGCCACCAATCGACCGCGTTGCACCGGACCAATCTGCTATTGTGGATCATCACCGCAGCTCTGTATGTCGCCATCGTGCAACCCTTACTCCAGCAAGTCTTTCGCCTGGAACAATGGGCGTTCATGACCTGGTGGACCGAGATCATCGCGGATTTTCTCATTGTCGCGCCATTGGAAATCCTCCTCATCTATGCCATCGTGCGTTACGGTATCTTCCCCTCAGGGCTTCTGCAACGTCAGGTGGATGGGTTCCTGTTCAGCGCCATCGTGGCCATGAGCATCGCGATCGTCATAGGCATCATTCATTGGCAGGACCCCGCTTATAACCCGGTATGGATGAGCGTCCATGCCCTGGGATATTTCGTGTTGGGGGGATGGATGGGGTATTTCCTGGGGGTGGTTCGCTTCCGACATACCCATCTTCTTTACCTGGCAGGCGGATTTTTCCTCGCGGTGATATTGCACACCCTGGAGACCACCTATTCAGCCATTGTCCAAACCCTGACCCCCTGGATCCCCGCGTACACAAACATTTTCGTGGGGGGGACGTTCGCCATCGTGAATTTGGGTATCCTGGCCTGGCTCATCCATCGTCGGAACCAGGAGCTTATCCAGGCCGCGGAGCGGTGGACCAAGCTCATCACCTATCAGGAGGCCGAACATCCCCAGGCGCTCCTGACGGATTTGGTGCCCATGGCCCAAGCCATAAGGCCCCAACCCGCGGTGCCTCCAGTCACGCGTCCTTCCGATACAAGGGAGGAGGAAGAGGATTTGGACGAGTTGACCCGACTGAAACGAAGTTGGGAGGCCCTTATCGCCGAACAAGAGGCTAGCGAGGAAGGCTCATGACCGATTTCGACGAGGTATTCTTTGATCTCTGTGGCTATCGACCGCCCAGCCCCCGCTCGGCCTGGGCAGAGCGGGCCGCCAATGTCATGGTGTTGCTTCTGGCCGGTTTATTCCTGCTGACAGGATGGCTGTTCAAGGATTTCATAGAGCATCAATTACGCTACCTTTCCCTGAGCGAAGTGGAAGTGGCGGTGCCTTACCCGGCCAATTGGCGTCTGCGAGTGAATCCTCCGCTCGTCCTGGATGTGGTGCGGCCCATAGGAAGCCGCACCTATCCCGCCCGTGAAGAGGTGCTTGTTCTCCCCTTACCCCAGGAGGCCATTCCCGATTTTTGGCTACACCAACGCCAACAGCTTGATGGGTTCCGGCTTCAACAACAAAACAGGGTAACTTTGGCCTCCGGCCGGGAGGCCTACCTGCTGGAATACACCTATATTGCTGCATCGGAAGACCCCCATTTTGCTTCTTTCGTGCCCGTGCGCGCCTTCGACCTGGTCTTCCCCGCCATGTATGGCAGCGAAGAGCGTCTCGTCATTGTCACCCTTGCTGCCGAGTCGCAGGAATGGCCCGAACTCGAGCCCACCTTCCGTCAGATTCTGGCGGAGATGGGGATCGGTGATCAGGAATCAGTAATCAGTAATCAGTGATCAGTAATCAGTAATCAGTGGGAATCTGCGTTGCATCTGCGTCCTAATTTCATTATTGGAGGTGCACCACCACACGGGCTTCTCGCCAGAGCTCTTCCAAACGATAGTAGTCTCGGAGCTCGGGCGAAAAGATGTGCACAATCACCTGCCCGTAATCCAGCAGTTGCCACCCCGAATAGCTTTCCCCTTCAATAAAGAGGGGGCGGATGCGCGCTTTCTGACGCAACGTGTCCACCAGGGTATCCACCAAAGACTTGCTTTGCCGTTCCGACGTCGCGGTGGCAATGACGAAATAATCGGCAAAGGGGGCTTGTTTGCGAATGTCCAAAAGCAGGATATCCTGGGCCTGCTTTTCTTCCAAAAGATCGACGATATGATGGGCTAATGTTTGTGCGTTCAGAGAGAGGACCTCCTGGGTAGGATTAGGATCGGGATTAGGGTTGAAGATTGTCGGGCCTGCGGTGAGCAGTAGTCAGTAAGTAGTGTTCAGTGTTCAGTCGTCATGTAAGGCAATTATAGTACAGAATCCGCAAAACAAAAAAGCCGCCCCATGAGGGCAGCTTTCTTGCGAGCTGTGCGCTCTTACTGAGTGTTGAGTGTGTCCCAATTTTTTGGCGAGGATTTGCCAGCCAGCGCCGAGGGATAATTCTCCCGGCCAGAAACAGCGCCCCTGCGGGGCTAGCCGGATTCATCCGGCGCCGTTTTATAGCCCGGCGACTTCATCGCTGGGCGGGCGTGGCAAACGCCAGTTTGCTGGGACGCACCCGCTCTTACAGCCCGCCTTGGCGGTTACGCCGACGTTGGGCCTGCCGGGATTTGCGAATCGCCTTCTGCTTTTGCAGACGCCGCAGCTCACTGGGCGGTGTATACCACCGCTTGCGACGCACTTCCGGCAAAATGCGGGCCTTCATGACTTCTTTGCGAAAGCGCCGCAACAGCGATTCTTGCGATTCGCCCGGGTTCAGCTTTACGGTCATGCCGTTCTCACCACCTTTTGGGTATGGATGATAGGGAGTACCAAAACATCTATTGTATGCATTTGGGGGATTTTGTCAAACTGGACACTGGCGTTTTTTGATCTTGACACGAATGAACGCGAATTTCACGAAAAAAGAATAAGAAAAATTCGCCAAATTCGTTTAATTCGTGTCGAAAAATGGCGTGAAAAGCGACCGAAATAAGTTTCGCCAGACTCCAGTTGTCAAAAAATGAGGGCGACTCCTCACAGATGCTTGCCGGGCACCAGGCGCCCGGCCAGAAGCATCCCCAGGAGCCCCAACATCAAATCCCGGGCCCGGATGTAAAAGGAAAGGGCCAGCGCCGCGTTGGGATCATACCCCAGCGCGGTGAAGACAATCATCAGGGAGGCAGAAAGCGCGCCCAGGCCCCCGGGCATGGGCAAAAGAAAGGCAAAGCGAACCGCAGCCAGCGCGGCCAGGGTTTCCAGCGGGGAAAGGGCCGCCCCCAAAAAACGGGCACTCAGCCCAAATTCCACCATCATCCCCACCCATGCCAACATGGACCAACCCAAAGCCCACACCAAAGCCCGCGGACGTACGCGAACCAAATCCACGGCCAGGCTTTCACTTTGCACCAGCATCCCCAGGCCTCGCTGCCACCAGGCCGCCTTGTGCCATGTGCGCATCCAGCCCAAGAGGCGGGCGAGGGGATACCACCCACGCCAAAGCAACACGCTGTAGCCCAAAGGCATCAGCAGCAGGGCCAGGACCCATAGCGAGGCCCACCATCGGGCCTGAGCACTGCCCAGCCCCACCACCCACAGGGCCACCACCCCCAGCCCCAACACGGCAAAATTGGTCACGAGTTCCACCAGTTTATCCAACCCCACCGTGGCCGTGGCCGCGGAAAGGGGGGTGCCTGCCAGATGCTGCACCACCACCTGAATGGGTTCGCCGCCGAATTGGGGCCCAGGGGTGAAATAACTCAGGGCAAAGGCAGCCAGTCGGGCCTGAAACAGCATCATGAAGGAAAGGGGCCGAGGCAAGACCGAAACAAACGCGCGCCAACGCGCGGTGAGCCCGAGCAGGATCAACCCATTCAAAAGGGCCAAAAGTCCCAATTGGCCCCAGGTGAGCCCTCGCAGAATCTCCCACAACGCACGCCAGGAAACCTGCCGCAACACCCAGGCCAAAAGCAGCAGCCCGACCAGCCAGGCCAGAGCCGTGGCACCTCGTTTGCGGGTCATGTCAGCTTCCTAAACGTCGGGTGAAAAATCGCGCCTCGGGCTGCCACCAGACCTTGGGGCCCACCCCCCACAGAAAGAGAAACGTCAGCCCATACATGGTCAGCAGTGCGAACCAAAAACTTCCCTGGTTGATCAGCAGCCATCCCATCAGGCCATAAAGCCCCAAGGCTGCCAGCCGGGGTACCAGCCCCAGGATCAGAAAAAGCGTAAGCAGACCGGCCAGGGCCGGCAGCCCGGGCATGTTTGCCAGGGGATGCCCCGTTCTTACCGCCTGGAGCAGGACCCATACCGCCCCCAATCCCGTGGCGAATCGAAGCCCCAGCGCCAGGGGGCCCCGGGTCCAGGCCCGCCACCGGGCCATGGCGGCCCGGAAATCGGGGTCCTGGCTATCCACCACCATGCTGGCCACCAGGAAATCGTAGATGAAATGGACCAGAAAGGGCAAAACCAAGGCCAGGCCTACGGCCGTCGCCCACCAGGCCGGCACCCCAGGCCATAAAACCACCCACAGGAACCCTCGCAGCATCCCGGCCAGCAGCCGGCGGGTTACACTGTCTGACAAAGGTTGGATGGGCCAACCCTGCCGCCGACGCCAGGCCAGCCCCCATACAAAGAGATATCGGGCCAGCCCCACGCTCAGATACCAAAAAGGCCACTTGCCCCAACGCACGGCCAGGCCCGCGGCCAACAAAACCCCCAGCCCGTCCAGGGTCATATCCAGGTCCGCGCCCAACGCGGTCACATGATCCCGCCGTCGGGCCAGATACCCATCCCACAAATCCGCGGCCAGGGCCAGCAAAAAGCACACCGCGGGCAACCATGCCACCCGGCCCGAAGGTTGAGGGATAACCAGAAATCCGCCCATCACAGCCAGGCACCATCCCCCGGCCAGAGAAAGCCCGGTGCCCAACCCCAGGGTGGGCAAAAGCGCCAGGTCCCGGTCTCGCACATTTTCGGGGAGTCGGGTGTAAAGATACATCAGGATGGCAGAACCGATCAGGCTGCTCATGCCCAACCACAAAAGCCACGCCCTGCCTGCGAGCTGGGGGCGCAACCACCAGGCCAGGCCCAGAAAACCGAGCGCATAAAGCCCCACCGCGAGACCCCATTGTCTTTGCAGCGCGCGAAAGGTGCGTTCGTATCCATGCATGGGCTTAGTGAGCGTCCAGAAATAACGTCCCTTTTTTGCCGCAACACTTGCCGAGTAAACTCGTGCCTATGGAGGCGCAGGCCCCCTCCTTTGATTCCTCCCCCACTCCGGGACGGGCGGGGGAGGAAGTAGGGAAGGCGGATTCGATGGCGCCAATGGTCGCCCTTCGGCGACCTCTTTTGTCGCCGTTTTGGACGGCGGAGGCCGTCATCTGATTCCCTTCCGCTGTTCTCCCCCGCTTGCGGGGGAGATGAAAGAGGGGGTCTGGCCGTAGGCCTTAAGTGTTCGACTTCAGTCGATGAGCACAAAAACGGAAACTAATTTTTAGGTTGATGGCCATCCTTCTCATGCAGGGGTTTCTTCCACCCGGCCCGACATGAGCGCGTAGAATTCGGACCCGCTGACCGTTTCCACCTCCAGCAGGCGCTGAGCCAGAAGCTCCAGCTTGTCGCGATGCTCCCGGAGCACGGCCAGGGCCCGTTCATAAGCTTCGGTGACCAAACGCCGTACCTCCTCATCGATGATCTCGGCCACCTCTTCACTGTAATTGCGCTGCTCACTGATCTCTCGGCCCAGGAAGACCATTTCGTCTCGCTGGCCAAAGGTGATGGGTCCTAACTTTTCGCTCATCCCCAGGCTGGTGACCATGGCCCGAGCCAGCCGGGTGACCTGTTCCAGATCGTTGCTGGCTCCTGTGGTGGGCTTGCCAAACACCACCTCTTCGGCCGCGCGGCCTCCCAGGAAAAAGGCCAGCATGTCCCGAAAACGGCTGCGGTTTTGAATCGCGTCCTCATCGGGCAGGGGCATCACATACCCTCCGGCCATGCCGCGAGGCACAATGGTCACCTTTTGCACGGGATCGGTGTGTTTCATGTAATAATTCACCACCGCGTGCCCGGCTTCGTGGTAGCTGATAATCTCTTTTTCTTTGGGAGTCAGCAAGCGGCTGCGGCGTTCCGGGCCCAGGCGCACCCGTTCAATGGCTTCTTGCAGCTCGGGCATGCCGATGAAGCGTTTATTGCGCCGCGCGGCCAGGATCGCGGCCTCGTTGATCACATTTTCGATGTCCGCGCCCACGTAACCCGGAGTCAACCGGGCCAGGACCTGAAAACTCACATCCCGGGCAATGGGCTTGCCCCGGGCGTGAATGCGAAAGATGGCTTCTCGCCCCTTGACGTCAGGACGGTCCATGACCACCTGGCGGTCAAAACGGCCGGGCCGCAGCAGCGCGGGGTCCAGGATATCGGGCCGGTTGGTCGCGGCGATGATGATAATGTTGGTATCGGTATCAAACCCATCCATCTCCACCAGGATCTGGTTCAGGGTCTGCTCCCGTTCGTCATGGCTGCCGCCCAGGCCCGCGCCCCGATGCCGACCCACCGCGTCGATCTCGTCAATGAAGATGATGCAGGGGCTGTTGCGCTTGGCCTGTTCGAACAGGTCTCGCACCCGGCTGGCGCCCACACCCACAAACATCTCCACAAACTCCGACCCGGAGATGGAGAAGAAGGGCACTCCGGCTTCCCCGGCCACGGCTTTGGCCATCAGGGTTTTCCCGGTGCCAGGGGGGCCGACCATGAGCACCCCTTTGGGGATGCGCGCGCCCAGGGCCGCGAACTTCTCCGGCTCCCGCAGGAACTCCACCACCTCTTTCAGTTCCTCTTTGGCTTCCTCCGCGCCCGCGACATCATCAAAGGTCACCGTGGGTTTATCCCCGGTGATGAGGCGGGCCCGGCTCTTGCCAAAGGAAAAGGCCTGGTTCCCCGCGCCTTGGGCCTGGCGCATGATGAAGAGAAAAATGGCAATGATCAACACAAAGGGCAACACCGAACTGAGGATCAGGGGCCAGTTGGCCCAGAACCCCGGGGCTTTGAATTCAATATCCACCTGGGCCAGAGCCTCTTGACTCACGCCCAACAGGGTCAGCATCTGGGTCAGGCTCACATCCGGTTCCTTGTAGGCCACGCCCACCTGATCGCCATCATGGTAATGGAGCAGCAAACGCTCTCCCTCCACGAGGATGCTCTTCACCTGACCTTTGTTGATTTGTTCGGCCAACTGATTCAGATCCCGAATCTCCACTTGATTCTTTAACCGCTCGGCCGAAGCCAAAGAGGACCAGAGAAAGTAGCCCAGCACGCCGAGGATGAGGATGTATACTAAACTGTTGCGTAATGTTTGGGAATTCATAGACTCGTTCATTCAAAAGGGATGGATTCCTCTCTATTATACCCGTCCCCCTCGAAAAAAACCAACTTCACCGCAGAGCGCGCTGAATCCCCCAAATTATGAAGTGGACCGGGCCGGCCATGGGCCCTCAGACGGTGCGGATATCTTCGATTTCCACACTGAGGTCCGAAAGCGTTTCTTCTACCTGGGCTTGATTCACATCCTGGACCTTGAGCGTGACCATTTCCCCGCGGCCGTGGGGATCGGGCAGGCTAACCAGGCTGACGAAGAACGCGCCCAGCTTGGAAAGCTCGTTGATCACATCGGCCAGGATGCCCCGCATATCGGGCAGGATCAAGGTCACCCGCACGCCGTGCTTGCGCACGCCCAGGGCCAACACCCCGGCCTTGAAGAGATCCCGTAAGGTGATGATGCCACCAACCGTTCCCCCTCCAGCACAGGCAGGGAACTGATCTGATGGCGCAACATCAGGTCCGCGGCCTCCTCCAGGGTCATATCGGGCGTGGCCGTGATAGGGTTTCGGACCATGGCGTACTTGACCGGGCCTTGCCCTACCAGCCGATGCCAGTTCACCAGGCCCACCAATTGCTCCCCTTCCATCACCGGAACCCGATGGAAGTGAGAGTGGACCAGAAGGTTTTTGACTTCATCGATGGTGGCACTGCTTTGCACAGTAACCACGTCGCGGGTCATAAAGTCTTGGACAAGCATAAGCGGAAGCTAGGAATGGAGGGTGATTGGATTTTCGGAACAGTCACCATGAGCAATAGCTCACCACATAACGATGAAAATGGGGACGCAGATTTGCACAGATACTTCGCAACGCAGATTTTCGCAGATGTTCGTCATGCTGAGCGACCGGAGGGAGCGAAAGCCTGCCCTGAGGAACCGAAGGGCATCTAGCGAGCGAAGCGAGCGCCATGCCGTGGGTTTTTGCGCTTCGCTAGATTTCCTTCGGCGAGGTCCTTCACTTCGTTCAGGACAAGCTCAGGACATGCCTCGGTCGCTTCGCTCCCTCGGAATGACGTTTCGTTATCGCCTTTTTCGTGGCCCTATTTTGGGGCGTTGTCTAGCCGGCCGAAGTGGCGTCTGCCACGCCCGCCCGGCCGGCGATGAAGTGATACTGTTGGCAAACTCCATACAGGCTGCTGGGCGCCTTGGCCCCGCCGACTCGAAGTCGGGGCTGGGGGCCTTTGGCCGCCTGTCTGCCTGCGCAGACAGGTCCAACCGGGC
>JALWZT010000023.1 GCA_027002405.1 Anaerolineae bacterium | reverse complement strand
GGATGGGGGTGACCGCGTTTTGGGGTGTGGGGGTGAAGGTGCCCGTGGTCAGAGCCACCGCGGTGGCGTAGAGGGCCTGGAAGGTGGCTGTGGCCGTGTTGGCCGGGGTGGGGGTGTGCTCTACCACGGGCGGCTTGCCCAGGAGAAAGGCCAGGGCCTGAATGGTGGCCAGATTGGCCGCGGTGGGCGTGGGTGTGGCGATATTGGGGGGAACTGGGGTGTAGGTGCCCGTGGTGCGGGCGACCGCGGTGGCCGTGAGGGCATTGGCGGCCACGGTCAGCACGTTGGCGGGCGTGGGCGTGAGGGTGGCGACAATGAGTTCCTGGGTAGGGAATGGCGGCGGCGTGGCCGGTGGTGGTCCTACGTTGAGCAGCAAGCGAGGCGGTTCGCCCAGGCTTTCCGGCCCGAACCCGCTATCCCATCCAAACAGGGTGCTCTTCCCACCTGTGGGCCCGAGGACGCGAAATACCAGGCCGTCCTTGCCATCGACCAGGGCTTGCTCGATCCAGTCCAGGGCGCTGGCATCCAATTCCCAGTGATTTTCCACGCCCTTGCCCAACTGGTCTGCGGTGAGGGAGGGCACCAGGGTGATGGCCGCGGGCGCGTTGAACACGGTCTGGAAGTCGAGCCGTGGCCAGCCATCGATGGCGTCGGGTTGCAATATCTGCACGGTCCATTGCCCGCCTGCCTGGGGATCGAAGCGGTCGATTTGCAGCCCGGTCAGGGAAAGGGTGGCCCCACGGATGGGCGCGCCGCGAGGGATGCGCGAGAGGTCGAAGCGGATGGCGGAGAGGAACACCCGGCCCTGAAAATAGCCTGCATAAAGAAAGGAATCGCCCACATGGGCGCGAGTGGCCTCCTGGCTATCCCACCAGGCCACATCCCCGGCGTCGGGCCGCAGGGTGACGATGCGGCCGCCCGGCTCGGGGGTGGGCGTGCTGACCTCCGCGGGCGGCGCCCCAGCAAGGGGGGTCGGCGGCAACGTGGGGACGAGTGTGGGCGGGGGTGCTTTTTCTGTGGACAACGCCGTCACCGGCGGCGTCGAGGTGGGGACAACGGCAGGAGGGAACAACAGGGTGCGGCCATAGATGACGGCCAGGATCACCAGGATGACGCCGATAATGCCCAGATACGCTTTTTGCCAGGTGCGTACATCTTCCTCTTCTTCCTCTGGCCTTTCGATGCCCCCGGGATGAATGTAAAAAGGGCAGTGGACATGCTCCGCGCTGAGGCAGTAGGCTTCCTGGTGCGAGAGATCGATGGACGCGGGGGGAAGTTGCGCGTAGCAGCGATGGTCCCCGTCGGGCTCGGTGCGAAGGAGGCTGCGGTCGTAGGAGAGTCCCAGGTGGGGACAGGGGGTGGTGGTGGACACGGGCGGTCGGGTGGTCGTACAGTCGTGCTGTCGCGCGCAGTCGCGCGGCCAGGAGGGCTTGGCTATGGAATCAAGGGGGAATCACCGCAGAGGGCGCAGAGAACACAGAGGACGCAGAGGAAAATCAGGGGGTTCACAGAGAAAATACTCTCTAAACCTTGAGCATGGGAATGGAATCGAGAGCTACGGTTCCACGCGAGTCACCTGGGTGAAACTATTGAAATCGCGGTCATAGCTGATGATCTCATCGATGCCCATTTGCTCCATGTAGGCCACAGACAACGCGTCCTCGAAGTCCACGCGATGGGCTACGTATAACTCCAATGCCCGCAACACCACCGCACGTTTGGGCATGCGCAGGCCGGGGAGGGTGAGCAGGGGCATCAGTCGCCGACGGATGGCTTCATGGGTGAGGTTGTAGAGTCGCGGGGATGCGAGCACATAGACGACTTCGGCGATGATGGTCTCGGTGGTGAAGAGGATGATTTCACCTCGCTGCACCCGCTGGAAGAGCTCGAAGCAGGCCTGGGCCTGCTGGGGATGGTCGCGGGTGAGGTAGCGCAGGAAGATATTGGCGTCCACGAATTGTACAGCCTATTCTCCCATCTCATCCACAACCCGCTGGGCGTGTTCCTCCCAGGCTTCTCGGCCTCGGGCCTCGAAATCCTCGGGCTGATGCAAGGGCTGTACCGAGCCAAAGGCCTCTTCCAAAGACATGGGCGCGCGGTCCAGTTCGATCCGATCATCGAGGATACGGAAGACGATGGCCTCGCCAGGCTTGATGCCCAGCTTTTTGCGCACCTCCACGGGCACGGTGACCTGGCCCTTGCTGGTAAGGCGGAGCATGTGTTCCTTGAGCATAACGAATCCCTTTACTTATTTGAGGTAAGCACTTTTACAAAGCCAATTCTATCATCATTTATCCCCACTTTCAACTATTCCCGTCATCGCAGTCACCACGAGCGGCAGCTCGCCGATACCGAGGAAGATCTCACGCAAAGTCGCAAAGGCTGCCAAGCAGGTTTGCAAGTGGCAAGTCGCAAGTGGAGGGAACGCAGATTTGCGCAGATGCTTCGCAGCGCTGATTTGCGCAGATATTCGTCATGCTGAGCGACCGAAGGGAGCGAAGCATCTAGCGAGCGAAGCGAGCGCCATGCCGTGGTTTTTGCGCTTCGCTAGATTCCTCGGTCGCTTCGCTCCCTAAACGGGCTGCCGGGCAGTCCGGCAGGGGCGGTGATCCGGCCGTTCGGCCCCCACCCCCTGCCC
>JALWZT010000022.1 GCA_027002405.1 Anaerolineae bacterium | reverse complement strand
GGTGGGGGGTGAAGTGGGTGTGGGCGTGGGGGTCTGGCCCGCGGAGACGATGAGGATGATCTCATCCCCCTTGTGTCCCTTTCCCCCTGGCGGAGGCGTCTGTCCCAGGACCATGCCCGGCTCCTCGGACGCGGGGGTGGTGATGATCTCGATCTGAAACCCCGCGGCTTCCATGGTGGCCCGGGCGTCCATCACATCCAACCCTCGCACATCGGGCATGGGGCGGGCGCGATGGGTCACAGCCCAGAGGATGCCGATGAGCAAGAGTATCAGGACCACTCCTGCGGCGATGAGGGCCCACAGGCGCCAGGGTGGTTTGGGTTTGGGCGGAGCCGGAACCTGGAATGTGACCGTGGGGCCGCGAGCATAGGACTCGTCAGGGTTCTCCACATCCACCATATCCAACCGAAAGGTGTATTCGCCGGCAGGCGCTTCGGGCGGAATGTGGATGAGCACCTGGTAGGATTCGGCCGCGGCCACGTCGAAATCTCGCTCCGCTTCACCCTCAATACGCAGCCAGGACGCGATATGTGGCTCCTCCGCCACAATCTGGGCGCGGCCACGGATGGGACGCCCACTGGCATTGAAGACCGTGAACACGGTCTCCCCTTGCCGGTTGCTGCGGATGGATACCCGGTTAGTGGGCGTGGTAATGGTAAAAGGGATGCTCATGGCGTTGTCTCCTGGTCATAAACGAGCTCATGCGTGAGATAGATGGGTTTCTCCTGGCGGAGGATCTGCTGGATCAGCGGGTCGTATGCCTGGGCTGCCGCGGGCGCGTGCACGCGGATGTGGAAGGGGCGAGGCTGTCCCTGCGCATCGGGCGGGGAGGTTTCGATGCGAAATCCGGGGACGCCTGTGGCCAATTCCAAAAAATGCTGGAGACCATAGGCCGTGCCCCGCCAGCGGGAAAGGTGGGCCGCGGCCGCAATCAGGACCCGCAGCCGTCCCAGCCCCGGGGGAAAATCGGGTTCAGGCCCCTCCCCCAGAAAGCGATCCAGATCGACCCAGCGGGCCAAAAAGGGCAGGAGCGTGTCCTCGGTCTGATAAGGATGGAAGCAATCGGGTAGCCGCTGGATGATGGCGTCGTCCGGGCCCAACAAGGCAGCCATGGTCCGGAGCAGCGCGTCCAGAGGTGAGCCCGGTTCGCTGGCACGACGGTAGACCTCAGGGAGCAAGGCTTTGAGTTCATTGGGCTTCATCTTCGCTCACCACGTGGATCTCATGGTTGCCGGAACAGAACAGCCAGGTGGGGGGGAGGGTCACTTTGTCTGCAAAGACTTTTTGCGAAACAAGGCGATAATGCTTGCCCCCATCGTCGCTGCGAAAAACGCCCTCGTCGCTTCCGGCCATGACCCGACCATCGGTCGACGCGGCCACGGCATAGATAGGCTGGAAACGCCCTGGGTCCCGCAAAGGGAGCCCGGAGCGCACGTCCGCAGGGCGCCATTGGGGTGCGCGTTGCGCCAGATCGAGCCGCAGCACCCCCTGACGATGGGATGCGGCCCAGACCTGGTCCTGGATGCAGGCCAGATCATGACAACTGCCGCCCTGCCAGCCTGCGCTGAACGCCTGCCAGCCTTCGGGAGGCGCCTGGTCGCCTATGAGCTCCCAGCGATAGGCCCCTTTTCCCACATCCTCGGTCCCTATGGCAGCGACTCCGGCCCAAAGGAATGCCCTGGGCCCCTCATACGCGATCCGCAGCACCCGGATGTCTTCACCATCCAGACCGATATGGCGGAAGGTATGGCCTCTTCCCCCTTGGGCCGAAAGGAAGATGCCCCGGGTATTGCGTGCGGCCACGGCCACGTAAACCCGCCCCTGCACCGAGCGGGAGGCGGTGATGGCATAAAATCCCAGGTCAGGGTCTTGCGGGTCCACCAACAGGGGCGCGGGCGTGTCACCCGTTTCTCGGGAGAGTTCAAAGAGCCCCACATCGGTGGCGAGCAACAGGATCGCCGCGTCCCCTCGCAGGCTCCAGGCCACATCGTTGATCTCGAAGGCGGTGGTCACGGGGGTGATGGCCCAGGTTTCGCCGCAATCGGTCGAGATGTGCACGCGAGAGCCCTCACGGGCTTTCGGTTCGGTGACCACGGCCAGCCAACCCGGTCGTTGGGGATGCAACGCCACCTGCTGGATGGTTTCCCCCGCGAAGATGCGCATGAGCTCCCACCCATCGCCATGATTCAAGGTGCGGAAGAGGCGTGCGCCACTGGCTGCATACCAGGTGCGGGGCTGGAAAGGGTCCGCCCGCAAGGCGCGCACGCGCGTATCGGGCGCGTCGGGCACCGTGAGTTTCACATCATCCACCCACAGAACGCCCGGTTCGGCCAGCGCGGCCTCGTAGACGTGAGAGGCTCGCAGCGCCTGGCCAAAGGGCCAGCCCTGGGCCTGATAAGGGGTGGGCAGAGGATTGATCATGCCGTGCAGACGGGCCAGAACCCGTTCGCGAAGGCGCCGGGGGTTTTCTTGATTGCGGATGACAACGCGAGCAGAGACAGTGACCTGTTTGAGATGGGCCCAGCGTACAGAACAACGGATGCCCAGGGGGCTGCGCTCGTTCAAAATTTGTTGGATGCGCGCACGCACCGCTTCGGTTTGTCGGGTTTGTAGGGCTTCCAGAGTAACCTGGCCCGGCCCCCGTTGATCTTCGGGCAGATAGGGGGCCAGCACCACTTCCACGGAGCCCGGAGGCGCATAGGCCCACAGTTCGGAGCGATTGAAGGCCTTAGCCCGGGCCACCGCGGGGGAGCTGCGCAACGCGACGGCTTCGAAGTCGCGGGCGGTGATCACGCGTTCCAGGGTGTGAATCTCTTGCGGCCCGCGCAGCAAAGCGTTTTCCAGGGATTCCACCGCCCGTCCCCCGGACGCAGGTTCAGGATTAGTCACCGACACGCCGGGGATGGGGTCTTTGAGCACTGTGAGGGTGTGGGCCGCGACGTTCCCCCCGGGCCCGCCCCCGCGGCGATACCACAGGCGGATCTCCTTCCCGGCCGGGGGAATGGCCCCCAGCGCCCGGGGATGAGGGGCCAACTCGCCATTCGGCTGCGTCATCCGAGCCGCGGGCGGGAAAAAGATCTTGCCGCTGACCCGGTCGACGCGGTAGATGGGGTCAGCGCCACTGGCACTCAGGAAATGGGAGACTTCGCGCCAGATACGATAGGTTTTCCCCTGGTATTGGATGGCTGCCGCATCCTCTTCCAGGTCCTCGGGATCGGTTTCCACGGCCACAATCAGGTCGAAGTCATCCCCGGTGGGCGCGATCAGCGGGGGATGGCGGGCCTGGATCACCAATCCCGCCGCGCCGGTGCCCACGCCGGCCAACTCACCTTCGATCAGGTCGCAGTGGTGCGCCAGGGTTTCGGCCACAGCGGCCGCGTCGCCCGACGTGGGGTGGAGCGTCACCGGACGGCTTACGGTGAAAATGGGGGGCGCTTTCTCTCCCGAGCTCCGTTCCAGAGTGACGCGCGTCCCCCGGGGGATGGTGAGGGGGCGGTCCAAGGGCCCCGCGTGGGTGAAGCGCAGGCGCACCGCGGCCGCGGCGGGCGGGTGAAGCTGGACGCCCATCAGATTGAGAAAGGTGATATAGGCTTTCTCCGGCACGCGATTGAGCCGGTAGATCAGGATTTCGGTAAGATGGGCGAAGAGTTCCAACAGGGTGGCGCCGGGATCGCTGGGGGAGAAGTCGGTCCACGCGGGACAGGTCTCCTGCACGATGCGCCGCGCTTCTGCCACCAGGGCGTCGAAATCGCGATCATCCAGATTGGGAACAGGCAGAGGCATGGTGTTTCCTCTGGCCGGTGATGGCCATGGGATCAGGCGGATGAATCGGGTTGCAGTTCAAAGGGATAGCGCAGTTGGCCCACCGCGCCCGTTTCCCTGACCCGGTACGTCAGCAGGATATCCAGACGCGAGGGCGCTGCGGAGGGGCGTTGCGCGTCCAGGGTCAGGATCTCGATGCGGGGCTCCCAACGTTCCAGGGCCTGACGCACGTAATGGATGGCCAGGCCCGCGGTGGTGTCGTCATTGGGCGCAAAGAGCAGGCGATAAAGATGGCAGCCATAGTCGGGACGCATGACCCGTTCGCCCGGTTTGGTGGCGAGCAGAAGTCGAATGGCCTGTTGGATGGCCTGCTCTCCTTCCACCATGGCGATGGCCCCGCGCGGCGTGATCTGGAGCCCTGGCGGCCCGTCGGCTCCTTTGTCATCGGGAAGATGGAAAAGCCAGCTTCGTATCGTGGTGTGCATCTTGCTGTGTTTGCTACGGTTTCTGCAGGAAGACCAGGTCCTGGCCGGGATCGCGCACCCCATAGTGGACCGTGCCGGGCGGGGTGCCATCGGTGAGCCCTCTGAGATTTTCCATCACCACGGCGTGGCCCTGGATGCGCACGAAGGAGGCGTAGCCTTGTTGCACTTTCAGGGTGTGGGTGCAGGGTTTGATGGTGGGGCCGATGTTGGGGCACCCATGAATGGGACGCCCCTCGGGATCGGGCGCCACCAGCACGGCGCGCCCCTGAATGGTAACCAGATGCTGGCTGGGGTGGATCTCCACGACGCCCAACATGTGATCGCAGGTGATGCGGGCGTCCTGGGTAAGCAGGCGGAGCATGGTCAGGCTTTTTCAAAGTCGATGCGGTCCCCGCGGATGGTGATGCGGTGGCCGGGCGCTTCCAGGAGCATGTCGTGGGCGGCGTGAATGCGCAGGCCCTGGGGACCAAGCTGGACGCGATTGCCCTGGGGATCGGTCAGGGTGAGGGTCCGGGCCTGATCGTCGAGGATGACTTCCCGGCCCTCCGGGGTACGAAAGCGGTAGCGGCGCACCCGTCCTCCTTCGACGCCGCTGTCGGGCGGCCCATCCATGCCGTAAAGCCCGCCCAGGACCACGCCCTGGCTTATGTCCCCTAGGGGAAAGAGCACCAACACGCGGTCGCCCACATCGGGCAAGGCCACCAGGCCCTTTTTGGGGCCCGCGGCCAGGAAGAGGACCGGCAGCCACGCGGTGACCACGTCACCGTACGCGGGAAAGCTGGCCTGGACGCGTCCCAATCCCTGGGGATCATCCACGCGCTGGACCACCCCCAGGGTGGCGACAGGTTGAGGCAGGCGTGGAGGCGCGGGAGGCTCGGTGCTGAATTGCGTGAGATACCCGTGCGCGGTGTCCAGGGTGTGGGTGGCCCGGGTGATGACACCGGAGGGGGATGGCATGAGAGGGTCGCCCTTGAGCTCCACCCGCGTGCCAGGGCGCAGGCTCGGTTGGCCCCGAGCCACACCCCAGAGGATCTGCTGATGCGCGGTCATCCGTTCCCACTGCCCTCGAGCCAGGGCTTCGGCATGGGGGTCGCTTTCCAGCAGGCTTCCCGCTTCATGGCGGGGGGCGGCGTTGGGCAGGGGCATGGGGGAGGGGGCCGCTGCGCCATCTGCGATGCGGGCCTCGTGGATGGTCACGTCCAGGGGACGCCAGCCCGTGATGCGATATGTTGGATGGCGGGTTTCGCTGTTCACATCAATGCGGGCTTCGAATAGGTCCTCCCCCCAGGTCAGGGTCTGGGGCTCTCCCAGGCCCTGCAGGGTGATGAGATGGAGGGTGTTTTCGCGCAGGATGGGGTATAGGCCCGCCTGGGCCGCGTGGTGCACCAGCAGCTCCAGATCGGAGCGATGGGATTGGATGAGATGCTCATGCAAGGGGCCGGGGAAAGGGGCTTCCACCTCCAATCCCAGGTCTGCAACAAGCTCTCGGGCCAGGTCCACAACAGTCATGTGCACATGCACCTGCGGGCTCAGATGTTGGCGCAGCCGGTGCAGCAGGTCATATCCCCGCGCCCGCAAGACGCGCTGCCGGGCGGGGCCGTATTCCCAGGTAAGGGCCGTGAGTTCGCCCTGAAAAAGGGGCGGCTCCCCCCGGTCGATCTCGATCTGGAGCGTATGGCCAGGGGTCAGAGCATCGAGCAGAGCCGGGACTTCCTGAGCCATGTGGAAGGTGAGCTCGCATAGTGCCGGCTGGCCCAATTGCTGGTGGATGTAGATCTCGGATAATCCCAGCAACCAGGAGGCGGGCGCGGGGGTGCCTTGGATGGAAATGGTAAGGGGAGGGAAGGGTTGGCCAGGCATTCAATCCACCGCGGGGATGCGCAGGGGGATGTTTGGTTGAAGGTGCAGGGGGTCGGCGATGTGGTTGAAAGTCGCCAGCACCCGCCAATAGCGGGGATCGCCATAAACGCGGTAGGCCAGTTGGTCCAGCCGTTCGCCGAATTCGAGGTGGACGAGAGGCTCGATGGCCGGGGGCGGCGCTTCCAGGTAGGATTGCAAGGTATGGATAACGGCCTCCCTTTCCGCGTTCACGGCCTCGCGTACCAGGGTTTGGGCCTGGGTGAGGTGGGCGAGGATGGCGTTGAGCTGTGCTGATGGAAGGGGAGCGGCTCCTTCGATGGGAAGAAGCTGGTTCTGCAGGGTCTCGATGGATGAAACAAGGGGCGAGGGTAGGGGCGCTGAGCGCAGTTCCTGCCAAAAGGCGAGGCTGGCCGCGAGACGATGGCCTGCCTGGGCCAGGTGTTCGGCCGAGGGCGGATCTTCTTCGTCATCGCCCGATTCCTTTTGCAGGAGGGCCTTGATCTCATCCAGCGCGGCCCCCAAGGCTCGAGCCGCTCCATGCGCGGCGGAAACGAACAGGGCCTGGCTGAGCGCGGACAGACGCTTCCAGCCGCGGGCCAGGGAGGCGACGACACGGCCAAGTTGTCGGGCCAGCGCGGCGCGGCCCTGTTCCCACAGATGATCGGCCAGGCTCATGAGTCGATCCAGGGCGGTACCCCACGATTTCATCTGCGCACGGCCACGGGTCTTCCACTGCTGGAAAAGGTCTTGCAATTGCGCTGCGGCTTCTTTGGCTTCCTGCCAGAGCGTGCTTCCCAGGTGGGCCAGGGTCTGGGCTGCTTGTGCCACCAGGTCAGTCACCCGTTGCAGGCCCCTGCCCACGCCATGGGCCAGTGGGGAAAGGACACGTTGCGCCAGCCTTTGCACCCCATGCAGGAGGGATTTGGCAGCGCCGGACAACGCCTGGGCAATGGATTTCACCCGCTCCATGATCGCTTGACCCACCCGGCGGAACCCCTCCCGAACCGGTTGGGACAGCGCGTCCGCACGGCGGGCGATCTGGGCCATAAGCCCTTTCACTCCCTCCCAGGCAGCATCCAGATTGGCTTTGGCCCAGGCCCATGTGCGCAGCATGGCAGCCCCGGCAGGGCGGAGCAGACTCTGCGCGGCCTGGTGGATCTGGTCGAGGAAACGGCGCAGGGTGTGCCAATAGGGCTGGACTTTTTCAGAAACCCAGGCTTTGGCCGCGTCGTAGGTGGTTTCCACCAGGGAGAAGAGGGCTTCTGCCCAAAGGCTGAGCTGATCCCAAAGACCGGTTTCCTTGAGCACCTGATGGATGAGGATGTCTACACTCAGTACCGCCTCGTCATCCAGGAGCAGGGCCCCCAAATCCAGTTCGGAGATGATGCCAGGTAGGACGTTGCCCGCCAGGGGCTGGTGGGTGCGGACGGGGCGTTCCGTACGAAGGGCGGGCAGGGAAGGCATGGCCGTGTGAGCGCGAGGGGGTTGGGATGGGAGCTCGACTCGACGCAGACGCAGGCGCAGCCAGGATCGACGGGGAATGCCTGCGGGGGTGAAATCGTCCAGGCGTTCGGCCAGGGCCACGACCACCGCGGGGATGTTCCAGGTTTTTCCCCAGATGAAGCGGAGGATAGGAGGGGCCTTTTGATCGCCCACCTGGGCCTGTTCCGCCAGGGTCCACAGGGGGCGTGTATACGCGCGGACATCGTTCGCGCGAGAGGGGCCTTCGGCCAGGGTGACGTCGAAGAGCAGGTCCAGGTCGATTTCCGTATAGCCGCCGCCGGTGAAGAGCAAGGGATCCTCGCGCAGGGCTGTGGCGGCGACCCTGCCAGTGGCCACCCGCTGGGACTGCACCCCGGCCCAACGGCGTAGAACCAGGCTTTCGGGATTGAGCAGGCAGGGAATGCGCTGATGCGTGGCTTCGATCAGAAAGACGACTCGCTCCATGGGTCACCTCGCTGCTCCCGATGCAGGCGTTCCCGCCAGCGCCGCGCCCGGAGCGCACGATGGAAACGGGCTTCGGAAAGGGGCTGGGCCGGGAATTCGGGAGAGTTGGGCGTGAGTTCGGGCCAGGGGTCGCCTGGTGGCGCGGGAGTGTTGGCTGGAGGCGGAGAGGGATGTTGGTTGGACAGGGTGGAGGATGCGGGGATGTGGGCCGCCAGGGAGGCATGGCGAGGGAAGGAGGGGGGCGCCTTGGGTTCCTGAGGGGAAGAGGAGGCTTCCGCGCGACGCATAGGCATGCGACTCCGCCAGGAGGCAAGCCGGGTGAAAGGGCCCCCCCGCTCTTGCCACAACCCTTTGCCACGAAGCCACGCCGACACAAAAGCAGGGATAAAAGATGGTAAGGTTTTCTGTCCGTCCTCCTCCCTCTTTCTGAGGCCAACTTGAGGAGAGATTTTGTCTTCGCCTCGCTCTTCTTGAAAAGTGGCTGGAGGAGCGCTGGAGGAAGGCCGGGCTTTTGTGCCTGTTTCCGGCCCGGAGTCTGGAGCATGGACAGGGACTGGGGATACCTGCACGTCGGGCTTCAAAGATACAGGGTTCCTTTTGAAGGCTCTGAACCATGGCCGGAGGGAAGATGCGCGCGCAGGCGGTGCGGAGGTCCCAGGGGGGCGTTTTGGGAGGGCAGAGGGAGGTGCGAAGGCGGCTGCCGGTGCCTGCGCGTCAGGATGAAGGGAGGGGGATGCTGAGACGTCTGCCGGTGCTTCCGTGGCAGGAGGGAAGGGCGCGCGGGAGGAGGA
>JALWZT010000021.1 GCA_027002405.1 Anaerolineae bacterium | reverse complement strand
GTTGAGGTTGGGGCGGGAGGAAGGGTTGGGGTGGCGGATGGTGACGCAGAGGAAGGAGGATGCCCCAGCGCGCGAGGAGAAGCCGCAGGGGTGAAGCCCGCGGTGGGGATGGGGGTGGCCGCGGGCGGCTTGCTGCATGCGCCCAGCCAAACCAATCCCATAAGCAGTATACCCATCCGTCTCCAAAGGGATTTCATGGTAAAGGATATCCTACGCGAGAGGTCCTAAAAATGCAAGGCCGGTGGAAGGAGTAATCAGTGATCAGTCATCAGTAATCAGTGGCTGAAATGCGAAGATGGGTGTAAAATAGACTTGAGTCCAACGGCAAGCAAGCCTGCGCCGATACCGATGAAAACGCCTCGCGGCCAGGTTGGCGCGGGAAGCCGAGCACGTGATGCGTGATGCGTAATGCGTAACGCTTTGACGGAATACGGAATACGCAATACGAACCTTTGCCGACTCGCCCAACGTCGGCCTGGCGACTCCTCAGCAACCAGCGATCATTCTATTTTCATAGCAGATGAACGCTGATAGAGGTAGATTCACGCAGATAAAATCAAACTAAATTATGCGAAAATCTGTGCTGCGAAGCATCTGTGGAAATCTGCGTTTCCATTTTCGTCCGTATCGGTGCAGGCACGCCTGCCCTGGACCGTTTTGTAGCACACCCTTTTAGGAGGTCACCATGAGCAAACACCGCCTTGTACCTTTGCTTTTTCTGTTCTTCCTGTTGCTGGGCGGCGGTCTGATACAAACCCGGGCCGCGCCCCCATCCCCTGCTTCTCCTATCCGTCTCCGTGGGCACGTGTTTGATCCCCTGCAAACCGCGGAGGCCACGGCTTTCTCCTCCGACCATCTCTATCTCCTCCAGTTCCGCGGCCCGATTCAGGACGACTGGAAGGCCGCAATTGCCCGGGCAGGGGGACGTCTTTACGATTACATCCCCGAAAATGCGTTCATCGCCCGCATCGATGACGCCCATCTGACAGCCGTGCGGGCCATGCCATTTGTGCGTTGGGTGGGGCCTTTCAAACCCGCGTATCGGGTCGCACCGGACCTGCTTTCTACCGCCGGGGACATGCCCCCATCCCAGCCCCTGACGCTGACCTTGCAGATCGTGCCCGACGCGGACATGGCCTTCCTGATGTCGCAGATCACAGCCATGGATGGACAGGTGATCCTGGATGGACACACTGAACTAGCCCAATACGCCCGGATCATCCTGCCCCGATCTCGGATTCAGGATCTGGCTAAGCTGCCCGGCGTGCTCTGGATCGAGCCCTACTTGCCCCGCGTCCTCTACAATGATGTGGCGGGAGGGCAAATCATGCGTGCCAATCAGATCCGAACAGACCTGGGCCTGTATGGTGCGGGGCAAATCGTGGGCGTGGCCGACACAGGCCTGGATGTGGGTGTGACCACCGCGGCCATGAGCGACGATTTCGAAGGCCGCATCGTAGAAGGCCAGGCCATCTGTGCCTATTTCCAGGGCGGCCGCACCACCTGGAATGACTTCAATGGTCACGGCACCCATGTGGCGGGCAGCGTGTTGGGCAACGGCGTCCTTTCGGGCAGCAACCCGGCCGCGCACGACTACAGCCATTCCTTTGCCGGCGTGGCCCCCGAAGCTCGACTCGTCTTCCAATCCATCGACCACGCGCCTGGCGGTGGATTGGAATGCGTTCCACCCGACCTGGTGACCTATCTCTTCAAGCCGGCTTATCAAAAAGGCGCCCGCATTCATACCAACTCCTGGGGAGGGCCTACCGGTGGAACCTCCCAACACCCGGAGTATGGTGGGTACGACACCGAAGCCCAACAGGTCGATACCATGATGTGGCAATACAAAGACATGCTTCTTCTTTACGCTGCCGGCAATTCGGGGGTAGATGCAAACCAGGATGGCGTGGTCGATCTGGATGCGGTGGGAAGCCCAGGTACGGCTAAAAACGCGATGACCGTAGGGGCTTCCGAAAATCTTCGGCCCGACATCAACTTTACCTGGGGCCAGGGCTGGCCCAACAATTATCCGGTCAACCCCATTCGGTCGGACCGGTTGAGCAATAACGTCAATGGCATGGCTGCCTTCTCCAGCCGTGGGCCTACCGATGATGGCCGCATCAAACCCGATATCGTGGCACCGGGCACCTTTATCATCTCGGCTCGATCCCACGATCCCCAAGCGGGCACCGGATGGGGTGTCTATGATGAGAATTATATTTACGAAGGGGGCACCAGCATGGCCACCCCCCTCACCGCCGGGGCCGCCACCATCGTACGGGAATGGCTCACCCGCATCCAACATGTAACCAATCCCAGCGCTGCATTGATCAAAGCGCTGCTTGTGGAGGGCGCGGCCGACATGGCGCCCGGCCAGTATGGTGGAGGTGCCACCCAGGAAATCCCCAACATCCGCCCCAATCCCGTCACAGGCTGGGGTCGAGTGGACCTGGTGAACAGTCTGGAGCCCCCAGCCCCCCAAAAGCTCTGGTTCGATGACCACACCCAGGGGCTGCGTACCGGTGACCAGGTGGAATACACCTTCACGGTTACCAACACCGGCAACACGACACTCACAAACACACGCGGTCACCACGCCCTGACCGCCACGGCCCTGCAAACGCCAGGCACGCGAACCCCACCCCCCGGACAAAC
>JALWZT010000020.1 GCA_027002405.1 Anaerolineae bacterium | reverse complement strand
GAGCAGGGCATCCCGGAACCTTCTTCGCCCCCCCGGGCCATGACCATCGGTCCGGAAGAACACCTCCTGGCAGTGATTTTGTTAGACTATCCCCAGTTGCTCCCCTGGCTGGATGAGGAGCTCACCCAATTGGAAATGATCCCGCTTTATGAGGAGGATTTTACCAACGCCCTAAACCGGGCCGTCTTTGAGGCCTTGCAGGATTATCTCATCGAAGACCCGCCCGACCCATTGATCGATTTCCTGATGGAGACGGACACGCTGATAGCGGACCATGCCCAATTCTTGTTGGATTATGCCCATCGTTTCCAGAAAGAAAAGCCTAAATACATCAAAGAACGTCATCTGCGACGAGATGTCATTACCAGCCTTTTACGGCTACGCCTGGAACGTTTGAAAAAATATGTCGAGCACCTGGAAATCACCTTGAAGGACGACCCTGCACCCGAAGCCCTCGCTCATCTCACCCAATTGCTTAACGAGCGCAAACACCTGGAGCGGGCTTTGCTGCGTTATTCCCATACGGCCCGCTGGTTACGTCACTCACAGGCTCATCTCGCGTCTTGAGCCCAATGCTTTATGACCTCTCAGGCCTCTTCGCAAACCTCACCGGATAAGAAACAGGTTGCAGCCCCTGGCACCCCCCAGGAACAACCTGGCCCTTCCGCCGCGCCCGCTTCTCCCCCCAATCCCAATCCCAACCTCCTCCCCTCGGAAGCCGACCCCCAGTTAGAAGACATCCTTCTTCCCGCGCCCGACGAGGTTGAAGCCCTATCGAAACTTCTGGAAGAAGAAGCGCTTCTACCTCCCCTGGAATTTGAAGATACCTCTGACACGAAAGCTTATGATCTCGCCACCGAAAATTTATTGGAAGAAAACATCGGGATCAGCGATCCGGTGCGTCAATACCTGCAGGAGATCGGGCGGCATCCTCTGCTGACCCAGGAGGAAGAGATCGCGATCGCCAAACGCATCCGAGCAGGGCAGGAGGCTCAGGCCAAACTCCAGGCCCGGGCCGAGGCCGCGGGCATGAGTCCTGAGGAATTCCTGCAATCCCTCCCCCCGGAAGAACGAGAAGCCATCGAAGCCACCATCCGCGATGGCAAAAAAGCGGAGCGGGAACTGGTGCAAAGCAACCTGCGTTTGGTGGTCAGTGTGGCCAAGCGCTACGTGGATCGCGGCATGACGTTACTGGACCTGATCCAGGAAGGGAACCTGGGATTGCTGCGCGCGGTGCAGAAATTTGACCACACCCGGGGGTTCAAATTCAGCACTTACGCCACCTGGTGGATTCGGCAGGCCATTATGCGGGCTATTGCGGATCAGGCCCGCACCATTCGTATCCCCGTCCATATGGTGGAAAACATCAACCGGGTGCTGCGCACACAGCGGGAACTGACGCAAAAATTGGGTCGCGACCCCACGCCAGAAGAGATCGCGGTGGAGATGGATTTCATTGAACCAGAGGAAGAACGGGACGCCATTCGCCAGGCCCTGGCCCAGAATAAACCCCTCACCCCCATGCAAAAACGGATTTTGCGCCGGGCCGGGGCCAAAGTACGCAACATCATCCGCATGGCCCAGGAGCCCATGTCCCTGGAAACCCCTGTGGGGAGTGAAGAAAACAGCTTTTTGGGGGATTTCATCAAAGATGAAAGCTCGCCCAAACCTGTGGACGCGGCCACCCGGCGCTTGTTGCGAGAACAGGTGGAAGAAATTCTCAGCGAACTGGATGAGCGAGAGCGTCAGGTTTTAGAAATGCGTTTTGGCCTCATCGATGGACGAAATCGCACGTTGGAAGAGGTGGGCCAGGCCTTTGGCGTCACCCGAGAACGCATTCGTCAGATCGAAGCCAAAGCCCTTCGCAAATTGCGTCACCCCCAACACAGTCGCAAACTGCGCGACTTTCTTTCAGAATAGACGCCACGAGCGACGACGCGCCGATACGGATAAAGATGGGAACGCAGATTTGCGCCGATGCTTCGCAGCGCAGATTTTCGCAGATATTCGTCATGCTGAGCGACCGAAGGGAGCGAAAGCCTGCCCTGAGGAATCGAAGGGCATCTAGCGAGCGAAGCGAGCGCCATGCCGTGGTTTTTTGCGCTTCGCTAGATTCCTCGGTCGCTTCGCTCCCTCGGAATGACGTCGCAAGGCGCTACTGAACACTGATTACTGATAACTGATTACTCATAACTGATGACTCTTTCCACATCAGGAGTATCCCCATGCTTTCCCGTGAGATGTTGGAAGAAAGGGAACGTCGCTTTCTCTTGCCTTGGGGCATGAAAAGCGCGGATACCCGAGGGCGAGTCTATCCGGAAGACGAAGCCAGCTATCGGACCGCGTATCAAAAAGACCGAGATCGCATCGTGCACACCACCGCGTTTCGCCGACTGGCCTATAAAACCCAGGTGTTTGTGTATCACGAAGGGGATCACTACCGCAATCGGCTCACCCACACCATGGAAGTGGCTCAGTTGGGCCGCACCCTGGCCCGGGCGTTAGGGGCCAACGAGGAGCTGACCGAAGCCATCTGTTTGGCCCATGATCTGGGACATCCCCCTTTCGGGCATACGGGCGAACACATCCTCAACGCGTTGATGGCAGACCACGGAGGCTTCGATCATCAACGCCAGACCATGCGCATCATCGAAAAATTAGAACGCCGGTATCCCGACTTCCCTGGTCTCAATCTTACCTACGAAGTGCGGGAAGGCCTGGTCAAACACGATACCGATTACGATCAAAGCGATGCCGAAGGCTATGAGCCCGAACTGGCAGGCACCCTGGAATGCCAACTGGCCAATATCGCGGACGAAATGGCCTGGAACACCAGTGATCTGGATGATGGCCTTTATGCCGGCATTCTGGACGTGGCCGACCTGGCCGAACAGCCCCTATGGCAGCGGGTCATGGATAGCCTGGGGCTCCCCTACCATCTCCCCAGGCTCGACTCCCTGACCCGGGCCCGGATCATCCGACGCCTGGTGGGCATCGAGATGACGGACGCGATAGAATACACCTATCAACAACTGGTGGACCACAACATTCAATCCGTGGACGATATACGACGCATGGGCCGCAACCTCGCGGGCTTCAGCCCCGACATGCGTCAGGCCAACGGGGTGCAAAAGCGCTATCTGTATGAACATTTTTACCGCAGCCATCGGGTCATGCGCATGGCCAGCAAGGCCGAAATGGTACTCACCCGTCTTTTCGAAGCCTATGTGCGCGAACCGCGCATGCTTCCCCCCGATACCCAACAAAAAATCCAAAAGGGGGATGAAACCATGCACCGGGTGATCTGTGATTACCTGGCGGGGATGACAGACCGCTACGCCATCCAGGAATACAATCGCCTTTTTGATCCCAACCAACGGGTTTAGAAAGATGGGGCCCCTCGGGCTCGAACCGAGAACCGGCGGTTTATGAGACCGCTGCTCTAACCACTTGAGCTAGGGCCCCATAGATAAAAGAAAGAGCGGGCAACGGGATTCGAACCCGTGACGAGAGCTTGGAAGGCTCTTGTGTTACCGCTACACCATGCCCGCATGCTTCTCTTTCAGTCGGGGAGGCCGGATTCGAACCGACGACTTCTTGGCCCCAAACCAAGCGCGCTACCGAACTGCGCTACTCCCCGGACAGAGGTAGTATAGCCAAAATCGTATCAGAGGTCAAATATGGAATCCACCCCCTTCCTTGCTCGAATCGTAGCCAGAACGTCTTTGAACCCCAAAGAACTGGAACGTTTTGTGAAATTCGCCCTGGTCGGCGCGTTCGGCGCGGTGGTGGACTTCACCGTGCTCAATATCATGAAGATCACGTTCGAGCACATGGGCCTGGGCGTGGGCTGGCAAATCGGCCTGGCGCCCAATCAAATCCAGCTCATTGCCGCAAATAGCATCTCCTTCACCACTGCGGTGATCAGCAACTTCACCTGGAATCGCCTGTGGACCTTTCCCGAATCGCGCGAGCGCCCTCTGATCCCCCAACTCCTGCAATTCGCCACGGTCAACGTCCTCGGCCTTATTATCAACACAGCCATATTGGTGCTCACCGACCAATACATCTTCAGCCACTTCTTTGATCATCGTCTGAGTTATAACCTGGCCAAGGCCTTTGCCATTGGCGTGGTGCTTTTCTGGAATTTTGGCGTGAATCGCGTTTGGACCTACGGTGGCATTGAGTAATGCATCTCGCTGTGGATTACACCCCCGCGGCATTGCAGGGTGCGGGCATTGGCCGCTACACCCGGGGTCTGATCGAGGCTCTGCTCCCCCTTTTAGATGAGCAGGACCGGGTCACGCTGTTGTATCCCCGGGAAAAAGCCCCTTTCGCCCGTTCATCCTGGCCCCCCTTCGTTCGCATCCGGCGGCTGCCTTTGCCCGACCGGTATCAGACCCTCCTATGGCATCGCCTCCGTGTGCCCCTGCCCGTGGAACTGTGGACCGGCCCCGTCGATCTCTTCCACGCGCCCAATTTTCTGCTGCCCCCGGTGCGCCGGGCCAAAACCCTGCTCACCATCCATGACCTGGCCTTCCTGGTGCGGCCCCAATACGCGTATCCTCCCCTTCGTCGTTTTCTGGAACAAACCGTGCCCCGTTCCATCGCCCGGGCGGACCATATCCTGGCCGATTCTCAGGCCAGCCGCCAGGACGCGATCCGGCTCTTTGGCCTGGACCCGGCCCGGGTGACTGTGGTGGGCGCGGGGGTGGGACCCCGTTTTCGGCCCCTGCCCCCTTCCTCCCTGGCATCGGTGCGGGCACGCTACCATCTGGAAGCCCCTTTTGTGCTTTCGGTCAGCACCCTGGAACCCCGGAAGAACTTCGACGGTCTGGTGCGAGCCTTTGCCCGGGCCCGCCGCGCGGCCCGGTTCCCCCATCATCTGGTCATTGCCGGGGGCAAAGGATGGCTTTACGAACCCATCTTTGCCGCGGTGGAGGAGGAAAACGCGCAGGCATTTGTCCATTTCCTGGGCTTCATCCCCGATGAAGACCTTCCAGCCCTCTACAACCTGGCTGATCTTTTCGCCTTCCCCAGCCATTACGAAGGCTTTGGCCTGCCCGTTTTGGAAGCCCTGGCTTGCGGCACCCCGGTCCTATGCACCGACACCAGCAGCTTGCCCGAAATCGCTGGCGACGCGGCCTGGCTCATCCCCACCGATGACCCCGAAGCCCTGGAAGGCGCCCTAATCCATCTGCTGATGCATCCCGACTTGCGGGCCTCTCTGGCTGCGAAAGGCCCTGCACAGGCCGCCCACTTCACATGGGACGCGGCCGCTCAGCGGTTGATTCAAGTGTATCAAGTCCTCATAATGAACCATACCCACCCCTAAAATTGTAAGCCCTCTTATGGCAAATCTTTTGCTACCGGGTTACAATGATTTACTCCCCCCAACCGATCCACAAGCTCCAAACCATCCTTTGGAGCCGACCTCTATTGCCTATCCCATCTCTCATCTCGTCATAGGAGCAAAAAACCATGTCTTTCCCCTTCAAACTTCCCAAGCTGAAATACGAATACAGCGCGCTGGAACCTCATATCGACACCCGCACCATGGGCATTCATTATGAAAAGCACCATGGTGGGTATGTGGCCAAACTCAACGCGGCCCTGGAAGATTATCCCGAACTGCATGAAAAAAGCCTGACTGAATTGCTGATGGACTTAGATGCGCTGCCCGAAGCCATCCGCACCGCGGTGCGAAATAATGGCGGGGGTCACGCCAATCATACCATGTTCTGGAGCATCATGAGCCCGAAAGGGGGCGGAGACCCCACGGGCTCCCTGGGCGAAGACATCAAGGCCACCTTTGGCGACTTCGAGACCTTCCGAGCGGAATTTAAGAAAGCCGCTTTGGGCCGCTTTGGTAGCGGCTGGGCCTGGCTGGTGGTCAACCCCATGGGCGAACTTTCCATTATCAGCACGCCCAATCAAGACAATCCCATTTCCCAGGGGTTGATCCCCATCATGGGGTTGGATGTGTGGGAGCACGCGTATTATCTGAACTACCAAAACCGCCGGGGTGACTACATCGACGCTTGGTGGAACGTGGTCGACTGGAACGCGGTGGCTGCCAACTATGCCGCGCTGCACATCGCGGACACCCTGGCCAAAGCAGCCGAATCGGTACGCCAGACCTGGCAGAACTTCCGCCAGACCTTCGGGCTGTAAACAGGATACACCCCTCCGAAACACGAGGCGATGGCGGGTCTTCCCCTGTCATCGCCTTTTTTATTGGTGCTGGCAACGGCTACGAGATACGTGATGCGTAATGCGTGATGCGTAAGGTTCTCACGTTTCACGTTTCACGCATCACGCCCGTTGTCGCCTCGCTCAACGTTGTCCTGGCGATCCTTCCGCAGCCGACGATCATGCTATTTTCAAAGCAGTCACCACGAACGGCAGTTCGCCGATACCGAGGAAAACATCTCGCGGCCACGTTGGCGCGGGAAGCCGACTTCGTCAAGCGTCAAACGTCATGCGTCATGAGCTGACGTTTCACGTTTTACGTTTGACGTTCGTTGTCGCCTCGCTCAACGTTGTCCTGATGATCTCAATCCTAATCCTGATCCGAATCCTATTTACAAAGCAGCGCCCGAGCCACAGCCCGATAAATGGCACAAGAACCGCGCCATTCGGGCCGCCGCCATGCCCCCCCGCAAAAGAGCAGCGTTTTGCCCAACGCCACCATCATTATCAAAATCCAGTGCGCGACCGCCGCGGCCGGGCCTTCCCATTGCCGAAAATAACGCTGCATGCTTGTTACGGCCATGGCCGCGGCCCAGGCGGGTCGTTGCGCGCTGCTGGCTCCCCCTTTGTGGGTCATCACGGCATCCCCCACCAAAACACACGCCCATCCGGCCTCTTGGACCCGCCGACAAAGATCAATGTCCTCCCCGTACATGGGATATCTGGGATCCAACTTCCGCAAGGGGGGAGGAAGATGTGCGGAAAAAAGCAAACACGCGCCCGAAAGCAAAGGCACCGGGCCCGTCTGAGCACGCGAGCACCCAGGCCGACGATTGCGTAGGAGCCAGGGCCAGGGTAGCCAGTGGCCCAAACCGGACCAATCCACGAATTCCGACCAGGGGGAGGGTAGTTCTCGGCCCGTACGCCAATCTTCCCGCCCCTCTCCATCCAGTATGCGAGGTCCCAGCAACCCGGCCCGGGGGTTCTCCCGTGCTGCAAGGACAAGGCGTTCGATGCTTTGGGGATGAGGCACCACATCGGGGTTCAGCAGCATGAGCATGGCACCCCGGGCCATGGCCAGGCCCTGGTTGGCCGCGGCCGTATAAAGCCGGTTCTCCCGATTTTCCACCAGTCGCACCTGCGGAAACGCCGCCCGAACGCGTTCAGGGGTCCCGTCCGTCGAGGCATTATCCACCACAATGACTTCATAACGCACATCCCCTGCGGCCGCGGGCAAGGCTTCCAGACATGACCGGAGATGAGGCCACACATTCCAGCTCACAATGACGATGCTTAGGGCAGGGGCCTTGGGCATGGGGGTGTTTCGAGAGTAGTTCAGTTATCAGTGATGGATGCACTGCAAAAAGGTTTTTCAACACGGAGACACGGAGGACACAGAGAAAAATAAAGGGGGTTCACGGAGAAAATCCTCTCCAAACCTTATCTTTTTTCCTCTCCGTGCTCTCTGTGTCTCCGTGGTTAAGGTTTTTTCAGGACATCCAGTGATCAGTAAACCGTAGTCTGTGTTCCTCAACCCTCACCCTATTTCCGCAGCAGATCCCGCGTGGCCCGGGCCAGGGTGGGAACGTGAAAAAGCATGTTGGCGTAAGTGGCATTGGCCATGGGACATGCACACTGTTTGTTGTAGATGCTCTCTCGCATGGCTTGCATGGCCGGGCTACGCCAGATGGCATCGAAATCATAATCCACCTCCCGCAGATTGCCCACCGGCTCGGCCCGGATACAGCAGCTCCAGATATCCCCATTGGGCGCGATGTGCACACTGGCCCAACTGGCATAGCAAGGGATAACCTGGGTGCGTTCGAAAAGGGTCCGTTTGGCGATCTGGTAGTACTGGGCCCGGAAGCTCTGGGTGATGCGGGCAAAGCCCCGGGCAGGCCGCTTGCGGGCTTCCTGGGTGAGGAAATCGGCCACAGGCGCGTAGGTTTCGGGCAGGGGCGTGATCCCCCACCCCACCGTATCCAGCTCCACCCGCTCTTCTGCCACTTCGGTGATGTAGCTATCGGGTTCCAAAAACTGCAAACCTTCGTAGATTTCCCGAAAACGATGGATGTTGAAACGGCTGATCACCGTGTGTACGGTGAGCACCAGATTTGGATGCTTTTTTTGCAATTGCTTCAAACCCTGCCAGGTGGCCATGGCTCGTTCCCAGTTGCCCGGCACTCCGCGGATGTCATCATGCTCCGCGCCCACGCCGTCCAGCGAGAGATTGATGCCGATGTCCGTGCCCTGGCATTCGCGACACATGCGGTCGGTCTTTTCCAAAATCCGACCAGTCAGCAGGCCATTGGTGGGGATGGTGATGTAGGTGGGCCGGGTATGCCTGTACCCTGAAATCACCAGATCATCCAAATCCCGCCGCAAAAAAGGCTCCCCGCCCGTGAAGGTCAAATACTCCACCGAGCGCCCAAGACTGGCGAAAACCCGATCCCATTCCTCCAGGGTCATATCATCATTGGGTTTGCGCCATACATCGCACGTGCGGCAGCGGCTGTTACAACGATAACTGACCGACACCACCACCGAAAAGGGGTGGATAGCTGGCCAGCCGAAGCGTCGGAAGGCCCAGTAGAGGGGTAGTTTGGGGGCGAGGGTGATCAGTGACATGGTTTGTCAGTAATCAGTTATCAGTTATCAGTGATCAGTGCGAGTCCCTGACTGATTACTGTTTACTGATCACTGATTACTTTCTATGAGGCGGGTTGGGGG
>JALWZT010000019.1 GCA_027002405.1 Anaerolineae bacterium | reverse complement strand
GAACTTGTGACCACCCTGGACGCCCGATCCGCGATCATCACCCGGGGTGCCGAAGGGGTTTCGTGCATCACCCCCCAGGGGGAGATGGCCCATCTTCCTGCCAGCAACCGCACCCAGGTGTTTGATGTGACGGGCGCGGGGGACACGTTCATTGCCACCGTGACCCTGGCCCTGGCCGCGGGGCTGGATGTGATCACCGCCGCGGATTTGGGGAACCGGGCCGCGGGGGTGGCAGTCACCCGCTTGGGCAATGTGGCCGTGCGTCCCGAGGAGATAAGCAGAGGGCATGAACGGCCGCGGCCGCGGGGATAAGAAAAAGTGAATCAAAAAACCACAAAGGACACGAAGGCACAAAGGGGAAAACCTGCCAATCTTCTTAAGACGCCCAATTGATCGATTAGTGATTGATTTTATTTTTGCAGCAAAGACAGGATGCGATGCGCGGCCGCGGCCGCGCCGAAACCATTGTCGATATTCACCACGGTAATGCCCGGTGCGCATGCCGTCAGCATGCCCAACAGGGCACTGAGCCCCCCAAAGTTCGCGCCATACCCCACGCTGGTGGGCACGGCAATGATAGGGGCGGCAATCCGCCCGCCAACCACACTGGGCAACGCGCCCTCCATGCCCGCGACCACAATGCAAACCGCGGCCTGCCGCAGCACATCTTCCACCTGAAAAAGGCGATGAATGCCAGCAACCCCCACGTCGGGCACACGCTGCACCGGCCAACCGGCCCATTCCAGGGTGAGTGCGGCCTCCTCGGCCACCGGGAGATCGCTGGTGCCCGCACACACCACAGCCACATAGGGGTCTTCGGGCCGGGGCTGACGCAAAGGCTCTCCCACCGTGATAAGTCGGGCTAGCGGGTGGTACTGAGCCCGCGGCAATCGGGCTTGCACGGCTTCCGCATGTTCAAGGGAAGCCCGGGTGGCCAACGCATGCCCCGCGCGTTGGTACAACGATGCCATGATGGCAGCCACCTGCTCCGGGGTTTTGCTTTCCGCGTACACCACCTCGGGCAGGCCATTCCGGGCCAGACGTTGATGATCCAAATGGGCAAATTCGACTAGCTCGCTCATGCCTGTAACACGTCGTTCATACTTCCCGAACGGAATCCTTCCAGGTCCAGGGTGAGATAAATAAAACCCAGGGATTTAAAAAAACGCACCAGATCGGCCCGCACAGCCCAAATGGCAGGAATCTGGTCGAGGGGGACTTCGATGCGGACCAGGTGCTCATCATGCACCCGTACCCGAACCTGCTGGAACCCGCGCTCTCGCAGCCAGCGCTCGGCCCGGTCCACCCGGTCCAACTTCCGGGCATCGATGCTCACCCCGTAGGCAAAGCGGGAAGCCAGGCATGCCGAGGCAGGCTTGTTCCATATGCTGAGCCCCAGGTCTCGGGCCGCGGCACGGATATCGGCCTTGGTAAAACCGGCTTCTTTCAGAGGACTGCGCACCCGATGGGCCTGCCCCGCGGCCTGACCGGGCCGGAAATCCCCCACATCGTCCAGGTTGTAGCCATCCAGCAAGAAGGCATACCCTTCGGCCCAGGCCACGGCCTCCAATGTCTGCCATAAGGTATCTTTGCAAAAATAGCAGCGGTTCACAGGGTTCGCTGCGTAGTTGGGGTCTTCGACCTCATGGGTGGCTACAAACCGATGCGCGCCACCGATTTCATCCACCAGATGCTCGATAGTTTCTCGTTCCCAGGAGGGTAAGGAGGGAGAGACCGCGGTTATCGCCAGCGCATTGGCGCCCAATTCCTCATGAGCCACAAGCCACAAAAAGGCCGAATCCACGCCGCCCGAAAGCGCGATAATGACCCGGCCCATCTCGCGTAAAAGCTCGCGTAGTCGGGCCAGCTTCTCTTGATACGTTGGATTTTGAGTACGAGGGTGGGGAATCAAAGAAATGGTCGTCATAACCGACGATTATCCCACATTCCCTTCCAAAGAGGCAATTTCGGGCTCAAGCTGCGATCGCAGGTAGTCATCTTCCAGGATAGCACATTCGTTCCAAAAAGACAAATGCCTTCGTGGGCTTTGCCCAGGCCGGGAAAATCATTTATACTTAAGATAGTATGACCACGTCGTCTTCACCGCGAGGAGGTTTGCACCATGCCCAAGACCCCTCAAGGCTGCGTGGAGCCCGCGGCGGGCCCTTTGGTCCCCTCTAGCGCTCCCCCCACAAATACGACAACACCATCTTTCGTTCCACAGGAGGATACGATGCAAGCACGTGTAGGCAAAGAAGCCCCTGATTTTGAAGCCTCGGCCTTTGTTCCGGGCGAAGGCTTCAAGAATGTCAAACTTTCCGATTACAAAGGCCAGTGGATTGTGCTGTGCTTCTACCCTGGCGACTTCACCTTTGTCTGACCGACGGAATTGGCGGCGGTCGCCGCTATCTATGATGAGCTGAAGGCGCTGGGCGTGGAAGTTCTGTCCATGAGCACCGACAGCCGATTTGTGCATAAAATCTGGCAGGAACAAGAACTTTCGAAAATGGTGGAAGGGGGCGTGCCTTTCCCCATGTTGTCGGATGCGGGCGGTAAAATCGGCACAATCTACGGCGTCTATGATGAAAACGCGGGCGTGGATATCCGCGGTCGGTTTATCATCGATCCCAACTTCGTGATCCGCGCCATGGAAGTGCTGACGCCCGAAGTGGGGCGCAACCCCAAAGAATTGCTGCGACAAATTAAAGCCTTCCAACACGTGATGGAAACCGGCGAAGTGACACCTTCGGGCTGGGAACCCGGCGGCAGCACCCTGCAGCCCGGCCCGGACCTGGTCGGTCGCGTGTGGGAAGTGTGGAAACCTTAGTCACCACGAGGTGAAGACGACTATATGATGAAAGCGGGCGGAGTGGGTTGCCATTCCGTCCGCTTTTACGCGTTTGGCTTATGACGCGTAGCGTAAATTCCGATTACGGATTTAATCCCATTGCCCGTATAATAAAGCCATGTTCGCTTACGTGCGTCGGGCGCAAAATCTTTCTCGCTATCGTCGCATCATTTCCGTTTTTGTGCAGCACGGATTCGGCTCCCTGTTGGAACAATGGGGTGTGGACCGTTATTTGCTCGCGCCCGCCCGCCTCTTCCGACGCCAGGAGGACGTGGAAAAACTCAGTCCGGCCCAGCATTTTCGTCTGGCCCTGGAAGAACTGGGCCCCACCTTCATCAAGATCGGGCAAATTCTCAGCACCCGTCCCGATCTGCTGCCCCCTGAATACATCCACGAACTCAGCAAGCTCCAGGACGCGGCCCCGCCCATCCCCTGGGAACAGGTGGAAGCCCAATTGGTGGAAGCCTGGGGCCGCCCCCCTTCCGAAATTTTCGCCCACATCGAACAAACCCCCCTGGCCGCGGCTTCCCTGGCCCAGGTCCATGCCGCCATCCTGACCAACGGTCAAGAGGTGGTGATCAAAGTGCAACGGCCCGATATCTGGCCCATCATCCAGGCCGACCTCGCGATTTTGGAAGATCTGGCCACCGTAGCCCAACGCACCTCCCTGGGGGAGCTCTACAACCCCATTGACATCGTGCAGGATTTCTCCTTCACCCTGCAAAACGAGCTAAATTACCTGCAAGAGGGACGAAACGCAGACCGGTTTCGGGAAAACTTCGCGGATGAGCCCGCCCTTTACATCCCCAAAGTGTATTGGGAATATACCACCAAGCGGGTGCTGGTGTTGGAACGCATCTACGGCGTCAAGATCGATGACATCGAGACCATGGATCGGGTGGGGATCGACCGCAAGCAGGTCGCGCTGAACGCAGCCCGCATTATTGTCAAAGAGGTGTTGGAGGATGGGTTCTTCCATGCAGACCCCCACCCGGGCAATTTCTTTGTGATGCCCGGAGCGGTGATCGGCGCCGTGGATTTTGGCATGGTGGGGCATCTCAGCCACGAGGACCGGATCAATCTGGTCAAACTCTACGGGGCTTCGGTGCAACTGGATACCGAACGGATTGTGGAGCAGCTTATCCGCATGGGCGCGGCCACGGCCTACGTGGACCGCGCGGCCCTCAAACGCAGCATCGCCCGCCTGCTCACCAAGTATTATGGGTTGCCTTTGAAGGAAATCCGGGCCAAAGAAGTCGTGGCGGACATCATGCCCATTGCCTATCGCTTTCACCTGCGGTTGCCTTCGGACCTCTGGCTACTGGGCAAGACCCTGGGGATGATGGAAGGGGTCGGCTTGCAATTGGACCCTGATTTCGATATGTTTGCGGTCTCCAGTCCCTTTGCCCAAAGACTGATGCGGCATATGTGGTCCCCCGAGGTGTGGGGGCCTCAGATGCTGGGCGTGGTGCAGGCGTGGGGGGATTTCTTCGAGGTCATGCCCAGAGCAGGGACGAAGATCCTCTACGGGTTGGAATCTGGAAAGGTGCCTCTGGATATGAGCTTTGATGTGCAACGCCCGGTAATGGAGCGATTCGACCGGGCCATGACCCGGTTGGCAGTCAGCCTTCTCTTGGGCGCATTTATTCTGGCTTTGGCCCTGCTCATCCCCCACGGTTTGGGCAACCCTCTCATCACAGCCCTGATGGTTCTGGGATTCCTGACCACGGTGGGACTGGGTGTGTGGTTTTTGATCTCAGTGCTACGACGGATGTAAAGCCATGACCCTTTCGGCCGCAGTCATCATCGTCAACTGGAACGGCAAGGCCTACTTACGGGTCTGCCTGGAAAGCTTACGTCAGCAAACCCATCCCGATTTTCGGGTCATTGTGGTGGATAATGGCTCGACCGATGGGTCTTTGCAGATGCTGGCGCACGATTACCCCGAAGTCCAGGTCGAAGCCCTGGGCGAAAACCTGGGATTTGTGGTTGCGAGCAATCGGGGCGCGGCCCTGGCCGGCCCTGTGGATGTGTTGGTGATGCTGAACAACGATACCGAGGTGGAGCCCCAGTGGCTGCAGGCCTTATGCGACGCGTTGGAAGCGCATCCCCAGGCCGGGGCCGCCGCGAGCAAGATGCTGCTTTTTGACCGGCGGGATGTGTTGCATTCGGCCGGGGATGTGATGGCGCCTGGGTTTTTCCCCCAGAATCGAGGGGTGTGGGAAAAGGATGAAGGGCAGTATGATGAGGATATCTGGGTTTTTGGCCCGTGCGGGGGTGCGGCTGCGTATCGCCGCCAGGTGTGGGAAGCCCTGGGAGGCTTTGATCCGCGGCTTTTTATGTATTTGGAGGATGTGGATCTGGCCTGGCGGATGCAAAAGGCGGGCTGGAAGACGGTTTTCGTGCCCCAGGCCCGGGTCTACCACCATTTGAGTGCCACAGGTGGGGGCGCGCTGGCCAGCTATTATGTGGGACGGAATCTCATTTTGCTCCATCGCTGGCATCTCACCTGGGCCGATTGGCGCCGCGAAGGGCGAGCGATTTTGGCCGGGCACGGACGCATTGTGTGGGATGCTTTGAAAGCCTGGCGGGGACAGGCCGCCCGGGCCCGGCTGCGTGGCGTGCTACATGGGCTATTGGGCCTGACCGGGAAGCGCCATTGAGGTATTACCTGACGCGTCGCCCTCGGCTTCCCCCATGACCTGGGCGGGGAACGCGCCATCTGCGACGGTGATCCGCAAGGATTGCCCTGGATGCGTTTGCGTCACAGATTCGATCACATGGCCCTGGTCATCCTGGACCAGGGCATATCCCCGGGCCAGAACCGCTTTGGGGTTGAGCGCGAGGAGACGTTGGGTAAGGCTTTCCACCGTCAGGCGGTCTTTTTCCAGGGTGTGGACGAAAGATGCGGTCAGGCGGCGGGCCAGGTCATCGACCCGGAGCCGCTGTTGATCAATGCGATAAAATGGCGCATGGCGTCGCAAAATACCTTCTATTTGCAGAAGGGTTTGGCGACGTTCGCCGATTTGAGCCATCATCCGTTCGTACAGCCGGTTCTTATGAGCTTCCAACAGGCGTCGAAATTCTTCGATATCCGGGGTCACCGCGGCCGCGGCCGCGGAAGGGGTTGGCGCGCGATGGTCGGCCACAAAATCCACAATGGTGAAATCGGTCTCGTGCCCGACCCCGGTGACGACGGGGACCGGGGCCGCGGCCACCATGCGGGCTACCCGCTCATCGTTGAAGGCCCACAGGTCTTCGATGGAACCACCCCCTCGGGCCAGGAGGATCACATCAATATCCTGGCGTTGATAAACCCGGTAAAGGGCTTGAATGATGGAGGCTGGGGCATCCGCACCCTGGACCAGGCTGGGGACAAGGAGCACATCGGCCAAAGGCCAACGGGTGCGCAGCACGCGCAAGATATCGCGCAACGCCGCACCTGTGGCCGAGGTGATGACAGCAATGCGCCGGGGCAGAAAAGGCAGCGGCCGTTTGCGGGCTTCTTCGAACAAACCTTCGGCCTGGAGCTGGCGTTTGAGCGCTTCGAAGCGGCGGTACAGTTCCCCCACACCCCCGGCCGGTTCCATGGTTCGGACGATAAGTTGCAACACTCCCCGGGGAGCGTAAAAATCCAGGTGCCCTTGGGCCACGACCTGCTGTCCCTCTCGAGGGATTTCCATCAGTGATGCCACTCGGCTGCGCCACATGACGCAAGAGATGGTGGCCCGGGCGTCCTTCAACGAGAAGTACAAATGCCCGGATTGAGCCCGTACCACATTACTCACTTCGCCGGTTACCGCCACGTCCGAGAGGATCAGGTCCACGTGGATGAGGTGGGTGATGTGCTCGGCGAGTTGGCTTACGGTGAGCGCAGGAAGCGGCTGTATCGTCATGGTCAGGATGTTTCCTTTCTCGAGCAAAAAGGCGCCAAGGCGCGAGGAAAGCAATCAGAGTGATCAGTCATCGGTGTTCAGTAGCTGAACAGTCACCATGAGCAATAGCTTATCACATAACGACGAAAATGGGGATACAGTTTGCAGGTATTGCGGTCGGTAGGGGCCTCGCGGCCCCCACCGCCGTTCCCGAACCGTGCGTGACAGTTTCCCGTCACACGGCTCTTCGTACGATGAACCTTTGTCATAGGCACCTTGTGCCGTGGACCTCGTCATGGCAGTGAGCATGGAGGAGCGCCAGGTTGCGGGCGCTGTTGTCCCGTCGATTCCCATGGATATGGTGGACTTCCATGACATCACAGCTCATGAAGTGCAGGCCGCAATGTGCGCAGCGGCCTCGCTGCTTTTTCAGCAGGGTGACAACCCGTTGGTTGGCCAGAGGGTAGCGTTGTAGCCGCTGTGACCAGTACACCCAGTCCCCGTCAAAGGGGCTCTTGGCGCTTTTGACCTTGACGTGCCGCTGGATGGGCATGCTACTGTACTGGACAAGTTGGATGACGCCGTCACTGAAGCGGAGAACGCCTCGCTTATCGCGTCGCCACTAGCGTTGTTTTCGCCAGCGAGCGCTCTTGCGGTGATGCCGCCCGCCGTTTGGCCCACCTGCGTAGCTTCCAGTGAAGCTGGCTGTCCATGCGGGCGAAGACCCGTTTGGCCGAGCAAGTGCGATAGTAGCGAGCCCAGCCCCGGATTTTGGGGTTGAGGGCGGCGATGAGCGCAGTCTGATTGCTGCCCCGGTGCTGACGTACCACGGCCTTGAGTTCCCGCAGGTGGCGTTGTTGCGCCTTCTTGCTGGGCTTGATCAGGGTCTTGTAGCCCCGACGGCTGTGTAATCGTCCCACCGGGTACTGGCGGATGTGGAAACCCAGGAAGTCGAAGCCCAGCCGGCCCTCGTGGGGAACGAGGGTGTGGGTGATGGAGGTTTTGGCTTCCTTCAGGTTCAGACCTATGTCCCGTAGCCAGGCCTCGGCCCGCTGACGCAAGCTCTCGATCACCGCCAGCTCGGGGTGAAGAATGACGAAGTCGTCGGCGTAGCGGATGATGGCCGGGCGCTGCTTCTGGGGGAATCCCGCTTGCATGGCCCCCTCAAAGCCGTGAAGGGCGATGTTGGCCAGCAGGGGGGAGATGACGCCGCCCTGGGGCGTGCCTGCCTGGGAGGGGATGACCTCGCCGCCCACGAAGATGCCAGCCTTGAGCCAGCCCCGCACCAGTTTTTGGATGTGGGGAATGGCGTTGAGTTTGGCCAGCAGTTTTTCATGGTCGATGCGGTCGAAGCACTTTTCGATGTCCCCGTCGAGTACGTACTTGGGCTTGCGGCTGATGAAGTTGTAAATGGCTCCGATGGCATCGTGAGGCGCACGTCCGGGGCGGAAGCCGTAGCTGTTGGGTTCGAATTTGGCTTCCCATTCCGGTTCCAGGGCCAGTTTGACCAGGGCCTGGCGGGCGCGGTCCGCCATGGTAGGGATGCCCAGCAAGCGCATCTCGCCGTTGGGCTTAGGTATCTCGATGCGGCGCACCGGTGCGGCCGGCGCATCGAGGTGGCGCAGGGTTTCTACCAGGCGCATGCGGGCGGCTGGGGTCGGCCGAGCCACCCCATCTACGCCGGGCGTGCGCTTCCCACGGTTGTCTTGGGAGACCTGACGTACGGCCAGGGCTCGGGCTGAAAAGGAGCGAAGCAATAAGTTATCCGTAGCCACCTGCTTACGGCTTGCGCCCGTCCGATTCGGGCCTGGGCCGTGTTCCTTCCCGCTTTCGTCCGGCGTTTGCCAGGCGCCCGCCGAGGGAAGGCGCTGTCACCCCGTTCATCTGGGGGGTGAGAGTTGATGGTGGGGGGAGAATCGTGCTATCATCGCACTCACATGACCAACCAGTTACATATATCAAGCGACATATGTCGCCCAGCCCCCGCCGCCGAGGCGACGGTTTCGGGCGAACAGGTCGCACGCGCAGGTGGCAGGTGGAGAGAACGCAGATTTGCGCAGATGCGACGCAGATTGACGCAGATGTTCGTCATGCTGAGCGACCGAAGGGAGCGAAGCCTGCCCTGAGGAATCGAAGGGCATCTAGCGAGCGAAGCGAGCGCCATGCCGTGGTTTTTGCGCTTCGCTAGATTCCTCGGTCGCTTCGCTCCCTCGGAATGACGTCGC
>JALWZT010000018.1 GCA_027002405.1 Anaerolineae bacterium | reverse complement strand
TGCCCCTCCCCCGCAAGCGGGGGAGGGGTGATCACCCGGATCGGAGGGGCTACGTAAGACTCATCCCCTCCTGCAGAAGCGGTCGGGAGGGGGCACTCTCGGCGTACCGCAGTAAGCCAACAGTATCACTTCATCGCCGGGCGGGCGTCAAAGACCTTGAAGGTCTGGGAGACGCTTCAAGGTCTGGAGCCGGCGTTGGCCTCGCGGGTGGTGGTGCCAAGGCCAGCCGCCTGCACCGGGGGATAATCCCCCGGCTAGAAACAGCGCCCCGGCGGGGCAAGCCGGATTCATCCGGCGCCGTTTTATAGCCCGGCGACTTCATCGCCGGGCGGGCGTGGTGGATGCCACTTCGGTCGGCTAAACGACGCCAAATGTCTGAGACGCACACCGTGACCACTTGCCACGTGCCACCTGCAAACCTGCAAACTGCGTCCCCATGGCGCTCCCTTCGGTCGCTCAGCATGACGAACATCTGCGGAAATCTGCGTTCTTTACGCATTACGTTTCGCGACCGCCGCCCTGGCCGCGAGGCATTTTCATCCGTGTCACCCCTCAAACCTGAATCGGAGGCTTCTCCCTATGCGTATAACCCTGTTTTCCCTCATCCTGTTTCTGACGCTGGTGGGTATCGTCTTGGTAGCCCATGCCGCGCCCGCCAACACCCCGCCCACCGCGGATTTCACCATCGATCCGCCGCAGGGCGTCGTGGGCACCCTCTTCTTCTTCGATCCCATCGCCGTCTCCGACGCCGAAGATTCGGACGCATGGCTTCAGGTTCGCTTCGATTTCGATGGCGATGGCACGTGGGACACCACCTGGCTCAACCCCACCAATCCACCCTATCCACACACCTACGACGCGGCCGGAACGTATCAGGTGAAGCTGGAAGTGCAGGATACCGGCGGCCTCACCGCCACCAAGGTGAAGACCCTGCAAGTGGGCGACCCCGGCAACAACACGCCGCCCACGGCCAAATGCACAGCCACGCCCGCGTCCGGTCCGCCCGGAACCACCTTCACCTTCAGCGCGGCGGGTAGCAGCGACGCCCAAGACCCCGTTTCGGCTTTGAAGGTGAAATGGGATAAATGGGGAGGCTTTGATTTTCGTGGACAGAACTGGCAGCCTGCGACGCAGCCCATCACCTTCACCTACAACACCATTGGCATCCATGAGGTAGACATGGTGCTCATGGATACAGGCTATCTCATGGATGATACCAGTTGTTCGGTTGAAGTGATCCCCCCTGGCGGCAATAATCCCCCCACGGCCCATCTGGAAATTCGTCCCACCATGGGGACCATCACCACCACCTTTACCATGGATGTGACCGGCAGCACCGATGATCATGACTTTATCGCCGATATGAGCGTCCGTTTCGATTGGACCGACGATGGCGTTTACGATACCGGTTGGCTCAATGCTTCTCAATTGTGGCCCCATACGTACAGCGATGTGTGGGGGCAAATCACCGTGCGGGCGCAGATTCAGGACAGCGGCGGCCTCACTGACGAAGCCACGCAAACCATCGTGGTCACCACGCCCTACCACCTCTTCTTGCCGCGAGCGATGAAATAAACGGGCGATGAAAATAGAACGCTGATTTACGCAGATGCTTCGCAGATTCCCACTGATTACTGATAACTGATCACTGATTACTCTGTTTTCAAAGCAGTCGCCACGCGCGGCAGCGCGCCGATACGGATGAAAATGTCTCGCCGCCACGTTGGCGCGGGAAGCCAAGTACGTGATGCGTAATGCGTGATGCGTAAGGCTCTCACGTTTCACGCATCACGCCCGTTGTCGCCTCGTTCAACGTTGTCCTGATGATCTCAATCCTAATCCTGATCCGAATCCTATTTACAAAGCAGTCACTAAGGAGGTGCATCCCCCATGTGGACACGCATTCGCCACCTGCTGATTGTTTCCGTCTTTTTGATCGCATCAACCCTTCTCGTGGACATGGGGTATCAACACGTCCTGGCCCGAAGCCCCGGCAGTGCCCCCCAGGTCAAAAGCATGCAAGAGAACAAGGGCGTGTTCGACACATGGGTCGTCGGCGTGCCAGGCGAAGACATCGGCCAGGTGGAAGATGCGGGCGCCATCAACCTCATCCTGGGATCGCCCAATGGATTGACCGCCCAGGGAAACCAGGGGTGGAATCAGGACAGCCCCGATGTGATGGACGTGGCCGAACAGGATGATGACTTTGGCGGTGCGTTGGCCGTGCTTTCCAAAGCGGTTCCTCAAGCCTGTCCCCATGATCCCTACGAACCCAACGATTCCCTCTCCAGTCCCTACGACGCCTCCTCCGACTTCCAGCAATACGGCGGGCTGCAAATCATGGACGACGCCTACATCTGCCCTTCCGGCGATGAGGATTACTACACCTTCCCTGTGGCCCAGGGCGAGACCATCCACATCTCCCTCACTTCCCTGCCCGCCGATTACGATTTAGAGCTTTACGATCCCAACGACAAGCTGGTTGCTGCTTCCTACTACAGCGGCACCGAAGATGAGAGCATCACCTACACCGCTTTGGGGGATGGCTGGTTCACTATCGGCGTATTGGCACCGCACCCTGGCGCTTGGAGCGCGACCGATGGCTATTCCCTTCAGGCATACCTCACATCGGCGAATACCCCCACACCCACTTCCACACCGACGCCTACCATGGCCCCCACCAACACGCC
>JALWZT010000017.1 GCA_027002405.1 Anaerolineae bacterium | reverse complement strand
TGCCCCTCCCCCGCCAGCGGGGGAGGGGTGATCGCCCGGAACGGAGGGGCTACGTAAGACTCATCCCCTCCTGCAGAAACGGTCGAGGGGGGCCTCCCCAGCGTACCGATAGTAAGCCAACAGTATCGTTCAGCCTCGGGCGCGAAGGAACGGCGCCGGATGAATCCGGCTAGCCCCGCAACTGATTACTGATGACTGATCACTGATTACTTCATTTACGGGGCAGCCGCTGCTGGGTCTGAATCCGAGGTTTTGGCCTTTCGGGCCTTTTTCGCGGCCCGCTGCGCGGCCAGCTCGGCCAAGCGTTGGCGTTCTTCCTCTACCGCGCGCCGCAACGTGTTCCAATCATCCACATTCACCTCGGCCAGTTGCCCTGTGACCATGAAATCGACCCGTTCAGCCAGGTCTGTGGCATAATCCGCAAAGCGCTCCAGGTCCCGGGCCACTCGCAGCAGTTCGTAAATGGCCTCCACCTTGTCCGCTTTCTTGGTCTTCGAAATGCGGGCCAGCACCGAAAAAAACGTTTCCCCATAAAGTTGGTCCACCACATCATCCAACTGGGTGACCTGATGCGCCCGGGTCACATCCTCCTCTGCATACGCTCGCATGGCTTCCCGCAGCATGGTGTGACCATGTTGGGCCATCTTTTCCAACTCGGGCGGAATGGAAAGATTCGGCCGGAGCAGCACCCGAGGCACCGCCTTGGCCACGCTCTTCGCCTTATCCCCCATGCGTTCCAAAATCACATTCATGAACAGTGCGGCCAGAATCGCCCGCGCGTCCCGGGCCATGGGCTGTTGCGTGCTGATGAGCAACAGCGCGGTGCGCTCCACCTGATAACGCATGGCATTCACCTCTTCGTCCATGGCGAACACCCGCTGGGCCAGTTCCAGGTCCTTGCGCAACAAGGCACGCATGGCCACATCCAACTCTTCATCCACCATCTCTCCCATGGTGAGGACCTGATGGCGTAATTGATTCAGATAGCGATCAAACATGGTGCGGGGAGACATATCGACCTCACTTTAGCCAAAGCGGCCTGTGATGTAATCCTCTGTGATGCGACTCTTGGGCGTGGTAAAGATTTCTGGCGTAGGCCCGAATTCCTCAAGATACCCGGTGCGATGCTCGTCCACCGTGAAGAACGCCGTATAATCGGACACCCGGGCCGCCTGCTGCATGTTGTGGGTCACCACAATGATGGTGTATTCCTCTGCCAGTTGTACCATAAGTTCTTCAATTCGCAAAGAGGCAATGGGATCCAGTGCGCTGGTCGGTTCATCCATCAGGATCACTTCCGGCTTCACAGCCAACGCCCGGGCGATGCACAGCCGTTGTTGTTGCCCACCCGAAAGGGAATACCCGTTCGCGTCCAGCTTATCCTTGACTTCATCCCATAACGCGGCACGACGCAAGGACTCCTCTACCAACTGGTCCAGGTCACCTCGAAATCCATTGATCTTGGCGCCCCAGGCCACATTGTCGTAAATGCTTTTGGGGAAGGGATTAGGCTTTTGGAAAACCATGCCAATGCGCCGACGTACCTGCACCGGGTCCACATCGGGGTCATAGATGTTTTTGCCATGGAAAAGCACCCGACCTTGAATCCGGGCCGTGGGAATGAAATCATTCATGCGGTTGAAGCAACGCAGCACCGTGCTCTTCCCGCAACCCGAAGGCCCAATCAGCGCGGTGATCTTATGTTTTTCGATGCGGAGTTGGACGTTTTTCACCGCGTGAAAATCACCGTAGAAAACATTCAAGTCTTGGGTTTCGATGACGTAGGGAGATGAGGTATTCATCATGGTTCAGTCAATAGGTGCGTCGATATTTGTGTCGAAGATAGACCGCGAGGCCGTTCATCACCAGCAGCAGGGCCAACAACACAATGATGGCCGCGGCCGCCAGGTTCTGAAACGCAGCCTGAGGTCGGGAAGTCCATTGATAAATCTGGATGGGAAGCACCGTAAACTTGGAAAAAGGCCCGTGGGGGTCGAGGAAGATCGCTGTGGACGCGCCCACCACCACCAGGGGCGCGGTTTCGCCAAAAGCCCGGCTGATGGCCAGAATGCTCCCGGTGAGGATGCCGGGCAGGGCATTGGGCAGCACATGGGACCAGATGGTTTGCCATTGGGTGGCCCCCAGCCCCAAACTGGCCTCGCGAAAAGCCTGAGGCACCGCGCGAATCGCTTCACGGGCATTGATAATGATCAGGGGCAGGATGAGCAACCCCAGCGTGAGCCCGGCCGAAAGCACGGTCCGGCCATTGCTGGTGGCAGGGTCCACCAAACCGAAAAGACTCCCGCTGGTCAAAGGCTCCAAAGCCCGCACAAACACGGCCAACCCCAGCATCCCGTAAATGATCGAAGGCACCCCGGCCAGATTATTGATATTGCTTTCGATGAGTTGATCCAACCACCCTCCTGAACCGTACTCTTCCAAATAGATGGCCGCGCCAATGCCCACAGGGATGGCAAAAAGCAAGGTGATGAAAACCACCCACAAAGAGCCCAAAATGGCGGTACGCACCCCTGCAAATTCCGGCCTGGAAGACTGGGGCGAGGTGATAAAGTCCCAGGTGATCCATCGCCGAAACTCCAACCGGGCATCGGGCATGGCGGCCACTCTGGCCTGGATCGCCTTGCGGTTCAGGATGGATTCCGAAAAGCTCCAGGTTTCCAGAATCGTGGGTTCCATCACCCGATCCACCAGCAATTGATAGAAATCCTCATGGGTGCGTGCCGACAGGGGCTTTTCTGCCATGATCTGGCGCATGGCCCCAGGGGAAAGATGCATGGCCAACATGGCGACCAGGGCCTCGGTGGGCTGGGTGCGGGGGTCTTCCCCATACACCTGGGCGATGAAGGCATGCAGGGCAGGGGAGGAAGCCGGGGGCAACCAGCGATGGATGGGCCTCTGGGGCCATTCGGGCCGAAGCTCGGACCAGGTGGTGGCGATGGTGAAAAGGCGCATGAGTTCGAGGCTGGTGAGATCGGTCAGCCAGGTGTTTGCCTCGCTGACCACAACCACCACCCCCTGCAACGACAGGTCCGTGATGGGGACCACACGCAGCCCCTGGCCCGTGGCTTCAAAATCCGCCCGCGCCATGATCCCCACCCCATCCGGGTCCGCGGCCAGGCCCCGTGTCAGGTCCGCGGGGTTGGCGAGGGTTTGCGTTTGGGATGCGTCCAGCATGATGGTGCGATAGAGCGCCACCACCAACTCATCCGGCTCCATGCGATAACGCACAGCCACATATCCCAGGGTCTTGTTAAGGATGGTCAACAGCAGAACCATGAGCACCAGAACCCCCAGGGTCGTGGCCAGCAAGAACAAACTGCGCCAGATGAGGCCCTTCTGACGGCGCCGCTTGATAAATTGCTCCAGTTCCTGGCCTTCGGGAAAATCGGACATCATGATGGCTCGTGCATGCTAATAAACTTCGCGGTAACGGCGGACAATTCGACGACTGAGGATATTGAGCAGAAGGGTGATGAGGAAGAGGGTGAGCCCGATGGCAAACAGGCTGTCGTAATCAATGGATTCGTAGCTGATGTCCCCACCACTGATGCGTACAATATGCCCGGTCATGGTTTCGGCCCCTTTGAAAGGATTGAACAGGGCCAGATGATGCAAGGCTTCGCGCCAGCTTTTGAAATTCCGAGGCCCCGCGCCCGCGGCAATGGCCACGATCATGGTCTCGCCGATGGCCCGGGAAATGGCCACCACAAACGCGGCAATGAGCCCGGACATGGCCGCAGGGGTCACCACCTTGAGCGCAGTCTCCAACCGGGTCGCGCCCAGGCCATAGGCTGCTTCGCGCAATGCATAGGGCACGGCACTGAGGGCATCCTCGGCCATGGAGGTGATCAGAGGCAGGATGAGAATGCCAATGACCATGCCCGCGGAAGCCACGTTGAAGACCTCCACCACATCCCGACCCAAAAGCCGTTGCAGCAGAGGCGTCATGAACGTGAGGGCAAAATACCCATACACCACGGTGGGGATGCCGGCCAGCACCTCCAGGATCGGCTTCAGGATGCTGCGGGTGCGGTGGGAGGCATATTCACTGAGATAAATCGCGATGGCCAGGCCCGTGGGCAACGCCACCACCATGGCAATAAGGCTGGTGAGCAACGTGGCGTTGATCAACACCAGAATCCCAAAATGCCCGATCTGCGGCTGCCATTGGGATTCGGTCAGAAAACGCGCCAGGGAGACTTCGGGCCGGGCAAAGAAATGCAGGGCCTGAGAAAAAAGCACCAGCACGATCCCCAGGGTCGTCACAATAGAAAGCCCGGCAAAGACCAGCAACAGCCCATGGATCACGGTCTCGCCCCATCGGGGTCGCTTGCGCAGGCTTTCATGAATCTCCGGCGCCGACCGTTCCCTGGTCATGGCCCCACCTCCTGGCCCATGGCCTGTAACCAATGGTGGCGAGATTGCTCCAGGGCTTCGGCACTGGCTGGGAAATATCCCACCTCTCCGATTTCTTCGTTGACATAGGTGAGCACATAATCCAGGAACGCGGCGACTTGGGGTTTCTTTTGCATGATGGTGGGAGCGCTGTACATGAACAGGGGACGGGCCAAAGGATAAGTCCCCGCGTTCACATGTTCCGCATTGGGTTCGACCCCTTCAATGGCCAACGCGCGCAGGCGTCCCCGATTCTCGTTGTAAAACGCGTAGCCAAAAAAGCCGATGGCATACGGACTGCCTTCCACCCCTTGCACCAGCACATTGTCGTCCTCACTCATCTGCAAATGGCTGGCCGAAAGCAGGGGCTCGGGATCCTTATCAAACACCTCTTCCACAAAATAGTCGAAGGTGCCGCTATCGGTGCCCGGGGTAAACCGTTGGATCGGCACATCGGGCCAGGTAGGGTCCACCTGGGACCAGGTCTCTGCGGTGGAAAAAAGAGGCACCAACTGATCCATGGTCACGTTCGTTACCCAATCGTTTTCCGGGTTCACCACCACGGTCAGGGCGTCGGTCCCGATGCGGAATTCCACGGGCTCCCGCCCGATCTCCTCACAATTGGCTATCTCCTTCTGCTTAATGGGGCGGCTGGCGTTGCTGATATCGGTTTCCCCGGCCACACAAAAACGCTCGAATCCGGCGCCACTGCCGATGCTATCGATGGTGATGTTACCCCGATACCCCTCTTCCCGAAAACGCTCTGCCAGGCGTTCGGCCAGGGGGAAAACCGTGGAACTTCCCGCGATGATAATATCCCCCGAAACCTCTCGCGGATTCACCGGGGGCAGGGCAGCCCCCTGGGGAGCCGTGGGGGTTTGCGCGGAAGCCGGTTGCGCAGCCTGGCGCTGGCTGTACACGGTGACAATTTGGGCCAACTGCGCCTCCCGGGTGGGATCGGGCGAGGGGGCTTTTTCGCCACAGGCGCTCAGAAGCAGCATCAAACCAATCAAAATTGGCAACAAAAACCCAATGCGTTTCACGCAACCTCCTGGGGATGGGATACAAACTGAACACTGAACACTGGATGCCTGATTCCTGATCCCCTGCGGAAAGGTTACTCACCGCAGAGAACGCAGAGGACGCAGAGTCAACTGAACACTGAATACTGATGACTGATCACTGATTCCTCTATTTACAAAGCAGTCGCCACGAGCGGCGGCTCGCCGATACAGAGGAAAACATCTCGCGGCCAGGCTGGCGCGGGAAGCCAAGTACGTGATGCGTAATGCGTGATGCGTAAGGCTCTCACGTTTCACGTTTCACGCATCACGCCCGGTGGTGCCTCGCTCAACGCTGTCCTGACGACCTCAATCCTAATCCTAATCCGAATCCTATTTACAAAGCAGTCCGACGGCGGGCCACCCCGCGCCGATACCGACGAAAATGCCTTGCGGCCAGGGCGGCGTGACTCGTATTCCGTATTGCGTATTGCGTAACGACTGGACGGAATACGGAATACGCAATACGAACCTTTGCCGTCTCGCTCAACGTAGGCCTGGCGATCTTAATCCTAATCCTGATCCGAATCCTATTTACATAGCAGTATACCAAAAAACCCCAGCCCCTTGGATCAAAACCCTGTTAAATTTACGTTAAAACCTCTTAACATGCTCAAAGATTGACGTAAGGGCCAAAGCCGTCTATACTGGGGCGCGCAGGTCGCCTGGTCGCGACCCACGCAGCCAACCCAAGCCCCCTATCTCCGCTTATGACTGCCACCACTTCCACCGCTCCGGTCCATGTATCGCCCCCGGCCAGCACCGAGGCCACTTTCGAACTGCCCACGCGCCGCTGGCTGGATATCCTCCTGCTGGGATTTATCCTGGTCAATCTGGCCATGGCGCTGGAGGCGGCCCATTGGAGCCCGGGCCTGGATCGGCTGCTGCCTATCACCTTGATGGCGGTCCTCGCGGCCTCCTTCGTGGCCTTCAGTTCCTTTGGCCCTGGCTTCACCTTTTTCTATAGCCTCATCACGGGGGCGGCGGCCATCTTGTATGGCCTTTCCAGCCTGGCCACGGGCGTGGCAGCCCCCCAGGAAAAAACCTATCAGATCATCCAGCGCACCTTTGCCTGGCTTCAGCAGGTCATTGCCGGCAAACCGGGCACCGATACCGTGGTCTTTGTGCTGCTCCTGGCGATTTTGCTGTGGATCCTCAGTTTCAACGCGGTGTGGGCGTATGTGCGGGAAAAACGAAAATGGCAGGCGGTGATCCCCACGGGCCTGGCCATGCTCGTCAATCTCTATTACGCGCCTGTGAATCTCAAAGCCTACTTCATCCTCTATCTTGCCGTGAGCATGCTGCTGCTGGTACGGGCCACCCTGGCAGAGCTGGAAGCGCATTGGTACCAGGAACGGGTGCTTTTCCCCTTTGACATAGGCTTTGATGTGACGCGCGACGCGATCCTTTTCATCGTGATCGTGATCCTGTTTTCCTGGATTTTGCCCACCGCGCTGTGGGGCGAAGATCAAAACCTGGCCAATCCCCTGGAAAACCCATGGGAACAAGTGAAGGATGAATGGAATCGGCTTTTCAATAGCCTGGATTACGGCGAAACCCGGGCCCCCGCGGCCGAAGTGGTGGTCTTCACCCCCAGCCATCCTCTGGAGGGTCCTCGCGAACTCACCGATGCCGTGGTGATGGATGTGGAGACCTCCCTGAACCGTTACTTCCAGGCCACGGTGCTGGATACCTACACCTCCAGCGCCTGGGAACTGCGCGACACAGCCAACATCGATCTGACCAATGCCCGGGTGGAAACCCCTTCCTTTTCGGCTCGGCGGCTCATCACCCAAACCATGATCATGCAGCAGTACACCAACATCCTCATGGCCGCGCCCATGCCTGTGGAGGTCAGCATCCCGGCCACCGCCCGGCTCATCCCCCAAGGCCTGATGCCAAAGGAAGTCCCCCTGGCCACAGAAGTCGGGGTGGCGGAACTGGCCATGATCCTTTCGGAAGATGTGCTGAAGCCTGGGGATGTCTACACCATCACCAGCTCGGTCAGCTTTGCCACGGAATCCCAACTGCGTCACGATAGCACCCTCTATCCGCCGGAAATCCAGGCCCGGTATCTCCAACTGCCCGATACGGTGCCGCAACGGGTGTTCGACCTGGCAGAAAAGCTCGCCCAGGACCAGGACAACCCCTACGACATCGCCAAAGCCATCGAAACGTACGTCCGTACCTATACGTATGATGAGCAGATCCCCGGCCCAGCGCCGGGCCAGGATGCCGCGGATTACTTCCTTTTTGAAGAAAAACGAGGCTATTGCGACTACTACGCCACCGGCATGGCGGTAATGCTGCGCCATTTGGGCATTCCCACCCGTTTGGTGCAGGGCTATGCCACCGGGGAATACGATCCCCTCACTGGCCGCTATCGTCTTCGGGAAAAGGATGCTCACGTGTGGGTGGAGGTGTACTTCCCCACCTACGGCTGGATTCAATTCGAGCCCACGGCCTCCGAGCCGGTGATCGAGCGATTGCAAGAAGCCATCCAACCGCCCGAGGCCGGGGGCCGTGCCAGCCGGTTGGGAGAGAAACCGGAGGAAGAAAACCTGCGCAACATCCCCCAACCCGAAGAAACCTCGCCCAAAGCCAACGTGCGCATCGAACAAAGCCTGGCCGAGCGTTGGATCCCTCGTCTGGGATGGGCTTTTTTGATCTTGGCAGGGCTGGGGATCGTGTGGGGAGTATGGTATGGGATTCGGTCATGGCGACGCCCGGCCCGCAATATGCGCAGAAAGGCCCAGCCCACGGCCAGCGCGCCCGATGTTTTGGATGACATTTGGGGCCGCTTGCTATGGTGGGCTCGACGCCTGGGGGTTCCCCATCGGGCCAGTTTCACCCCCTGGGAGCAAGCCCGGGTCTTTGCCCGGGCCCTGCCCCCCACCGCGGAGGACGTGCAAACCCTGGCCCGGCTCTACAGCCACGATAAATACGCGGCCAAACCGCTCAGCTCACAAGAAGCCAACCTGGCCCGGCAGGTATGGAAACGCCTGCGACGCCAATTGTGGCAGGCCTGGTGGCATCAACACACCCACTTCCGCCTCCGGGATTACATCGCGTTCTGGCACCAATAACCTCGAAAATAGGACGCAGATTTGCGCCGATGCTTCGCAGATTCCCGCAGATGTTCGTCATGCTGAGCGACCGAAGGGAGCGAAGCATCTAGCGAGCGAAGCGAGCGCCATGCCGTGGTTTTTTGCGCCTCGCTAGAGGCTGTTATGCACTTTGCTTCCCTCAAAGCTCAGGAGCGCCGCATCGGAGGTTGGAATTGGCCGCGTAGCAGACATTTGGCGTCGTTTAGCCGACCGAAGTGGCATCCACCACGCCCGCCCGGCGATGAAGTCGCCGGGCTATAAAACGGCGCCGGATAATTCCGGCTAGGCACGCAGCGCTGTTTCTTCTGCTCGGAGCTACTGAACACTGAACACTGGATGACTGATTCCTGCCCCCCTACGGAAAGGGTACTTACCGCAGAGGGCGCAGAGGACACAGAATCAACTGAACACTGATTACTGATTACTGATAACTGATTACTCCTACTCGCGCCTAACCTCGGCCTGACAATCCTCAATCCTAATCCTGATCCTATTTTCGGAACAAATCATACGCCCGTGCCAACTGAGGCGCGATGGTTTCCCAACGGAAGCGCTGCGCGTTTTCACGCGCTCCTTTCGAAAGCTTCTGAGCCAGGCGCGGGTCATCCAGCAACCGCAGCACGTGCCCGGCCAGCGCGTCCACATCCCCTACCCGCGCCAAAAGCCCGTGCTGCCCATGAACGATGAGATCGGGAATCGCCCCCGCGTTGGTGGACACGATGGGTAGACCGCTGGCGCTGGCTTCGATCAAGGTCAGGGGCAGGTTATCCACGGCCGAGGTGTTGAGGAAAATCTCTGCGGCGTCGTAGAGAGCAGGCAGGGCATGGAAAGGCTGCTGGCCCAGGAAGCGGGCCCCGGGCGGGGCCTGAGCCCGAAGCTGGGCCAGGCGCTTGCCTCCGCCCACCAGGGTGAGCGTCGCGTGAGGATGCACCGCCCGTACCTGGGCCAATACGGCCAGGGCATCTTGTGGCCGGTAGCGGTCTTCCATAAGCCGCAGCCAAAGCAGCCGCGGCCGCACCGGCCCGCGCAACCGGAAGGGGAATTGCTCCAGAGGCACGATGTTGGGGACGACAAAAGGCGTGAGCCCATGGGCCTGGAAAATCCTGGCCTGGGTGGGGGTGAGGGTGAGCAGCCGGTCGTAGCGTTGCAACACAGCCCGGGCCCAGGCCCCATGTTTGGCCATGAAGGCCGCGGCTTCGCCCCCATGATACGTGAGCACCAGATGCTTGCCCCAGGCCCGCGCGCGTAACCCCAACACCGCGGGCATAAACCCCCACCAGGACGCCGCATGCACGTGCAAAATATCCCACCCATGCCGGGTGCGGCCCAGCGCCCGCCATCCATGCACCACCTGGGCCAGCGGGAAAAAGGGACGGGCCAGAGCACGGCCGCGCCACGTGGGGAGATCGGTATTGATGCGGATGACCTGGACGCCCGCCTGCTGCAAATGCTGGGCCAGAATCGCACATTGCCGGGCCACGCCCCCAGAGCGAGGTGGAAAGGGTCCCAAAATGGCAATACGGGCGGAAGCGAATCCCCCGTGATCCGAAGCCGCCATCATACCTGGCTGGATGTCCCCTGAATGACTTCGGAGATGAAAAAGCGGCGTTTGCCCACAGGCGAAACCGGGATGGCATCCACAAATTCCAACTCAAAGCGCGCGTGGGGTCCCATGTAACGCCGGAACGTTTCGATGATGCGCTTTTCATCCTCCCCGCTAAAAGTCTCATCCACCACCAGCTTGATGAGAATGAAATCCACTTCCTTCTGAATGACCTGAAAGGCTTTGACCGAGTGGAGTTTGGCGAAAAACGCGGTAAACTGATGCACGGTCAGCCAGTGCCCATCCGAGGTGACAAACATGTCGGTCAGTCGGCCTTCCAGATGGCTCAGGCGGGGCAGGCCCCGGCCGCACGGGCAGGGCTCGTGGGTGATGGCCGCCACGTCGTGGATGTTGTAACGGATGAAGGGGGTGGCTGTGGCTTCCAGATTAGTGAGCACCACCTCACCCAGTTCCCCCTCCTGGGCTGGGCGTCCATCCTTGATGATCTCCACGATGTAGGTTTCCGCGTTGATGTGCAACCCTTGATGGTATTCGCACTCCGCCGCGATCTGCATGCCATCCCCGCCATATTCATTGAAGACCCGACCAGGAGCAAAGGCCTGCTCGATGGTTTCGCGCATGTGGTCGGTGAGGGTTTCCCCCGTGGTGAGGATAGAGGGGATGGGCACCTGAAGCCCGGCCTCGTTCATGCGTCGGGCCAGATAATAAACCGTGGACGCGTAACTGCGGAACAATTTGGGCTTCCAGGCCTGAAGATTTTCCACATAGCGATTCAGCACCTCGTCGGTCATTTCCTGGGCCGAAAGCCAATGATGCCGCAACAGAAGCCATTCCAACCGCCCCACCAGGGGCCATCCTTTGAACCCCTGATTGGGTGCAAGCTGAAAGGTCACATACGAATCCCCGAATTCATACCCCACCATTTCCCACCACCGGAACAACCCGGCCCATTTTTTGGCCTTTTGCGCTTTGGTGGTCCAGTAGTGCAGGCGCTCCGCGGTGGAGCCACTGGAGGTGGCATGGATCAACCGGTGTTGGGGGATGGTTTGATCCCGCAGGGTAGTGTTGTAGTAGCGGGTGATGACCGATTTATCGACGATGGGGAGTTTGGGCAGGTCCTCCACGGTTTGGATGTCTGCGGGCGTGAGCCCTCGTTCATCCATGACCTGGCGATAAAAGGGCACATGCTGGTAGACGTGGGCGATCAAGCGCCGTAATTTTTGATTTTGGAGTTCCCGAATCTGGGCCGGGGACCACCACTGGCTGGCTTCCAGGCTCTGCAGGTAGGGGAGAAAATCCCCATACCCGGCCAGGCGGGAGCCCACCGGGATGACAACTCGGCGGAGGAAGCGGCTGTATGTGCTCATGATGTTTGCTCAGAAGAACGCGCGAGGTCAGAAAAGGAACCGCCCGCGAAGGTGGCGGCGATGGCCCCGCCCATGATGGTGAAAAAGGCGAGATTCGCGTACAAGGAGAACGCGTTATCGAAAAACGCGATGGGGATCACATAAGCCACGAAGCTGGCCCAGGCCGCCTGAATGTAAAGGGGGAAGAAGCGCCGGCCCTGGCGGCGTGGCCATCCCACCACCCCCAGGGTGAGGGCCAACCCCGCCAACATGACCAGATAGCCCCCCAGCAGGGCATAGCCGCCCGATACCAGGAAATTGAGGTAGGAATTGTGGGTGCTGGGGAGCACGTGGATGCCGTTATCCCGAAATCCCCGGTCCGCGGCCAGCCGGCCGAACCAATGCCAGCCCACACCCCAATAGGGCGCGGTTTTGTGGATATCGAGCCCAATGCGCAGCGCGGTCAGGCGGTAGTCGATGGGGCTTTCCGCGGTCAGGCGTTGGCCCACAGGAGAATCCTGCCAGATGTTCCAACTAACCCCTACCAGAATGCCCACCACCAGCAGGACCACCAGGGTGACCCGCAACAACCGACGATTCAGCAACGAAAAGACCAAAAGGCCGACCAGGGCACCAAGCATGGCCGAACGGTTGAGGGTGGCGACCACGCCTGCTTCCAGGATGAAAAGCGCGGTTCCGTAGAGCCCTCTCTGACGCCACGTTCTGGCTTCCAGGGCCAACATCAAAGCCAAAGGGGCGATGATGGCCAGGGTGAGCCCCACGTAAGCCGGGTTGGCAAAGAAACTTCCCACCTTGCGGATGTCCCTTCCATAAAATTTGGCTCCGGTACCAATGCGGAAGGGGGCGAAACCCGTAGTTTGTTCCACCATCGCGGCCACGGCCACCACCACGGCAATGGCGGTCAAAACACGAGCCAGTTTGCGGAAGTCTTCGGGCTCCTGGATAAGCTGGCGGGCGATAAAATAGGCCAACAAGGGCATGAGGAACGCGTCAAACACCGCTTGTAGACCCCACAGCCAGCCAAAATAGGCCCTGACCGCGGCCCACAACAGGGGCAGAATGAAAAAAGGCAGGGTCAGCTCGAAAAAGGTAGGGACCATCAATTTCTTTTTGCCCAAAGCCACCCGAGCAGCCTCGACCACAGCCAGGATACTCCCCACCATGCGGGCATAGCTGAGGTCGGGGATCCCCGCGGGCATGTGGAGGTCCAGGCGCAGGAAGGGAGCAAAGGGAATGAAAAAGAGCCAGACCAGAAAGGCCGTGAAGGGATCGAAGAAGATGAGGCTAAGGGTCAAAAGGATGGCGCTGAGCGCGATGATTTGATCCGCAAGCTCGGGCTGGAAGATAAGGGCCCAGGCCAGGAGCAACGCGGCCAGCACGCCTATGGCCACCAGCGGGCCCTGCCACCATCCGGTGGAACGAAGAGGGGACATCGTGCGCATATGTGGTATCATAGCTCAAACCCCGCCACTTTTCCAAAGTCCGGAGCCCTCAGTCCGGAACCGTAGGAGAACGATGATGCCCCAGATGCTCCGCAACGCGGATTTTCGCAGATCATCTTTCACCACAAAGGACACAAAGAGCACAAAGGCACCAAGAAACAGCCAACCTACTGATTACTGAACACTGATTACTGGATGCACTGCAAAAAGGTTTTTCAACACGGAGACACGGAGGACACAGAGAAAAATAAAGGGGGGTCACGGAGAAAGTCCTCTCCAAACCTTATCTTTTTTCCTCTCCGTGCTCTCTGTGTCTCCGTGGTTAAGGTTTTTTCAGGACATCCATTACTGATGACTGATCACTGATTACTCGTACTCGCGCCTAACCTCGGCCTGACGATCCTCAATCCTAATCCTGATCCTGATCCTAATCCTAATCCTAATCCTAATCCTGATCCTGATCCTGATCCTAAAAATACCCATGCTCTGGAAATACCTCCCCGATCTGGAAGCCCTGAATCAATTTCGTCAACACACCGCGGTGGGCCACATGGGGATATCCTTCACCGCCATTGGTGAGGATTGGTTGGAAGCCACCATGCCCGTAGACCATCGCACCAAACAGCCTGCGGGCATTTTGCATGGCGGCGCCAGCGCGCTGCTGGCCGAAACCCTGGGCAGCGTGGCCTCGGTGCTCCTCATCGACTGGCCTCGTCAGCAGGCCGTGGGCATTGAACTGAACATCAGCCACCTCCGTTCGGTTCGCGAAGGCCAGGTCACCGGCCGGGCCACGGCCATCCGCATTGGCCGCCGCACCCATGTATGGGATATCCGTCTGCGCGACGAGGCAGATAGGCTGATAGCCGTAGCTCGTTTGACCATGGCCATCCTTTCGTAAACAGTCCAACGGCCGGCTCGCCCGCGCCGATACCGAAGAAAACATCTCGCGGCCACGTTGGCGCGGGAAGCCGATTTCGTCAAGCGTCAAACGTCATGCGTCATGACCTGACGTTTCACGTTTTACGTTTGACGCCCGTTGTCGCCTCGCCCAACTCTGCCCTGGCGATCCTCAATCCTAATCCTGATCCGAATCCTATTTACATAGTAGACATTTGGCGTGGTTTAGCCGAGCGAAGTGGCGTCCACCACGCCCGCCCGGCGATGAAGTCGCCGAGCTATAAAACGGCGCCGGATGAATCCGGCTAGCCCCGCAACTGATTACTGATGACTGATCAGTGATTACTCCTGCTCGCGCCTAACCTCGGCCTGACAATCCTCAATCCTAATCCTGATCCTATTTTCATAGCAGTCTTCAGTACCGAATCCGGGCAAAGTAGGTCTGTTCGCTGGCGGCCCGGGCCTGGGCCAGGGTGAAGATGCCCTGGTGTTCCAACAGGGGAATGAGCTTGAGAAAGATGCGGGCCGTGGTCAGCGCGTCGCCCAACGCACTATGGCGGGCCTGAACCTCCACCCCCAGCCGCGCGGCTATGGCTTCCACGCTATGGTCCCGGTGTTCGGGATGCACAATGGCAGAAAGGAGGAGAGTATCGAGCACGGGTTGGGTGAAAGGGACGCCCGTGCGTTTTTCTGCCTCTTCCAAAAAACGCATGTCAAAAGCTGCGTTATGGGCCACCAAAATGGAATCCCCCACAAAGGTGTGAAAGGCCGGGAGGACCTCTTCCAGAGGGGGCGCGTCTTGGACATCCTGATTGCGGATGCCATGGATGCGGGTAGCGCTAGGGGGGATGGATCGTCGGGGTTTGATCAGATGATGAAACTGCTCCTCTTCCAATAACCGGGCGTTGACAATGCGCACCGCGCCGATAGCAATGAGCTCATCCCCCATGGGGTCCAGACCCGTGGTTTCGGTATCGAAGACCGTGTATTGCAGTTGGCGCAGAGGCGTGGCATCCAGGGAGGCCGCGGGCTCGGGACGGCGAAAGAGCAGGTCGAAGTCGTAGTATTCGGGCCGAGGGGCAATGGCAGCCTGGCCGGGAGAGGGCTGGGGCGGCTCCTGGGGAGAAGCCAAAGGCATCAACAGGACCAATTGCACCTCTTCCTCGGTTTGCTGGACCCAGGCTTCGCCGTTATGATGCTGCATCACCTGCACCAGGCTGGGGTCGTGATCCTGGTCTTGATGGATATGTTCGTACATGGTGTGCTCGCGCACCACGTGCGAAGGCCAGGCAAAGATCCAAAGGACATGGGTGTCCCGGGGGACCAACCGCAGGGTCGGGGTCCCGGGCATGGTACGAATCACCACGGTTAACGCCCGAAGCCACCCATGAGGCTCGACCTGCATCCAGGCCGTGGCCAGTTCCGGCGGTATTTCTGGCGTGGGCAGGCGCAGTTGCTGGGTCAATAAAAGGAGGATGTCCTTGAGCGGCATGGTTTCCAATCGCCAGGCCGCGCGCAGGATGGCCTGATATTCGGCCAGAATTTCCTGGAGTTGCTGCCCCAGGCGTTCCGCCCCCTCACTGATGACCTTCTCCAGTTTTTGACGTGTTTCCGGGGCCATCTCGGGGTAGGCGCGCAGGGTTTCGATGGCCGCGCGGATGTTGGCCAGGCCTCCTCGGAGCGAACTGTCGAGGTCGCGGATGAGCGCCTCCTGCCGTTCCTCATTTTCGATATGCGCGGTGATGTCTTCCAAACTCAGGACAGCCCCTTGCAAGGCATCGCCATCTTCATAGATGGGGGTAACTCGCACGCGCAGAAAATGCCCCTGACGGGTACGGATGATAAATCGCCGGGCACGGCGGTCCTTTTGTTGCTGCATCAGGGCCCAGGTTTGCTCCATGGGACCGCCCAACACCCTGGTAATCCCCCGCCCCAGCCCCACCTGTTCCCCTAAAAGGGCTTGCGCATGACGATTGTAGAGCAGGATCTCCCCCTGCGCGTTGCACACCAAGACACCTTCGGCTAAATTCTGGATGAGGGTGATAAGGCGAGTATGTTCGGTGGCCAGATCAGAACGGGCCTGGGCCACCGCTTGTTGCTGGGTGGTGAGCAAACGTTCGTAGCGCGCAGCCAGGTCGTTGATGGCCGTGGCCAACTCGCGAAAACCCGAGGGGAGTTCAGAAGGGACGAGCCGATGGCCCGCGTGCGCGGCCGCAATGGTTCGCACTTCCGAGGCCAGACGCCGGGCCAGGCGGGCAGGGCGCTGACATTGTTTACGCAGAAAAAACAAAGCCATCCCTGCTCCCAACACCAGGAGGAAGGCCAGTGCCAAAATCTGAGTCTGAGACATGATCATCACCCTGCCTGCCACGACATCTTTTTCATCATCAGGTTTTTGACAACGTCTACAAGATGCTTGGTGGAGAAAGGTTTCGTGATGTAGGCATCCGCGCCCAGGGCCATCCCCTTGGCCTTTTCCGCGTCCCGGCCTTTGGCCGTGAGCATCACGATTTTGACATCATCCCATTCGGGGTGTTCGCGCACCCATCGGCACACCTCGAAGCCATCCATTCCGGGCAGCATAATATCTAGAATGATGAGATCCGGGGGGGCCTGCTGGATGTAAGCGAGCGCTTCTTCCCCTGTGTGGGCCACTTGCACTTCGTACCCTGCCTGGCGCATAAGAAATTCGATAGAAATGACGATGTTCGGTTCGTCGTCGACGATAAGGACGCAGGGACGAGAAGGGGGATGATCACAGTTGGGCATGGGCGTTCTCCTGGAAGAACCGATACGGATGAAAATCTCATGCAAACTCGCTAAGTACAACGTTGCATAAATTCCTTCCTGGTTACGTCATGCTGAAGGAGCGAAGCGACTGAAGCATCTAGCGAGCGAAGCGAGCGCATAGCTCCGGCGTAGGAAGCGCTTCGCTAGATTCCTCCTCCCTTCGGTCGTCGGAATGACGTTTCAAAACTCGGAACTTATTTACGAAACGCTGTACTAAGCGGAAACACAGAGTTCGCAGAGAAAACATAGAGATATCAGACTGATGACTGATCACTGATTACTGATTACTGATTACTGCCTTCCTGCGGGCTGGATGAGGATAACGGTAAACAGAAGATAAAGGTCGCGCCTTCCCCTGCCGCACTCTCCACCCAAATACGTCCTCCCAGATGGGTGATGATGGCACGGCTGATGGGAAGCCCCAGGCCCGTGCCCGAGGGCCGTTGGGAGGAGGAAGAGGGGATCTGACTGAACCTTTCGAAGATGGCGTCATGATAGGCCGGATCAATGCCCGGGCCGTCATCCTGAATGGCCAGGCATAAGGCGTCTTCCCGGGCTTGCATGCGGATGACGACCTGGCTGCGGGCGAATTTGGCCGCGTTGGAAAGTAAGTTTAACACCACTTGCATCAATCGATCATAATCGGCCACCAGTTGGGGAGGCTGGTTCATCAGTTCGGATTGGATTTGAATCCCCTGTTCTTCGAAAAGATGACGGGTGGCTTCCAGGGCATCCAGCACCACTTGGCGCAGGTCCAGGGGTTTGAGGTCCCATTCCAGCGTGCCCGATTCCAATTTGGCATAATCCAGGACCTGGTTGATGAGTCGGGAAAGGCGTTCGATTTCTTTGGTCGCGATCTCCAAAAAATGCCGACGCTGTTCGGCCGAGAGATCCGGATTGTCGTATAAAATTTCGGTGAGGGCCCGGATCGCGGTGAGGGGGGTACGGAGTTCGTGGGTGATGGTGGAGATGAATTCATCCTTCAGGCGGTCCAGCTCCTGCAGGCGGCGATTGGCTTCCCGTAATTCCGCGGTGGCAGCCTCCAGCTCGCGCGACTTCTGCTCCAACTGGCGGCTGTACGCGACCACCTGGGAGGTTTCATCCAACATGTGAATGATCTCGGCGATATCCAGGGGTTCTTCGGTGACAATGCTGGCCACAGCGACCCGGGCCGAAGCCACCCCCACCACCCCGGCCAACAGCCGCTCCACTGCTTCGATCATGTCGGCATCCGGCTCCAGGCGATTCCAATCGGTGACCCCACGGGTATGAGCATAGGATTCCAAAAAAGCCTGGGCCCGTTCGTGGCCCACAAAACGCTCCAAAAGGGTCTGTAAATCGAGGGGGGAGGCATCCCGGCGCCAGAATTGAGGGGGCTCCCCTCGGGCCACGTGGTGGAAAATGTCGACGAACAGCGCGGCCTGACGATGTTCCAGCACGCTTTGGGTATCCCACAAAGAGCCGAAGATGTAGAGCAAGGTATTGATGCTGAGGCTCCAGAACAGGGCATGGGTGACAGGCGCATACCCCTCCATGCCGAAGAGCGCGTGGGGTCGCAACCAATGGAGGCCCCATGGCCCGTTCTGGGTGAGATGGGGCCAGAACCATCCCGCGTCGGTGAGCAGGGGCAGAGGGAGGGTATAGGCCCAAAGCAGGAATCCAACCGCCAGGCCCAGGAGGGCGCCCCGCCGCGTGCCCCTTTTCCAGTAAAGTCCGCCCAAGAGAGCAGGTGCGAATTGGGCCACGGCCGCGAAAGAGATCAGCCCGATGGAGACCAGAGAGACCGCTTCGCCCGTGACCCGAAAGAAGAGATACCCCAATAAGATCAGGCCCAGGATGGCGGCCCGCCGCAGCCGCAGCATGAACGCGGGGAAATCTTGTTCCGCGTGGAGCACCCCGGACCGTAACAGCGCGGGGAAGATGAGATCGTTGGAAAGCATGATGCTGAGGGCCACGGTTTCCACGATGATCATGCCCGTCGCGGCAGAAAGCCCGCCTACAAAGACCAGAAGCGCCAGGAGCTCCCGCCCTTCCACCAGGGGGAGGAGCAGCACGTACATGTCGGGAGAAACCTGCGGGGCCAACAGCAAACGGCCGGCCAGGGCAATGGGGAACACAAAAAGGTTGATAAGGAGCAAATAAAGGGGAAAAAGCCAGACCGCGGTCTCTACATGGCGTTCGCTGACATTTTCCACCACGGCCATTTGGAACTGCCGGGGGAGGAGCATGATCGCGAACATGGAAAGCAAAATAAGCCAGAACCAGTTTTCGTAGGCGTGGGGTTCCGGGTTGAAATGGAAAAGGGCGCGTAATTCGGGATGTTGTGCGGCCTGAGTAAAAAGGTCTGTAGGGCCATGAAAAAGCCCGAAAACCACGAAGAGCCCCATCGCCAAAAACGCGCCCAGCTTCACTGTCGATTCAAAAGCAATGGCCAGGACCAAGCCTTCGTGTTGTTCGGTGGCATCCAGATTGCGAGCGCCAAAAAGAATGGCGAACGCGGCCATGATCAAAGCCACATAAAAGCCGGTATCATGCCCCAAGGGGATGGCATTGAGCTGGGGCGTTTCCAGGGTTGGGAAATGCCAAAGCAGAAAGAAACTGAAAGAGACCGCTTTCAGTTGCAGTGCGATGTATGGGGTGATGCCCAAGACCGCGACCAGGGTCACCAATCCACCCAGCAGGGTGCTTTTGCCGTATCTCGAAGCAATGAAATCGGCAATGGAGGTGATACGGTAGGTTTTGCTGATGCGGATGATCTTCCGTAAAACAAACCACCACAGCGCGGCCATCAGGGTGGGCCCCAGGTAAATGGGGAGGAAGTCCACCCCCGTGCGTGCGGCGCGTCCCACGCTCCCGTAGAAGGTCCAGGCCGTGCAATAGACGGCCAGGGAGAGGCTATAGATGAAGGCACTGTCAATGGGATTACGACCGCGCGCGGCCTGTTGATCGCCATAATATGCCACGGCGAACAACGCGCCGATGTAGGCCAAGCCTATCAGAATGATAAGGCCCAGGGACATGGCGCTTATCCACGCTCAATAAGAAACGCCATCAGCCAAATTAACGCCGCCCAAGCCAGGAATAGATAGAGATAGAGCATGGGAATGCCCAAGACCGTGCGGTCCTGGTCGAAGAGGGCCAGGATGGGGTAGTTGAATAGGAGAACGCCCACGATAGCCAGGGCGACCAGGCGTTGTCCTATCAGACGTTGCCGGTTCATGAGCCTAAAAGATCGGTCTGGTAGCGAAAACCCAACGCGGCCTGGACATCGCGAATCGCGCGGAAGGCTTCTTTGAGCATATGCTTTTCCATAGGGACCAGATCGTTGAGGACGATGGCATTGGTGGGAGGCTGGCCCTGATGGACCGCGTCCAGTTGGGCGCGCAGGCGTAGGCGCATGAGGAAGCGAAAGGCCTCGCATAGGGTTTCGCAACTGTCCTGGCTGAGGATGCCCGCACGACGGGCGGCGTGCAAGCGGTCCAGGGTGGGGCGGGCATCGCTTTGGGCTTCTAACGCGTAGACCCGGGCCAGGGCCACGATGGGGGCAATGCCTCCCCGTTTGAGGTCCACCCGACCATGTTCATCGCGAATGCGATGGAAAAAGCCCAAGGGGGGTTGCCAGGCCTGGGAAGCTCGGGCCATGTGCGCCAGAAAGATGTGGTTGCGCCCCCCTGCGAGGATGATTTCTTGTAACGAGGTGAGGGGAAGCTCCCCCCACACCCGGCGATAATCAAAGAAAATCCCCGCGGCCATGAGGGCTTGGGGCGTCGGGGTTTCGACCCAGGCCCGGAATTGGCGTTCCCATTCATCCAGGGGCCGGCGCCAGTGGGTGGCCATGTAGCCTCCCTGACAAGGGGGAAAGCCCATCCCGGTGAGCGCGTTGACCATCCATTCGGCCAGTCGGGCAAAATAAGCATCGGCCTCGGGCGAAGCTTCGGCATAGGCCAACGCGTTGTCTTGATCGGTGAGCAACAATTGCTCCATCCGCCCTTCGGAGCCAAAGACGAACCAGGCATAAGGCGTGGGTGGCGGGCCCAGTTCGGCTTCGGCCAGAGAAAGAAGCCGGGCCATGAGCGCATCGTTAAGACTGGCAATGACCCGCCCGATCTCCAGCACATCCAGCCCATTACGGAAAAGCCAATCTACGGTCACGGCCACATTCTGGGCGTAGGCGGCCAGGTCTTCCGGTTTTTGCACCCGCCGCACCTGCTCGAAGAGGGCCAGGGGGTTGTGCATTTGCTTGCGCAGCAGATCGGTGTCGGTGACAATGCCCACAATGCGTTCGTGGTCTTCCACCGGCAAATGGTGCACCCCCTGTTCCATCATTTGTAGCAGGGCCTGATAGATGGTGGCATGCGCGGGGATGGTGTGCACGGGAGCGGTCATCACCTCGCGCACCGGGGTGGAAGGGAGACGCCCTTGAGCCAACACCCGGCTGCGCAGGTCGCGTACGGTAAGGATACCGACAGGGTCGCTGGCCACCAGCACCGAGCTGATGTTGTGCTTGTGCATCACCTGGGCCGCCTGGGCCACACTGACATCAGGCTCGACGAACACGGGAGGGCGACCGATGAGCCTGGATAGGGGCGCGGTGAAATCGTAGAAAGCCAGGGCACTGCGGGGCTGAGCCTCGGCTGTGCGGCGTAGACGCTCCGCCAGGCCCTGAAGGAAATAATCGGCAAAGGAAGGATGTTGCAGGAGTTGACGGAAGAGAGTTTCGTGGATCTGGTAGATGAGCGCGTGCTCCTCCACCACCGCATCAAAAAGGGGCGCATCCTGAGCTAAAAGGGAGGGGAACCCGAAAAGGTCCCCCTCCTCCAAAAGCAGGATGGTCTGCCCATCTTGTTCCAGTCGCACCGCGCCTTCGCGCACGATGTAGAGATGGTGGCTGGGTTCGCCCCCGCGTTGCAAAATGCGCATTTCCGCGGGGTAACGCACCACTTTCAAGGATTGCACGATCTGTTGCAGTGCCTCCTCCTCCAGGGTATCGAAGGGCGGAGTGCGACGGAGAAAGTCGATGGGTTGCATAAGCTTAGTCGGCCAGGGTGGAGGTGTCGCCCACGTCTTTGCCCAGGGCCCGGGCTTTGAGCACCCGGCGCATGATCTTACCGGAACGGGTCTTGGGCAGGCTGTCTACGAAGAAGATCTTGGCGGGCACGGTGATGGGCCCGGTTTCGTGGCGTACATGTTGCTTCAGCTCATCCACCAGCTTATCCGAACCTTCGACACCCTGCTTGAGGATGACATAGGCCCAGATGACATTGCCCTTCAGTTCATCGGGGATGCCGATGACCGCGGCTTCGGCCACCGCGGGATGGCTGACCAGCGCGCTTTCGATCTCGGCCGTGCCCAGGCGATAGCCACTGACTTTGATCACGTCGTCGATGCGACCGATGATCCAGAAGTAGCCATCTTCATCCTTGCGGGCCGAGTCGCCGGTGAGGTAGTAGCCTTTCTCCTTGTAGCGCTCCCAGTATTGCTTCACATAGCGATCGGGGTCACCCCAAACGGTGCGGGCCATGCCGGGCCATGGCTTCTTGATCACCAGGTAGCCATCTTCATTGGGCTTGACCGGGTCTCCTTCCTCATCCACGATCTCCGCATCAATGCCGGGGAAGGGCTTGGTAGCCGAACCGGGTTTGAGGGGATAGGAGGGAACGGGGGTGATCATGAAGCCGCCGGTCTCGGTCTGCCACCAGGTATCCATGATGGGGCATTTTTCCTTGCCGATGACCCGATAGTACCAGCGCCAGGCTTCGGGGTTGATGGGTTCGCCCACGCTGCCCAGCAGGCGCAGGGAGCTCAGGTCGTGGCGCTTGGGCCAGGCATCGCCGAAGCGCATGAGCCCGCGGATGGCTGTGGGCGCGGTGTAGAGGATGGTGATGCCATATTTCTCCACCATCCGCCACCAGCGGTCGGGGTAGGGATAGTTGGGCGCGCCTTCATACATGAAGCTGGTGGCCCCCAGGATCAACGGCGCATAGACGATGTAGCTGTGCCCGGTGATCCAGCCCGGGTCCGCGGCACACCACCAGCGATCGTCATCTTTGATGTCGAAGACCCATTTCAGGGTTGTGCTGGTGTAGACCTGATAGCCGCCATGGGTGTGGAGCACCCCTTTGGGCTTGCCGGTCGTCCCCGAGGTGTAGAGGATGAAGAGGGGGTCTTCCGCGTCCATGACCTCGGTTTCGCAATGGGGGCTGGCGATGGGCAGGCTCATGAGTTCATGGTACCAGTAATCCCGGCCCTGTTCCATGTTGACTTGCTGGCCGGTGCGCTTAACCACCACCATGTGTTCCACCACGGGGGAGCGATGCACGGCTTCATCTGCGATGTCTTTCAGGTTCACCGTCTTGCCCCGCAGCCAGGCGCCATCCGCGGTGATGAGGACCCGACTTTGGGCGTCGTGAATGCGGTCGGCCAGAGCCTGCTCGCTGAAACCGCCGTAAACCACGGAATGGATGGCACCGATCTTGGCCGTGGCCAACATGGCGATGGGCAGTTCGGGCACCCGCCCCATGTAGATGGTGACGGTGTCTCCCTTCTTTACCCCCAGGCTGCGCAGAACGTTGGCAAACTTGTTGACCTCTTGCCACAGGCGGTAGTAGCTATAGGAACGTTGATCCCCGGGCTCCCCTTCCCAGATCAACGCGATCTTGTTTTTGCGCCAGGTGTTGATGTGGCGATCCAGAGCATTGTGCACGATATTGGTCTTGGCGCCCACAAACCACTTGTAGAAGGGGGCATTGGAATCATCCAACACCTTTTCCCAGGGTTCAAACCAATCCAGCTCTTGTGCCCGTTCTGCCCAAAAGGCTTCGATATCGGCCAATGCCTTTTCCCGCACAGCATCGTAGTCTTTGATGTAGGCTTTCTCTACCACTTCCGGGGGGGGATAATAGATCTCATGCTCCGCGGCCAAAATGTCTTCATGTCGGTCCACCATTGGATGCCTCCTTTTGGTTGTGAATGAGGTTGGATGGATCAAAAGATGTCAGGTTTCGACACGTACAATATATCCGGATCCGAGCCAGGCTGCAAGTGCGAAGACCAGATAGAGGGCCCGTTCCGGGCGGGGCCCTTGTAGCCACACATGCAAAGCCAGGCCGATGCCCAAAGCAGGGATCATCAGCAAGAAGACCCGTACAATCCGTTCGAAGCCCGGACGGGGGGGCAAAGGCCACACGCGACTAAAGGCCACGCCCAAAAGGACGCCGCCCAGGGAAACAAGGAGGATCTGGAACAGATCCATAGGTTCGGGGAAGGGAAATTGCCAAAGATAGTGCCCGACGATGTAAAAAAGGAAGAAAAAAAGTGCAACCCCTACGCCTGTGCGCAGGGCTTTGAGCCACAGATTGGGGGCAACGAGAACCTCGGGCTTTTCGGTCATAGGGGAAATCAAGGGGAAATGGGCGGCCAGCCCATGCCAGCCGGCTGGCACGCCCAAAGGAAATCGGCATCAATGCGCTGCTGCCTGACCTGCCCCGCGCGGCACACGGATATCTTCCACCATGTGCTGGATTTCTTCCGGCGGCGGTGCGGTCATACGAGAAACCACCAGGGAAACAATGAAGTTGAGGATGGCGCCGTACACCCCCACGCCCTGGGCGTTGACCCCCAGGAAGGAGGGCAAAATGGGCTCTGCCGTGCCCAACAGGCGGGTGGAGCGGATGAGGATAATCATCACCAGGGTGAAGATCAGCCCGGTGAGGATGCCTGCAATGGCCCCTTCCCGGTTCATGCGCTTGTCGAAAATGCCCAGGAAGATGGCCGGGAAGAGACTGGCTGCCGCGAGGCCGAAGGCAAAGGCCACGACCTCGCCCACAAAGCCTGGCGGATGCACACCAAAGTACCCGGCAATGAGGATGGCCACGAAGATGGTGGAGCGGCCCACGATCATCCGCTGGCGTTCATCCGCATCGGGGCGCATGATGCGATAGTAGACATCGTGGGAGAAGGCGCTGGACATGGCCAGGAGGAGACCCGCGGCCGTGGATAGGGCTGCGGCCAAACCGCCGGCTGCCACCAGACCCACCACCCAGGGCGCCAGTTGGGCCACTTCCGGGGTAGAAAGCACGATGATGTCCCGGTCGAAGACGATCTCATTGGTGGCTTTATCGCTGGTCATGGTGAGCACGCCGTCGCCATTCTTATCCTCGATCTTGAGCAGGCCGGTCTTTTGCCAACTGGACACCCACTCGATACTTTGGGCATCTTCCACCGTTTTGCCATTGAGGGAGTTGAGGATGTTGTATTTGGCGAAGACGGCCAAAGCCGGCGCGGTGGTGTAGAGGATGACGATGAAGAGCAAAGCCCACCCCGCGGACTTACGGGCATCGGCCACGCTGGGCACTGTGTAGAAGCGGATAATAACGTGAGGCAGGCCCGCGGTGCCGATCATCAAAGCCAGGGTGATGAAGAGCACGTTGAGTTGGGAGAAATGTTGGAAGGGTGCGAGATACTCCTTCAGGCCCAGATCGGTCTGAATCTGGTTCAGCCGCACCGCGATATCGCTAAAGGTCAACGCCAACTGGGGCACCGGATTCCCCGTAAGCTTGGCCGAGATCGCGACCGCGGTGATGAGATAAGCCAGGATGAGAATGGTGTATTGGGCCACCTGGGTCCAGGTAATCCCTTTCATGCCACCCAGCACCGCAAAGAAGGCCACGATGGCCATGCCGATGATGACCCCCATGAGGATATCGACCTGGAGGAAACGGCTGAAGACAATACCCACCGCGCGCATCTGCCCCGCCACGTAGGTAAGGGAGATGAACACGGTAGCAATCGCGGCCACAGCCCGGGCTGTGTTGGAATAATAGCGATCACCAATGAAGTCGGGCACCGTGTATTTGCCGTATTTGCGCAGGTAGGGGGCCAACAACAGGGCCAAAAGCACATAGCCGCCGGTCCACCCCATCAGGTAGACCGCGCCGTCGTAGCCCAGGAACGCGATCAGGCCTGCCATGGAGACAAAGGATGCACCCGACATCCAGTCCGCTGCGGTCGCCGCACCATTGGCAATGGCCGGCACACCACGCCCGGCCACATAGAACCCCGCGGTTTCTCGCACCCGGTTCATGTAGCCGATGTACAGATAAAAGGCAAAGGTAATAGCGACGATAATCAGGGTCCAGGTTTCGGTACTCATGAGGTCTCCTCCTCTCCTTCTTCGTGGACATCGTATTCACGGTCCAGGCGATTCATAAGCCAGGCATAGACGAAGATGAGAATGACAAAGGTGATCATGGAACCTTGCTGGGCAAACCAAAAGCTCATGGGGATCTGGCCCACGTTCAGGCCGCTTAGCGGTACTGCGAAAAGAATCGCGGCACCAAAGGAGACCAGAGCCCAGATGACCAGCAAGATGGCGATGAGACGAATGTTGGCCTTCCAATAGGCCTGTGCCCGATCTTGCTTCTTGTCCATGGTGCTTTACTCCTCTCGGTGGGGTTGGAAAGAAAAAACAACAACAGGATAGGGGGAGACAAACCAATGACGACTATTGGAGCAGGGCATCACCTCCTTTGGGGATGTGTGGGTGGGCTTACTGGCCCGATCGTTGGGCCTTCAGGGCTTCCCAAGCGGCCCGGGCTTCTTCCACCGATCCGACCTCTTCGATGGTGGTGATATCACCGGGATCCTTATCCAAAATCACAGCTTTCAGCACCCGACGCATGATCTTACCCGACCGGGTCTTGGGGAGCATGTTCACAAAGCTGATCTCACCGATGACGGCAATGGGGCCCAAAGTGCTTCGCACGGCCTGGCGCAATGCCTGCTTGAGCTCATCGCTGGGTTCGTAGCCTGGTTTCAGAACCACGAATGCAGAAAGCACCTCCCCCCGTACCTCGTCCGGCCGGCCCGTGACCCCGGCTTCGGCCACCGCGGGGTGGGTCAGCAACGCGGTCTCTACCTCCACCGTGCCGATGCGGTGCCCGGCCACGTTCACCACCTCGTCCGCCCGGCCCGCGAACCACACGTAGCCATCTTCATCCACATGGGCCGCGTCCCCGGTGAAATAGACCCGCTGCCCAGGGATGCGTTCCCAATAGTCCCGGTTGTAGCGGTCATGCTCGCCCCACAGGGTGGAAGTGAGGCCCGGGAAGGGCTTTTTGAGAACCAAAATCCCTTTTTCATTGGCTTCCAGCTCATCCCCATCCAGGTTCACAATCCCGACTTCGATGCCGGGCATGGGGATTGCGGCAGACCCGGGCTTGATGGGGACCATACTCAGGCCGTAGGGATTGCCAATCACCGGCCCGCCGGTTTCGGTTTGCCACCAGTGGTCGATGACCGGCACGGTATCATGGAGCACATGTTTCTGCAACCATTCCCAGGCCGGTGCGTTCAACGGTTCCCCTGCACACACAATCCGCTGCAAGGAGCTCAAATCGGCCTGGCGCAGGGGATCGGCCCCATAGGACATGAGCATCCGTACCGCGGTGGGGGCCGTGAAGATGCCTGTGACCCCAAAGGTTTCGATAAGCTGGGCGAAATTTTCCGGCCCGGGGTAATCCAACGCGCCTTCGTACGCGATGGTGGCAGCGCCCACCATGAGCGGGGCATAGACGATGTAAGAATGCCCCACAATCCAACCGATATCGGAGGTAGCCCACCACACATCGTTGGGCCGCAGTTTGAACAGCCAATCCCCGGTGCTCATGATCCACACCCCATAGCCCCCGTGGCAATGCACAGTCAGCTTGGGCCGGGCTGTGGTGCCCGAGGTAGCCATGATAAACGCGGGCTCGTTGGCTTCCATCAGGGTAAAGGCATCGCTCTCTTCCTCGCCCTGGGCCACGAAGTCCTCCCAGGTCATATCCCGACCTTCCACCATAGGGATATCCGACCCGGTCCGATTCAACACCACCACCCGTTCGACGGCCTCACCGCCCAGGGTCATGGCTTCATCCACGATCCCTTTCAAAGGCACGTTCTTCCCTTTGCGATAAGTCACATCCGACGTGAAGAGCAATTTGGAGCCACTGGCCTCCATACGGCTGGCCAAAGCCTGGGCGCCAAACCCGGCAAAAACCACCACATGGATGGCGCCGATGCGCACCGCGGCCAGCATAAGCATGATGGCCTCGGGGCTCACGGGCATATAGATGGTGATGCGATCACCTTTCTGCACCCCCATCCCCCGCAGTGCCGCGGCCAGACGTTTTACTTCCCGCAACAGATGGGCGTAGGTGTAGACTTGACGCTCCCCCCGTTCGTTGGCATAGATCAAGGCCGCGGCCCCCCCTCGGCCCCCTTCCACATGACGATCCAGCGCGTTGTAGCATAGATTGGTTTCACCACCCAGGAACCAGCGATAGCGTTCGGGATAATTCCATTCAAAAACCTTATGCCAGTATCGGAACCAATGTAAACGTTGCGCTTCCCGAGACCAGAAGGCCTCCGGATGCGCGCGTACATCCGCAATTTTGCGGCGGACCAATGGATTGATGAGATCAATTTTAGACATAGATGACCCCCGCGTGATATGATCGGTAATGGTTGGGAAAAACGATAACCTTTTTCCACCATAACAGGAAAAAGTACCCTGGACAACATACTTGCAGATGGTCTTTTTGATCCAAACGGGTAGTTTTACCTACCCAAATGAGTAGGTGGCAAGATGATCTATCTCATAGACGGCCATAATCTGATCGGTCAAAACCAAATCCCTGGCATCAACATTCATCAGGAGGATGATGAAGCCCGTTTGGTGGCCTGGTTGCGGGCCCGTCAGCCTCATTTGGGCGCGCGCATGGTGGTCGTCTTTGATGGGGGGATCCCCGGGGGGCGTTCGTTGAATCTTTCCGGCGGGGGGGTGGATGCGGTGTTTGCTGCTCAACGTCGCACAGATGCCGACACGGTGATCCTGCAGCGGATACGGCGGGCCGCGCGGCCGCGGGACCTGGTGGTAGTGACCAATGACACCACCCTGCGGGACAAGGCCCAACGGCTGGGAGCCCGGGGGATGCGGGTGGATGCGTTTTTGGCCCGCTTGCAGCGCCCTGCTCGAGGGCCTCGGGCTTCTCAGGAACAGCCCTCTGAGGACGAGGACCCCCGCAAAGAAAACCCCCAGCTCAGCCCCGAAGAGCTGGAGGCCTTCCTGCGGCTTTTTGGGCAGGGATAGGCCAGGGCACGGGTTTTGGGCATGGGAATATCCAATATCCATGCGAGTGAAATCATCCACGCTCATGGACTTGCCCCTGAGCTGGGCCCGGGCGGACGTCCCGGGGCCGCGGCTACGCACCATGCCGTTGCCTTTCAGCCGCCGCGTTTGGGTGCCCTGCGCCGATATCCCCCCCACCTGGTCATTCCCGCGCATCTTTCAAGATTATCTCCGCCCTTTGCCCAAGGGGTTCGTGTTGCAAGGGTGCCAGGAAAACCTGGCCCGCTACATCACCGAGCAAGGGGGCGTGGCCACCCTGACCGGGATCGAAGGGGTTCTGCCCCTGGACGGGGTAGACAAACCCTCCCTACGGGAACTGGCCCGGCGCGGGCGACGCTGGGGGGAGGTGGTGGCCCTGGACCCCACGCCCGAGCACCGGAAAGCCATGCGAGCCCTGTGGCAGGCCACGGTCCATGGCAGCAAGCCCCAATTGCAGTGCGCGTTCCGCACCGATTTTGATGCCATGGTACGGGGCTTCGCCCTCGTTGCGCCTTCGGGCCTGTGGCTGAGTGCCATGACCCTTTCTCTGATGAAACCGGGCTACTGGCATACCGAGCTGCTTCTGCGCAGGAAAGATGCGCCCGTGGGGGTCATGGAAGCGCTGATCCTGGGCGTGAAGGCCCACCTGCGTGGGGAAGGGCATGGCTGGCTCAGCCTGGGCACTGTCCCCTTTATGTCCATTGCGGACCCCCTCCATCCCCGAGCCTGTCGGCCTCCCTGGCGGGCCACCTGCCAGGGCCGCGTCATCATGCGCCTGGGGCGCTGGCTGCGTTTCAGCTATGATTATCAGGGCTTGTATCGGTTCAAACAAAAATTCCAACCTATCTGGAGGCCCCTCTACCTTTGCGGCTGGCCCGACCTCCCCTGGCGCATCCTCCCCGACCTTTCCTGGGCCTCCCGCCATGCTCATTTGGTGGGGTATGCGTTGTTCCGTAAATAGAGCCACGAAGGCTCGAAGGCCCTCCTCCGGCTTCCCCGCACGCAGGGGAGGCGAAGGCACGAAGAAAGTGATCAGTGATCAGTGATCAGTAATCAGTTGCGGGGCTAGCCGGATTCATCCGGCGCCGTTTTATAGCCCGGCGACTTCATCGCCGGGCGGGCGTGGTGGACGCCTCTTCGGTCGGCTAAACCACG
>JALWZT010000016.1 GCA_027002405.1 Anaerolineae bacterium | reverse complement strand
GTTTTTGCGCTTCGCTAGATTCCTCGGTCGCTTCGCTCCCTCGGAATGACGTCGCAAGGCTCTACTGATTACTGAACACTGATCACTGATTACTCTATTTTCAAAGCAGTCACCACGAACGGCAGTTCGCCGATACGAATGAAAACGCCTCGCGGCCACGTTGGCGCGGGAAGCCGATTTCGTCAAGCGTCAAACGTCATGCGTCATGACCTGACGTTTCACGTTTTACGTTTGACGTTCGTTGGTGCCTCGCTCAACGTTGTCCTGATGCTCTCAATCCTAATCCTGATCCGAATCCTATTTACAAAGCAGTCATCACGAACGGCAGTTCGCCGATACCGAGGAAAACATCTCGCGGCCAAGTTGGCGCGGGAAGCCGATTTCGTCAAGCGTCAAACGTCATGCGTCATGACCTGACGTTTCACGTTTTACGTTTGACGTTCGTTGGTGCCTCGCTCAACGTTGTCCTGATGATCTCAATCCTAATCCTGATCCGAATCCTATTTACAAAGCAGTCACCACGAGCGGCGGCTCGCCGATACCGAGGAAAACGCCTCGCGGCCAGGGCGGCGTGACTCGTATTCCGTATTGCGTATTGCGTAACGACTGGACGGAATACGGAATACGCAATACGAACCTTTGCCGCCTCGCCCAACGTCGGCCTGGCGATTCCTCAGCAACCAGCGATCATTCCTATTTTCATAGCAGATTATAGACCAAATCAATTCAATTCGCCACGGATCCCTCATGCCCAATTTAGACGGCTATAGACACTCCCTCGGCGGGGTCATTGGGCCAAAGGGAGAGAATTGGGGTACAATAAGTGGCAAGTCACAAGTGGAGAGAACGCAGATTTCCGCAGATGTTCGTCATGCTGAGCGACCGGAGGGAGCGAAGCATCTAGCGAGCGAAGCGAGCGCCATGCGGTGGTTTTTGCGCTTCGCTAGATTCCTCGGTCGCTTCGCTCCCTCGGAATGACGTGCCAGGCTCTACTGATTACTGAACACTGATCACTGATTACTCTATTTAAAGCAGCCCCCTGTGCGTTCCCAATGAGGCGCCTGTTCATGACTCAACATCGCCCCATGCATCCATCCAGCCACCCACCCCCGCGCTATGTGTTTGGCCCTGTTCCATCCCGACGCCTGGGTCAGTCGCTGGGCATCGATACCATCCCCCTGAAGACCTGCAACTGGAATTGTGTGTACTGTCAGTTGGGGCGGAGTAAGCCATTGGTCCATGAGCGAAAGGAGTATGTCCCGCGGGAGGCGGTGGTGGAGGAGCTTCGGGCCGTGCTGGCCTCGCACCGGCCCCAGGATATCGATTGGGTGACCTTCGTGGGGTCGGGGGAGCCCACGCTGCACAGCGGCATCGGCTGGTTGATCCGGGAAACGAAGAAGCTGACCGACAAGCCCGTGGCTGTGATCACCAACGGCTCGCTGCTGTATCTGCCCGAGGTGCGGGCGGAGCTGGCCCCTGTCGACGCGGTCATGCCCACGCTGGACGCGGGGACCCCCGATCTCTATCGCAAAATCAACCGCCCCTGGCCCGAACTCACCTTCCAACGGCTGGTGCAGGGGCTGCGCGCGTTCCGGGCTGAGTACGAAGGCAACCTGTGGATCGAAGTCATGCTGATCAAGGGGATGAACGACAGCGAGGAAGCATTGCAGGCGCTGGCTCGGGTGCTGCGCACCATCGCTCCCGACCAGGTGCACATTCTCCTGCCTGACCGCCCACCCGCAGAGGTGTGGGTGCAGCCCGCGGACGAGGAGGCGGTGCTGCGGGCCATGGCCATCCTGGGGGATGTAGCCCAGGTCCTCCATCCCCGGGAAGGGGTTTTCGACCTCAGCGGCTTCGAAAATCCCCTGGACGCCATCGTTGCCATCATCACCCGTCATCCCATGCGCGAAGATCAGATCCGTCGCGCCCTGGCGGGCCGGGCGCCTGATCAGGTGGACGCGGCCCTGGCAGAATTGCAACAAAGCGGTCGGGCCCAGGTCGTGGAACGCTACGGCGTCCGCTTCTGGAGCGCGGCCCCGGCTCACTATCCCCAATCCCAATCCTAATCCTAATCCTAATCCTAACCCCAATCCTGTGTCAAAATGAGCAAACTCCATCAACTCTACCAAACCTACGGCCAGTCGGTCTGGCTCGACTTTATCAGCCGCGACATCCTCACCAACGGCCAGTTCCAGGAACTCCTGAACCTGGGCATCCGAGGCGTCACCTCCAATCCCACCATCTTCAACAAGGCCATCAGCGGCAGCGACCTCTACGATGAGGACATCCTGCGCCTGGCCCGGGACGGCGCCACCCCCTTTGCCATCTACGACGCCATCTCCCAGGCGGACATCCGGGCCGCGTGCGACGCGCTCCTGCCCATCTACCGGGAGAGCCAGGGCGAAGATGGCTACGTCAGCATCGAGGTCAATCCGGACCTGGCCTACGACACCGCGGGCACCGTGGCCGAAGCCAAACGCCTGTGGCAGGCCATCGATCGCCCCAACCTCATGATCAAGGTCCCGGCCACCCGGGAAGGCATCCCGGCCATGCGCGACCTCATCGCCGCGGGGGTCAACGTCAATGCCACCCTGATGTTCTCCCTGGCCCACTACGACGCGGTGGTCCACGCCTACATGGAAGGCCTGGAACAGCGCGCGGCCCAGGGGTTGGACCTGGCCCCCCTCGCCTCGGTGGCCTCCTTCTTTGTCAGCCGCGTTGACACCGCGGTGGACAAAGTCCTGGCTGCCCGGGGCATTTCCGACCTGCAAGGACGGGTGGCCGTAGCCAACGCGCAGATGGCCTATGCCCGCTTCCAGGAAACCGTGGCCCAACCCCGCTGGCAGGCCCTGGCCCGGCAAGGTGCCCGTTTGCAACGGCCCCTGTGGGCCAGCACCAGCACCAAAAACCCGGCCTATTCCGATGTGCTCTACGTGGAAAACCTCATCGGGCCCCACACCGTCAACACCCTACCCCTGAAAACCATCCACGCGTTCCTGGACCACGGCCGCCTGGCCCGCACCGTGGATGCCCACCTGGACGAAGCCCGGGCCATCCTCGTCCGTCTGGATGAACTGGGAATCGACTTCGCCCAAATCACCCAGGACTTGCAAACCGCGGGCGTCCAAGCCTTTGCCCGGGACTTCCACGCCTTGCTCGACACCATCGCCCGCAAAATCCCCTAACTTATGTCAACTCACCCCCTCCCTCCCTTCAGCCTGATCATTTTTGGGGCCTCGGGCGAGCTGGCCTGGCGTAAGCTGCTCCCTGCCCTCTTCACCCTCGACTGCAACAACCTGCTCCCTGATCGTTATGTCATCGTCCACCGAAACCACCCCCTGACCCGCCACATCCAGGAAACAGAGCACGGCGCGAGGGGTCAGGCCCCGAAGCCGCTGCAACGCGGCCACATAGCGGGCCAGTTGGCGATCATACCCCTGCTCACGAATCCATGCATCCAGGGTCGCGTCCGCGGGCACGCGGTCGGTTTTGAAATCCACCAGGGTCCAGAGCTCACCTTTCCGATAGAGCAAATCCAGGGTCCCCCGCACAGCCTCGCCCGTTTGGGGGTCCTGGTAGACATAGGGCACCTCATGGAATCGCTGGTCCGCGGCCTGCACCTCCTGCCACAAAGGGCTCCGGGCCAATCGGGCCAAGAGCCTGCGCACCCGTTGCCGGGCATCTGCCAAAAGCGCGGGATGGCTGAGCCCCAGGCTGCGGGACGCGGCTTCCAGCCAGGGGTCAAAATGGGGTGAGTCGGGGAATCGTTCCAACTCAATAGCTCGGTGCACCAGTTTGCCCACCACCCAGGCAGGGGCCCAGGCCCGACGCACGGCCGCGGGGGGCAAGACGCGCCACACCCGCTGTTCCAAATCCGGCTCCACCGGGGCCTCCGCCGCTTTCGCCTCCCTCTCTGCCGTCTCATCTTCTTCAGAAACCAGGGGCAGCCATAACCGGGGGTCCACCGGGGGCACCTCCCTTGCCGGCCGCGAGGCCCGGGCAACCGCGCCTTCTGCAGCCTGCGGGGAAAGACGCACACACCGCACCATCCCTTGCCCCGAAACTGGGGCACATAGCCGACCGGCCTGGGGCGACTCGCTTTCCTGCTTCAGCCAGGACTCCAGCTCGGGCAAAGCCTGATAAAGCCATTTCAACCAGCCCTGTCGCCCGGAGCGCGGATTCATGGCGCCATTCACAATCACATGTTCCTGGGCCCGGGTGGCGGCCACATAAAACAAGCGTTTCTCCTCGGCCGCCTCCCGCGCGCTTTCCAACGCCTGCAGGACCTGGTACATGGTGGGGGGCTCCTGTCCATGCTGCTTCTCCGAAAGCTTCCAAATCATTTCGCCTTCGGCCATGAGCAGAGGCCGCGAGCTTTGCCCCGACGCGGCCACATCCCCCAACACCACCAGGGGGAACTCCAGCCCCTTGGCCCGATGCACGGTCATGATCTGCACCGCGCCCTCGGCCACCACCGGGGCCTCCCCTTCCCGCGCCTCCACATCCCGCACCGAACGCATCCAGCTCAAGAAATCCTCCACCTGCACCACGCGGGCCCGGCGCACATCCGCCAGGAACTTGGTCACATTGCGCACGGCCCGTTGGTGCCCGGCCGCGGCCAGCATGCCCAGGTAGCCGGTCTCGTCCACATACACCTTGAGCCAGGAAGCCACGGTTTCCCGGCCGGAGCGGGTATGAAGACGCTGCAACAGGGCCCGGCCCCGTTCCAAACGGGGCAATTCCTCCGAGGGGAAATCCTCGGGCGGGTTCCATACCGCGTGCCACAGGGGCACCACCTGGGCCGACGAGGCCTGCTGGGCCTGGCGCTGCATCATCCCCCGGGCCACGGCCAGATGATACAAGGCCCCATCGCTGAGCCCGATGCCTGGAGAACGCAACGCGGCCACCAGGGCCACATCATCCAGGGGGTCCGCGACCGCTCGCGCCAGCATGATCAGGTCCCGCACCTCCGGCCTGTGGAAGAACCCCTTGCCCGCAAGGGTGAGAAAGGGCGCGCCCACGGCCTCCAACGCGTCCTCGTACACGCCAAAACTGGAAGCCTGACGGCAGAGGATGGCAGTATCCTCGGGCCGATACCCATGGGCATCCCACAAGGCCATCAGCCGTTGCACCGCGGCCCGCGCGGCCACGGGTAACGCCTCGTCCTTGGGCCCCACGGCCAGAATCACATCCACATAACTCGCTTCCTGGTGGGAAGGGGGACGGGTCCGCGCGGGGACCAGAGGGGAGAACCGGGCCTCCCAGGGGTGCTGCGCCTCGCCCAGAACCGGTTGAAACAACCCGTTCAGGCTCGTGACCAACGCAGCATGACCGCGATAGGTCTCGGCCATGGTCATGACCTGCCCCCCATGGGCAGCGAAAGTCTGCTCCATGCGGGTGAAGACCGCCACATCGGCCCCGCGGAAACGATAGATGGATTGCTTCGCGTCCCCCACCAGGAACCGGCGCCCCCGGTCCCCATCCAGAAGCGCCAGCAACCGGGCCTGCCGCGCGTTGGTATCCTGAAATTCATCCACCAAAAGAGCCTGGACCTCCTGCTGCCACCAGGCCCGCACCTGGGGATGGGTCTCCAGCAAAGTCACGGCCCCGGTTTCCAGGTCATCAAAATCCAAAGCATGCAACGCTTCCTTCTGGCGTTGGTAGAGGGCAAAGGCTTGCAGCGCGATGGCCCGCAAACGCACCAGGGCCTGAGCCGAACGCCGATCCTCATCCCCCAGCGCCATGGCCAGCCAAGCCTCCCGGCCCGAGCCAGGCACCTTCGGATCCTTCTTAAAGAAACCCCGAAGCGTTTGCAAGGCCCCCTTCACATGGGACACCTGGGCTGCGCCTCCGGGCCAGGCATTCTTCCGCCCTCCCCGCAGGTCCAGCCCTTGCAGCGCCTGAATCCAGGGACGGAACGCGTCGCTCCCTTCCGCCCGGTCCAACGCGTCCAGGGCCTCCCGGGCGATGGCGACCTGCTGGGCCAACTTGTCCGAAGCATCCCAGGGCTGGGCCTCGCGCACCACCTGCGCGGCCGCGCGCCAGGCCTCCTGGGCCATGATCCCCTGCAAACGGGCCCATTGTCGTTCCAACAACCACGCATCCCACCTTTGGACCCAGGCCTCGGCTCGGTCAGGGTGCTGTTGCAAAAGCATCCAGGCCTCATGGCCCCGGGTCAGCAAGGCGCGCAAAGCCTCATACACCCTCCTTTCTTCTACCCATTCGAACAACTCGGCCAAATCCCCCTGCTCCGCGGCCCAAAGCAGCGCGTCAGCCATGGCCTCCTCCTGCAAAAACACCATCTCCTGTTCATCCAGCACCCGAAAATCAGGGTCTACCCGGGCTTCCACAGGATGAGAACGCAAAATTTCCTGACAAAGGCTGTGAATGGTGCCGATCCGGGCCGAGTCCAACTGAGCTGCCAGATCACGCCACCGCTCCCGTTCCTTGGGGGATAGGTCCGGCCGGGCCAGATAGGACCAGATCTGTTCCCGGACCCGATGTCGCATCTCCCGCGCGGCTTTGCGGGTGAAGGTGACGGCCACAATGCTGCGCAAGGGCCATCCCTGCACCAGCAGGGCCAGGAATCGGGCCGTGAGGGTCCGCGTTTTGCCCGCGCCCGCGCCCGCGGAAACCAGGACATTTTCCAACGCCAACGCGGCCCGGGCCTGGGTCGGACTCAAACCCATGGCGCGGATCAGGGGATGATGTGCGAAGGTTTCGGACACGGTCACTAAGACTCACTTAGCTCACCGACTGAAGTCGGACCCTGAAGGCCTACGGCCAGTGGACGGCCTCCGCCGTCCAAAACGGCGACAAAAGGGGTCGCCGAAGGGCGACCATTGGCGCGAAACGCCTCTATAGGCACGAGTTTACTCGGCAAGTGTTGCGGCAAAAAGGGAAATTATTTCTGGACGCTCACTAAGACTCACTTAGCACATCTCTTAGGGCTTGCAAGAGGGGCTGGATGCTTTCTCGATGCAGGCGATAGCTGGCCCGATTGACCATGAGCACGGCCTGGGAAGGCATGATGGTGCGCAGTTCCACCAGGCGATTGGCCCGTAAGGTGTTTCCGGTTTGGATGATATCCACGATCAGGTCTGCCATATCCACCAAAGGCCCCAGCTCCACCGAGCCATTGAGGACAATGAATTCCGCGGAAATGCCGCGGCTGCGGAAGTATTGTTCGGCCAGACGGGGATACTTGGTCGCCACCCGGGGGCTGATCTCCAGACGCAAGGGCCGCTGAGGTCGATCCTGGGGTGCGGCCACGGCCAAGCGGCAATGCCCGAAGGGCAGCAACATGGGCTCATACACATCCGCGGCCCGCTCTCGCAGCGCGTCCAGCCCCGCGATGCCCATATCGGCCGCGCCCTGCTCCACAAACACGGGCGCGTCCATGGGCTTCACCAGCAGATAGCGCAAACGGCCATCCTGGCTGGGGATCACAAGCTGCCGGTCATCCACCGCCGCGGGAGGCGACCATCCCGCGCGCGTCAGCCAATGCAGCGCGTCCTGGGCCATACGGCCTTTGGGTAAAGCAATGGTCAGCATGATCAATCGCCGCGTATCCAGGTGAGAAATTGGGAACGGGGCAGGAGGTGGATGCCCTGGGCATCCATGACCTCGATCCGGCCGTCACACAGGCAGCGGGCCTGGCGCGGGGCACGGATGGGATGCTCGGGTTCCAGCGCCAGTGCGGCCACCCGGCCCAACGCGCGGGCTTCCTGGGCCAGATGGATATGCTCGCCACAGGCACAGGGCAGGATGCACACATCGGGGAGAGGATCAGGGGGTGGGCCATGTTGCCGGATTTGGGCCAGCAGGATGCGGTCCAGATAGAACGCGCACCCCACCGCGGGCATAGGGGGGCCAAACTCCCCCACCAGGCCATCATACCGGCCGCCATTCACCACCGAAAAGCCGATCCCCCGGGCATAGGCTTTGAAGGTGATGCCCGTGTAATAGTTCATGGCTCGCACATCCGCCAGGTCGATATCGAAAAACGCCTTCACCCCGTACTGGTCCAACAAGGCTTCCACCTGGACCAGGCGGGCCACCGCGTCCTCCATGGCCGCATTCAAAGCCAGACGCCGGGCCCGGGCCAACACGCCATCCCCCTGGGGGCCGGAAAGGCTCAACAGCCCCAACACCGCGTCCCGTGCCCGGCCCGAAAGCCCCCAGCCTTGAACCAGGGTCCTGACATCATCCTCGCTCTTGCGATCCAAAGCCTTTTGCAAAGCCACGGTGGCCTGGGCATCCAGGGCCAACTGGGCCAGGAGCCCGTGGAAATACCCCAAATGCCCCAGGCTAAAGCGAAACTCCTCCAGGCCGATCTGGAGCAGAGCCTGTGCGGCCAGGGCCAGCACCTCGGCATCTGCTTCGGCCGACCCCACCCCCATCAACTCCACGCCGGCCTGCCAAAACTCCCGCTGGCGACCAGCCCGAGGCTCTTCGTAACGGAACACGGGCCCGGCATAGAAATAACGCTGGGGCAGGGGCTGATCATAGAGCTTGGAGCCCACAATGCGGGCCACCGGCACCGTCAGGTCCGGTCTCAGGGCCAATACCTGCCCATCCCGATCAAAGAAGCGATACAAGGTCTCCGCGGTCTGTTCTCCCAGCTCGGTGAGGAGCATCTCCGCGTATTCGAAAATGGGGGGGATGATCTCCGTATACCCCCACAACCGGGCCAGGGCCCGCAATTCGGTTTCCAATTGACGGCGACGCTGGGCAGGCCCGCCAAAATAATCCGCGACGCCACGGGGAATGGAAGGAGGCATAGGGTGAAACTAACTCTATTTACGGAACAGTCGCCATGGTGGCAGGTGGCAGGTAGCAAGTGGCAGGTGGCAGGTGGCAGGTGGCAGGTGAGCATGAGACCTCGGAGGGTCTGCGCAGACCTCCGAGGTCTGGGGCCACCACGCCCGCCCGGCGATGAAGTGAACCTGTTGGCAAACCTCGAGCAGGCTGCCGGGCAATCCGGCAGGGGCGGTGATCCGGCCGTTCGGCCCCCACCCCTGCCC
>JALWZT010000015.1:27369-30036 GCA_027002405.1 Anaerolineae bacterium | reverse complement strand
CCGTTTCCCCAAGAGAGGATAGGTCTTACGTAGCCCCTCCATTCCGGGTGATCACCCCTCCCCCGCTTGCGGGGGAGGGGCAGGGGTGGGGGCCGAACGGCCGGATCACCGCCCCTGCCGGATTGCCCGGCAACCCGCTTGAGGTTTGCCAACAGCCTCACTGGCAGACGCCACCTCGGTCGGCTGAACGACGCCAAATGTCTGATTTTCGTCGTTATGCGGTGAGCTATCGCTCAAATAAATCCACACCCGCCTGAACGGCGGCCTTTCGCAATCGCTCATCCGATGTAGCAAGAGGCAATCCCAGTCGCATAGCCAGATCGAGATAGGAAGCGTCGTAAGAGGACAATCCATACTCCCGCGCCAGGCTCCAGATTTCGGCGAATGCCCGCCCAGGCCACTCTGACTCCACCGCAATAGGTAGGTTTCTCAACAGCATAAGAAACCGAAAAGCACCAGCCTGATCAATCCGCCCTCTCCGCTCTGCCGTCACCAACACATTGACGACCTCCAAAGTCCAGATGCCAGGAGCGATCGCCGAACTTTTGGCCAGACTGTCCAACACCGCGTCGGCATAGGCGTTGCTCTCATCCTCAAAACACCAGGCCATGGTAATAGATGCGTCCAACACGAAAGAGACATCGCGCGTCACGCCCGTCCCTCCTCTTTCAATTCGCGGATATCAAGCCCTTCCAGGCGGTATTGGCGACGCAAAGCTTTGATCTCGGCAATCGCTTGTTCGGGAGGGATGGCAGGCGCGGGAGGAACAGGCTGGATGACAGCCACAGGAATATGATGCTTCGTAATGATGATGCGTTCGCCCCTGGCGACGCGTTCCAAGAGTTGGGCGAAATGGGTTTTGGCTTCGTAAGCACTCACAGAGCCTGTCATCTATATCCTCCAGCCTTTATCGACTCTTCACCCACCCCACCATCTCATCCAGCGCGACCTCTACTTGCTCGCCCGAGTCCATATCCCGCACGGTGGCCACGCCCCGCGCGAGTTCGTCTTCAGCGATGATGGCCGCGTAACGCACGCCCGCCTTGTTCGCACTCTTGAGCTGGGATTTGAGGCTGCGGTCGCCAAAGGCCATGACCGCGGGAACGCCCGCGGCCCGCAGCGCGTCCGTCAGCTTCAGCGCGGCCAGCTTGGCCTCGGACCCGCGGTGCAGGGCCATGACCAGCGGTCGGGGCAGTTCGGGCGGCTGGATGCCCTGGGCCTTGAGGCTGAGCACGATGCGCTCAACCCCGATGCCCACGCCCACGCCGGGCGTCTTGGGCCCGCCCACCGACTCCACCAACCCATCGTACCGACCCCCGCCGCAGAGCGCGTTCTGCGCGCCCAGCTCCTCGGCCCACACCTCGAACACGGTGCGCACGTAGTAATCGAACCCCCGCACCAGGCGGAAGTTCACCTGGTAGGGCAGGTCCAGCGCCCGCAGATAGCCCTGCAGGGTGTCGAAGTGGGCCGCGCAATCCTCGCACAGGTGATCCACACTCTTGGGCGCGTCTGCCAGCAGGGCCAGGGTGGCTTCCTCCTTGGTGTCCAGCACCCGCAAGGGATTTACCTTGAGGCGGCGCTTGTCCACCTCGGGCAGCTCGTCGTCATGGGCCTCGAAATAGTCCACCAATTTTTCGATGTAGGGCGGGCGGCAGACGGGACAGCCGATGGAGTTGATCTGGAAGCTGATGTTCTGGAAGCCCAGTTCCTTGTACAGATTGTAGGCCAGTTGCATGATCTCCAGGTCGGCCGCGGGGTCTTCTTCGCCCAGCAGCTCGGCGTTGAACTGGGTGTGCTGACGAAAACGCCCGGCCTGGGGCTTTTCATGCCGGAAGAGCGGCCCGATGGCGAAGAGCTTCACCGGCTTGGGCCGGGTGTGCATGCCGTGCTGCACGTACGCGCGCATGATGCCCGCGGTGAACTCAGGCCGCAGGCTGATATGCGTGCCATCCAGGTCCTCGAAGCTGTACAGCTCCTTGTCCAGGATGATGGCCGTGCCTTCCTGCAGGCCGCGCAGGAAGAGGCGGGTTTCCTCCAACACGGGCGTGTCGATCTGCTGGTAGCCGTAGCGGTCGGCCAGTTCCACGGCCTTGCTCAGCACAAAACGCCAGTAGGGGAATTCTTCGGGCAGAACGTCTTTGAAGCCTTTGAGGGTCTGAAATTTGGGCATGGTGCGGTAGATAGAGGATATTGGGTATTGGGTTGGGGGGAGGTCATTATACCATAAATCAGGATTAGGATTGAGGATTGTCAAACCGAGGTTAGGCGCGAGTACGAGTAATCAGTGATCAGTCATCAGTAATCAGTGTTCAGTCTTGGATATACTGCAAAAAGGTATTTCACCACGGAGACACGGAGGACACAGAGAAAAATAAAGGGGGTTCACGGAGAAAATCCTCTCCAAACCTTATCTTTTTCTCTCTCCGTGCTCTCTGTGTCTCCGTGGTTAAGGTTTTTTCAGGGCATCCAGTCTTCAGTGTTCAGTAACGCCGAGGCTAGAAACAACGCCCCTGCGGGAGTAGCCGGAATTATCCGGCGCCGTTTTATAGCCCGGCGACTTCATCGCCGGGCGGGCGTGGTGGCCCCAGACTTCGGAGGTCTGCGCAGAGCCTCCGAGGTCTCATGCTCACCTGCCACTTGCGCCCCATTTTCATCGTTATGTGGTGA
>JALWZT010000015.1:0-27269 GCA_027002405.1 Anaerolineae bacterium | reverse complement strand
GTTAGACCGAGGTTAGGCGCGAGTACGAGTAATCAGTGATCAGTCATCAGTAATCAGTTGCGGGGCTTAGCCGGATTCATCCGGCGCTGTTTTATAGCCCGGCGACTTCATCGCCGGGCGGGCGTGGTGGCCCCAGACTTCGGAGGTCTGCGCAGAGCCTCCGAGGTCTCATGCTCACCTGCCACTTGCGCCCCATTTTCATCGTTATGTGGTGAGCTATTGCTCATGGTGACTGTTCCGTAAATAGGATCAGGATTAGGATTGAGGATTGTTAGACCGAGGTTAGGCGCGAGTACGAGTAATCAGTGATCAGTCATCAGTAATCAGTTGCGGGGCTTAGCCGGATTCATCCGGCGCTGTTTTATAGCCCGGCGACTTCATCGCCGGGCGGGCGTGGCAGACGCCACTTCGGTCGGCTAAACCACGCCAAATGTCTGAGACGCACACCGTGACCACTTGCCACTTGCAAACCTGCAAACCGGCGTCCTATTTTCGTCGTTATGCGGTGGGCCATCGCTCATGGTGACTGGGTGGGATGTCAATCCAGCGCCTGGTCACAGGCGTCGCGGTAGCCGCAGAAGCGGCAGCGGTGGGGGTCGTCGTGGCTGCGGGGGATGTCGCGGCGGCCCGATGCCCGACGCATGGCCCGTAGCGTGGCCAGCAGTTCCCCGCGCAGCGCTTGGTCATACTCAATGCGCAGGGTCGTGTCCGCGTATTTGAGGATGCCGTGGCTGGGCCGTACGCCCAACACGTCCTCCACCAGCAGACAGTACGCGGCCAGTTGCATCACGTGGGAGGCGTAAGGCCTGCGCCCACGCAGACGCGTGGATTTCACCTCCACCGGGATGATCTCCCGCCCCTGGCGCACGAGGTAGTCGGGCTTGCCGGTGAGGCGATAGCGGTTGGAAAAGAGGGGACGGTCGTTGCGCCGCCATCGGCCCGTATCCGAATAGATGATCTTCCCCGCGGGCACACCGCTTTCCTCCCGCTGTTTCCGGGCGACGAGGAACAGGATCACGCCTGCGATGAGTAAAAGCAAGCCGATCAGCAGCATGGTCCCATCATAATCAGAAAGATGCAAAATAACGATGAAAGGGGAACGCTGATGACACAGATGCTTCGCAACGCAGATTTGCGCAGAGAATCTTTCACCACAAAGGACACAAAGAACACAAAGACACAGCCAACCTACTCACTGAACACTGAACACTGAACACTGATTACTGATAACTGATCACTGATTACTCCTGCGCGCGCCTAACCTCGGCCTGACAATCCTCAATCCTCAATCCTAATCCTAATCCTAATCCTAATCCTAATCCTGATCCTATTTACGGAACAAAACCGCGCCAAGAATGAATAGCATGGCCAGCATGAGAAAGAGGACAGCCAGCCAGAGCAGGACATGGGCCCGGGCCAGAGAGCGACCATGGCTCTCATGCGCCCGCCGACCCCGCCTCAACGCCCGCACGTTGCGATTTTCCGCACCCGTCCGGGCCAGATACCAGGCCCGGTGGCAGTACGTCCACTGGCCGATCTCACTGGCGGAGATGATCTCTTCTTCAGACATCAGGTATCCTCATCGACGAGCTGCCGTTCGTGGCGCCCGTTCCAGCCTTACCCGGACATCGTAGAAGATGGGACTCCCCCCCATGTCGGTTTCGACCTGGGGGACGAGCACGTTGACATTGCGCCCGCCCGGGCTCAACTTGGCCCACCAGATGGTCGGGGCCAGCAGCACGCCCGGCATGATGTCCTCGGTCACCCGGGCCGTGAGCTGGACCCGCCCCTGCTCATTTTCCAGAATGACCGCGTCGCCATCCTCGATGCCTCGAGCCCGGGCATCCTCGGGATGCACCCATACCAGAGGCTCGCCTTCGCGTCGGCGGAAGCGCTCCAGGTTGGCAAAGGTTGTGTTGAGGAAGTTGTGCGCGGGGGGAGAGATCAGGATGAAAGATTGAAAACTAAGGACTGATGAAGATGGTTTGGCCTCCCCTTGTTCCTCAATCATCCAACGAGGGGGCACCCAGGCAGGAAGGGGATCGTAGCCGTCCTCGGCCATGGGCTGGCTGTAGATATGGCATGTGCCATCATCGGTGGGGAAACCGTGGGCAAAGGGGAGGAAGGGGTCGGGGAGGTTCAGGCGGGCAAAGCCTTGCTCCAGCAATCGCTCCCAGGTGATTCCCGCCATGGTGGGATGGGTCTGGGCCTCGATGAAGGCCCGTAACATGCTCACATCATCCTGGTTGAAAGCCTCCTCCTCGAAGCCCATGCCCCGGGCCAGACGACGGAAGATCTCGCTGTTGGGCAGGCTTTGGCCCAGAGGTTGGATGGCAGGCCGGTTCAGGGCCAGGTAGAGATGCCCGTATGGCTTGAGGATGTCCCAATGTTCCAGTTGCGTGGTAGCGGGCAGAAGGTAGTCCGCGAAGTCCGCGGTGTCGGTCTGGAAATGTTCCAGGACGATGGTGAGGAGGTCTTCTCGGGCCAAACCCGCGCGTACCGCGTTCTGGTCGGGAGCCACGGCCGCGGGGTTGCTGTTGTAGATGATGAGGGCTTTCACGGGCGGGCCCGCGTCTTCGGGCGCGGGCTTGCGGTCGATGGGCCGGGCCGCGTAGTGGGCCCGGGCCAGGCGTTTCCGGTCCAGGCTGAGGGCATCGCCCAGGCGGATCATGTTCAGGGTACGGGGTTGGCGGTCGCCCAACAAGTCGGGACGGCGTAGCACCCTCATGTCGAGATGGAACGCGCCGCTGCTGCTGAGCAACACGCCCCCGCCTCGATAGCGCCAATGCCCCACCAGGGCCGGGAGGGTGGCGATGTTACGCATGGCCATGCCTCCGCTCCCATGGCGTTGCAAGCCATAGTTCACGCGGATAGCCGCGGGCCGGGCCGCGGCGTATTGCCGGGCCAATCGTTCGATGCGCGACGCTGGCACACCGGTGATGGGCTCCGCCCAGGCAGGGGTGAACTCCCGCACTCGCGCCTTCAACGCCTCGAAGCCGGTGGTATGCGCCCGCACGAAATCATGGTCCACCAGGTTCTCGCTGATGATCACATGCATCATGGCCAGGGCCAGTGCGCCATCGGTGCCCGGCCGGATGGGAATCCACTCATCCGCGGCCCGGGCCGTGCGGGTACGCGCGGGATCAATGACGATGACCCCCGCGCCCTGTTTGCGAGCCTGGAGGATGAAGGGCCACAGGTGCATGTTGCTGGTGAGGGTATTGTTCCCCCAGATGAGGATGAGCCGGGCGTAAGCAAAATCCTCGGGCGCGGGGCCCATGACCCGGCCCGTGACGTATTGGAAGCCCTCAAAGCCCGCCTCGGAACAAATGGTGCGGGCCAGGCGGGTGGCTCCCAGGCGGTAGAAGAAGCGGGAGGCCATGCCCTCCCCCTGCAAAACGCCCATGGTCCCCGCGTAGGAAAAGGGCATGACCGCTTCGGGCCCAAAGCGGGCGACAATCTCGCCCAGGCGCTCCGTGATCTCCCTTATCGCTTGATCCCAACTGATGGGCTGGAACCGGCCCGCGCCCTTGGGGCCGATGCGCTTCAGGGGCGTGGTCAGGCGGTCGGGATGATAGGTGCGTTCCAGATAGCGGCTCACCTTGCCGCACAGCCGCCCCTGGGTGAGGGGGTGGTCGGGGTGGCCCTGGATGCGCAGGGCGCGGCCTGTCGCGGGGTCCGTGGTCACCTGCCAGGCGCAGGTGTCGGGGCAATCGTGGGGGCAAACACCGGTGATGAGAGACATGGGGGAAGGAATCAGTAATCAGTAATCAGTAATCAGTGATCAGTAATCAGTAATCAGTCAGTGATGGATTTCCTGAAAAAACATTAACCCCGGAGACACAGAGAGCACGGAGAAGGAAAAAGATAAGGTTTGGAGAGGATTTTCTCTGTGAACCCCCTTTATTTTTCTCTGTGTCCTCCGTGTCTCCGTGTTGAAAAACCTTTTTGCAGTGGAGTCAGTGATGGATTTCTTGAAAAAATCTTAACCACGGAGACAGGGAGAGGGAAAAAGAGGGTGTGTGGACATAGTCAGGGATTATAAAACGAAACCGCAGCCCCCGCAACCAACCCGGCCTGTGGTTTTTCATCGAATTTTCCAACAATCTTCCAACTTGTCTGTGTGTCTTAGGGTATAATGAAATTACATAAGGTTTTAGTTGATTAAGTCGCAAAAAGAAACAATATCATTGCTGAGACCATCCATTACTTTTCCAGTTCATCTCATTTTAATAAAAGGAAGCAACATGATGGCAAACCACGTGCAAGAACTACACCAGGTAGCACAAGAGGCTTTTGAAAAGGCCCCAAGCATCTATGTCAATGGTTTTGTCAGTGGCTTGGGAGCAACGGATGCCTACATTGTTTTTCAGACCAACGGTCAGACTTCACTGGTGATGAATATGTCCTTATCTATGGCCAAGACATTAGGCCAGAGTCTTCAAACGCTGGTTGAACAGTTCGAGAAACAAACTGGCCAAACCGTCTTAACCATGCAACAACTGGGCGGTGGGAAAACTTCTTGATCCCCCCACTACGGTTCAGAGTAGCTGTCCCAAATCTGCGAATGGCTTCACAGTCCAATTGTTATCCTTAATCTTAAGACATAATCTCGGTACGTTTGGTTGGGGGTTTCATCCATGGCGGCTCCTCTCATCCAGGCCCGGTATGAGACATTGGAAGATATATCAGTCCGTTTCGGCCGACAGTCAGAACAGACATCGATGCTCATCCAACGTTTGCGCAGGCATGTGCAAGCACTCCACAATGGAGGTTGGGTGGGACACGGAGCTGATGCATTCTTTCAAGAAATGAACAACGATGTGCTTCCAGCGCTTCAACGCCTGGCCGACGCATTGTTGGAATCGCAGAGAGTGACTCTGCAAATTATTCAAGTGTTGCGTGAAGCCGAAGATGAAGCTGCCCGTCCTTTCCGCATGGATGGGGTGGGAGAGATAAGACCTGACGCTGGCGCTACGGAGGAGGAACAGGGCGCCGCCGAGGGAGAAGAGGAAGGGATCTTGGGTTGGATTGGTGGTGCTATTGGCACGGCCTGGGATTTCATTGAGGACCACCGCGATGAGATTGCTTTGGGAGGGGCCGTTCTTGCAGCCGGCATTGCCACTGCAGCGACAGGGGGACTGGCCGCACCTATTATTGCCGGCGCAGTGGCTGCTGGTGGCATTACGATGACCATCAATGCAGCCTCGCCAGAATACCCTTTGATGGACGGTGTGCTGGGCAATACATTCAAAGGAGCCATGATCGGCGTAGGTGCGGGTTCCATCGGCTCGGCGATTCGGTCTATAGCTACATTCGGATCCGGTACAGGGGCAGCGATAGCACAAAGAACAGGGAGTTCCCTGTTGGGTGAATGGGGAGGGCAATTCTTTGGCGCGACAAAAACGATTTCGGGAACCGTGAGCGGATTGAGCCAAATGATCTATGAAGGAGGCCTCGATATTGTCTTGCCTGACTCAATCGAAGGGGGGGTCCATCAGATAGCGCAACAAGTTGGCATGATTGCTTCGATTGCTGATATGGGGATCACCTTTACCGGGAATAGATTTATCCACTGGGCTTGGAAAAATCCCATGCCCTACAAGCCATTTTCTTCTCAATTCAATGCCCATCACCTCCATCCTAAATTTTTAGGGGGCGATCCTTCGGGGCCGACTGTTCTCATTTCGAATAAAAACACTGGTTTTTTGAGAGCGATTCATGGCAAATGGATGCAGCTTGGCGGGAGTACGGTTCATGGCCAAATGAATAAATATCTGTTGGAACGATTGCCATACATTCATGGGCCCGGGGCCTTACGGAGCTTTGCTCAGGCCCATCCCGAACAAATTGCTTCTATGCTACCCGGTTTTTATCGCCAATTTGTTTCCCAATTGACGCCTTCGACGTGGCCTGGTATCCTGAACTTCCTGGGATTCGCCACGAAGCCTGGACATTAGCCTAACCTTTGTTTCTATCCCCCCTTTGGTGCCATCGCTCACATGAAGTGGTCTTTTCGCAAACCACCGCAACGGATCGTTTTCCATCCACGCCATTCCTCGAAAAAGGAATTCCTCAGCAACCTGCCTTCCATAGAACCTTACGACGCGTGGGTTGAACATTGGTGTGATATTTTGACAGCTTGCTGGAACAAAAATGGGGTGATCAGTCCCCTGGAGATAGCTCCTCCCGCTTCGGAATCCGATCTTGCTGATATCGAGACCCATCTGAAACACCCCATTCCCCCTCAGCTTCGTCATATGTTTGCAACCTTTTCCCAGCATATTCAATTCAGTTGGGATTGGCCCAATCCATTGGATGTGGCGGAGTTCCATTTCCCTCGCGCATATGGCGGGATTCGATTGGGCCTTTCATTGAAAACATTGCCAGGATTGCAGGATTGCCTTGTGGACATCGATGCTCTGAGCCCCCAGGAAAGGGCCTGGATAAAGAGCGATTACCCTGATGTCCTCTCATTAGCAGCCCAGGCCTTTCCATTTTTAGAGGTTGGAAATGGTGATTGTGTGGCCATCGATTTACGAGATGGTCGTGTGAAGTACCTTTCTCATGACGACCCAGATGACACAGGGAGGGTCCTCGGGCGGAATTTTCACCATTTCATGGATCAATGGAGCATTCTGGGGTGTTTAGGCCCTGAAATCTGGATGTTGGAGCCGTTTCTTGATGAAGATGGATTAAATGCCCAGGGAGCCCGAAGTCATGTTCTTTACACATGACACCCTCCAGGAAATCGCCGCATCCGAGGCCTGGATACTTACATTGTCCAACCCGTTGCCGATGGGGTCTCTGCCGCTCTTCGGCTTTTCCAACAGGGCAATCAGCCTCAATATCAGGTTTCAGGAGGATGGTAACCCATGCCTCGCACCTCGTCTTCACAAAGGTGGTCTGTTCGGATGCCCTGGCAGGCCCGGGCAAAGCTTTTGCTATTGTTGTTGGGGATCATCCTTTTGGGCGTGCTTATGATCCTCTGGCCCCATGAACATAAGGCCTTGATCCGACGCCTGGCCGGATGGGCCATTGCCATCCTGGGCACGGGCGCCCTGGGGATCCTTCTGATCGGTTTCCGCCATCCCATGCTTATTGTGGATGAGGAGGGAGTGCATCTGCCCAAAGTCGGGCTGACCGTCACCATCCCCTGGTCGGACATCCGCTCCATAACCTGCGATGGGGAACAGGGCATCATTCACATTCAGGTTTTTTCCCCTCAACGCTATGCTTCCATCGAAAAGCTGGATAAAACTTTGGGATTTCAAGCTGAGGATATCCTGGATGCCCCCCTTCTTTATCTACCCAGGCATCAATTTCAACAAGTATGCCAAAAGCTTTTGCACGAATACCATCAGCGAAGTGCCTGATCCCTGTTTCGGTATGCGATAAGTGAGCGTCCAGAAATAACTTCCCTTTTTCTGCCGCAACACTTGCCGAGTAAACTCGTGCCTATGGAGGCGCTTCGCGCCAATGGTCGCCCTTCGGCGACCCCTTTTGTTGCCGTTTTGGACGGCGGAGGCCGTCATCTGATCCCCTTCCGCTGTTCTCCCCCGCTTGCGGGGGAGATGAAAGAGGGGGTCTGGCCGTAGGCCTTAAGTGTTCGACTTCAGTCGATGAGCACAAAAACGGAAACTAATTTTTAGACGGTTACTAAGATGGACCCTCTTGCTTTTCATGCCACCCTGCGTTCAAGCCTGAAGATGGGGCTTTTTCTCCTTTTCTTCTGGGGGATGGGGTTCTATTTGCTCCTGGCCCCTTCCCTCGACCAAATGCTGCCCGGGATGCCCCTGCTCTATGTGAGCCGCAAATTCAGCGTCCCCGCGGGGATACTGAGCCTGCTTCTGGCCCTGGGCCTGACTTTGCTGTGGGGCCATGCCACCTTTCGGCCGGTGGTGATCATGGATGATGAGGGCATTCATGACGTCCGCGGGGGCGTTGTGATTCCCTGGGGAGATGTGAAAGGTGTGACCTGCCAGAAACCAACCCAGACCGTGGTTCTTCAGGTGCCCCCGCGCTATGAGTATCTCAACCAACCTGTGTATACGTTGCGATTAGACGCTTTGTCTTCAACAGACTTCGAGAAGGTATGCCAGACCCTTCTTTCCCGTTCAGGACCTTGATCTTTTGGTCAGGCGCCACGAGCGAGAGCGCACCACATAACGATGAAAATGGGAACGCAGATTTGCGCAGATGCTTCGCAGCGCTGATTTGCGCAGATGTTCGTCATGCTGAGCGACCGAAGGGAGCGAAGCCTGCCCTGAGGAACCGAAGGGCATCTAGCGAGCGAAGCGAGCGCCATGCCGTGTTTTTTGCGCTTCGCTGGATTCCTCTAACTGATTACTGATAACTGATGACTGATTACTCCTGCTCGCGCCTAATCTCGGCCTAACAATCCTCAATCCTAATCCTATTTACAGACACAGAATCAGGTCATTTTCATGACCACTTTGCCGATGACATTGGCGGCCTGGTCTGCTTGATCCGCGGCATTGGACACATGGCGGTAGACCTCCCGGGTACGTAGCATCATCATGACGTGGTGCACATTCTCGGGGCCGTCGAAGAGCTCTGCAATCGCCTGGCGATAGAGGCGTTCCACCTGATTTTCCCGATGCTTGGCCCGCCGGGAATGGTCCAGCGCCACCATGGGGTTGCGTTCCAGACGCTGCATGGCCAGGAGTAATTCATCTGCGGCCTCCCGCACCCGTACCACCATCTCTTGCAAAAATTTATCTGAAGAAACGTCCAACAAACGCATCTCTTGAATGGTGGTGTAGCAATAATCCAGGACATCGTCCAGATAGAGGGAAAGCTCAAAAATATCTTCCCGGTCAAAGGGGGTCACAAAGGTTTGATGCAACTCGTCGATGAGAATGCGACGGATTTCATCCCCTTGCTTTTCGCTTATTTCCACAATCTCCGCGTCGTTGGGGTCGCCGTCATGAACGAAGCGTTCCAGGGCCTGGGCCCCGCGTTGCAGGACTTCGGCTTGTTCACGCAGCAAACGGATAAAGATGTTTTCTTTGGTACGAGAGAGAAAAGTCATGGTGTCTCCGTGCAGTGGAAGGATTCGATGGGCTGTGGGAAGAGATTCAATGGGGCGTCCCCGTCAATAGGATCGGGGCATTTTGAGGACATGCTGGCCGAGGTAAGCCAGAATGAGATTGGTTGAGATGGGGGCGATCTGATACAGCTTGGTTTCGCGAAATTTGCGTTCGACGTCGTATTCCCTGGCAAAGCCAAAGCCGCCAAAGGTCTGCATGGCCACATTGGCCGCTTGCCACGAGGCCTCGGCAGCCAGGTATTTGGCCATGTTGGCTTCTGGCCCCACCTTTTCTCCGGCATCATAGCGCCGGGCCGCGTCAAAACGCATCAGGTCCGCGGCCCGCAGTTGGGCATATGCCTGGGCAATGGGGAACTGAATCCCCTGATGCGCGCCAATCGGGACATCAAAGACGACTCGCTGGTTGGCATAGTCCCGGGCTTTTTCAATAAACCAGTAGCCATCGCCGATGCATTCCGCGGCGATGAGGATGCGCTCCGCGTTGAGGCCCGAAAGAATATACCGAAACCCTTGTCCCTCCTCGCCGATCAGGTTTTCGGTCGGGACTTTCAGGTTGTCGAAATAGACTTGGGTGGTATGATGATTGATCATGGTGGGGATGGGCTCTATGGTCATCCCTCGCCCCAGAGCTTCTCTCATATCCACCAAAAACACAGAAAGGCCTTCTGTGCGTTTTTTCACCTGGTTCTTGGGCGTGGTACGGGCCAGAAGGATCATCAAGTCGGAATACTGGGCCCGGGAGGTCCATACCTTCTGTCCGTTGATGAGGTAATGATCCCCCTGGCGCACGGCTGTGGTGCGGATGTTGAGGGTGTTGCTGCCGGCATCGGGCTCAGTCACACCAAAAGCTTGCAAACGCAGCTCGCCCCGGGCGATGGGGGGCAGGTAGGTTTGTTTCTGCGCCTCCGAGCCGTGGCGCAGGAGCACGCCCATGGTATACATCTGGGCATGGCCCACGGCCGCATTCCCCCCGGCCCGGTTCACCTCCTCCAGAATCACCGAAGCTTCGGTAATGCCTACTCCCCCGCCGCCATAGACTTCCGGGATCAGCGCGGCCAAATAGCCCGCTTCGGTCATGGCCCGCATAAACTCAGTGGGATAAGCCTGGGCTTCATCCAGCTCGCGCCAATACGCTGCCGGAAAATCGCGCATCAATTGCCGAACCCCCTGGCGTAGGGCATTCAGCAGTGGATCCGAGGGCGAGGATGTGGGAAGGGTCATGAACGCTATTGTACCACAGCCGTTGGGCTTTCGGAAGGATATGCATCCTTTCTTCTTGAACTCACACCCTCGCGCCTTTCTACCTTTGAGCCTATTTATGCTACAATGCTATGTCAAACTCCAAACTTCAAAAACAAAAGGTATTTTTTATGTCCGAACTCAAAATCACTCAGCAGATCCTCGAAGATAGTCATGAACTTCTGCTACACGTGGAAGTGCCTCAAGATCGAATCGAGCCCCGATTGCGTCAATTGGCCAAAAAATATGGGCGCAAAATGCGAATCCCCGGTTTTCGCCCAGGCAAAGCGCCCATCCAGCTTATCATTGCCCGCCTGGGCCGAAAGGCGCTTGTGCAAGAGATAGCCAAAGATATCGTCAATGAGATTTATCAGGAAGCTGTGGACATGGTAGATAGGGAGGATGCCCTTTTCTCATTGGGCTATCTCCGCGATATGGAATTGGAACCGTTGATTTACGAGTTTGCTGTTCCGCTGCAGCCCCAAGTCACCTTGGGCGACTACCGCCATACCGGTATCCAGGCCGAGCCTGTGGACGAAGCGGACGTGCTGCGGCTGGTGGACCAGGGATTGCAAGAACTCCGTGATCGAAATAAAGTATGGCGGCCGGTTGAACGGCCTGTCCAGTACGGCGATCTGGTGACGTTAAGCATGAGCATGGAGATGGAGACAGAAGGGGGGAAGGAGTCTGTGTTGGATGAGAAGGAGTGGGAGTTTATGCCCAATGAATCGAATCCCACCCTGTCCCCTGAGTTTGATGCTTCCATTGTGGGCATGGAACCGGGCGAAGAAAAAACCTTTACCATTACCTTCCCCGAGGGTATCGGTCAATGGTCTGGTAAAACCGCCACCTTCCATGTGAAAGTCCTTGGTGTGAAGACCCAAGAACTGCCCGAATTGACCGATGACCTGGTGGCCGAAAACACCGAGTTCGAAACCGTTGAGGACCTGAAGGACGCGATTGCCGCAAACGTCCGCGCAGTAACCCTTCGCGAAAACGAAGAGAAGGCCTTAGTTGAACTTTTTGAAAAACTCCGGGGAGAAGCCACCTTCCGATATTCGCCCGCGATCCTGACCCAAGGAATAGAAACGTTGGCGAAAGAACGAGAGAAAATTTATTATACTTACGGCATCGAATCCACCGAGCAATTGCTGAAGTTGCAAGGCAAGAGTTGGGATGAATATCAAGAGGAACTGAAGCCCCATGCCCGGGAACGCTTGGAAAACGAACTTATTTTAGAGGCCATCGGGGAAGCGGAACAATTCCCGGTCAGTGATGCCGAAATGGAACAGACTATCCGGGATAGCGATCTGGAAGAGGAGACAAAGCAAGAGCTTCTTCAGAGTTTGAAAGAGAAACCTGCTTACCGAGATCATGTCCGAAAGGTGGTCTTACGTCGCAAGGCTTTGCGTTTTCTTAAGGCTTTGCTCCGGGGTGAAGAGGTTCCTGAACCCGGTCAACATGAGATCGCTTCGGAAGAAGGAAGCCAGGATGACACGGAAAGCGTCAGTGATCCGTTATCAGCCATCAGTGATCAGTAATCAGTGATGGATGCACTGCAAAAAGGTTTTTCAACACGGAGACACGGAGGACGCAGAGAAATGTAGTAACTATACAGCTCCTTCTGCAAGACGTTTTTACCACGAAGGCACAAAGGCCCCCCTCCGGCTCCCCCCGCACGCAGGGGGAGAGGCAAAGACACGAAGAAAATTTTTTATTTTTCCCTTTGTGCCTTCGTGTCCTTCGTGTCCTTAGTGGTTTTTGCCTTGCTATGAGAGGGTACGTGTATAGTTACAAAAATATATCCATTCCTTCATACTTTGATCCTATGAACTCCGAAAACACCATGATCCCCCAATCCCTTATCCCTATGGTCATCGAGCAGACAGGGCGTGGCGAGCGCGCCATGGATATCTATTCCCTGCTGCTTAAAGAACGCATCATCTTCCTGGGAACCCCTATTAACGATCAGGTTGCCAATAGCATCATTGCCCAATTGCTTTACCTCAACCATGTGGACCCGGAACGAGACATCCAGCTTTACATCAACTCTCCGGGCGGGCACGTGTACGCGGGCCTGGCTATTTACGATACCATGCAAATGATCCAGGCCCCGGTCTCCACCTGGGCGGTGGGCATCACAGCCAGCATGGCCACCATCTTGCTGGCCGCGGGCGAAAAGGGCAAACGCTACGCCCTGCCCCACAGCACCATTCACATGCATCCCGCGGGGGGTGGGGCCCAGGGGTACACGCCCGATGTGCGCATTCAATTCAAAGAGCTGGAACGCCTGCAAAACGCGAACTTCTACATCCTGGCCAAACACACGGGCCAGACCATGGAACGCATCGAAAAAGATTTTGAGCGCGACCACTACATGCATCCCCAGGAAGCGTTGGAATACGGCATCATTGATCATATCTTCGGCGAACCGGACCCCATGTTGGAGCACCAAGACTGACGATGACTCATTATTGTTCCTTCTGCCACAGGTCTGAAGAAGAAGTCCATCGACTCATCGCCGGCCCCGATGGGGTCAATATCTGCGATGAATGCGTGGGGTTATGCGTGGAAATCCTGGAGGAGGAAGGCGTCACCCCCACCGCGCAGCAAAAGCCGGCCGTGACCTTGAGCATGGACCGGGTGCTTTCCCCCCAGGACCTGGTCCGTCGATTGGATGATTATGTGATCGGGCAGGATCGAGCCAAAAAGGTCCTTTCCGTCGCGGTATACAACCACTATAAGCGCATCATCTGGGGTCAGGAAACCGATGACGTGGAGCTGCAAAAGAGCAACATCCTGCTCCTGGGGCCCACGGGCAGCGGGAAGACCTTGCTGGCCCAGACCCTGGCCCGCATCCTGGATGTGCCCTTCACCATCGCGGATGCCACCAGCCTCACCGAAGCGGGTTATGTGGGGGATGATGTCGAAAACATCCTGGTCCGTTTGCTTCAGGCCGCGGATTGGCAAGTGGAGCGGGCGGAGATCGGCATTGTCTACATCGATGAGATCGACAAGATCGCCCGCAAATCGGGCGGCAATCCCTCCATCACCCGGGATGTTTCGGGCGAAGGGGTACAACAGGCCCTGTTGAAGATCATCGAAGGTACGGTGGCCACGGTGCCCCCCCAGGGCGGACGCAAACACCCTCAGCAAGAACTTATCGCCATTGATACCACCAATATCCTGTTCATTGCCGGGGGCGCGTTTGCCGGGATCGAAGAGATCATCGCCCAACGGGTGGGGGCTCAAGGCCGTCTGGGCTTTGGTGGCGCGCCCATGGAAAAAGCGGCCTTGGAAAAACGCCGTACCGAACTCCTGGCCCAGGTAAGCCCCGAAGACCTGTTGGCCTTTGGGTTGATCCCCGAATTTGTGGGGCGCCTGCCTGTGGTGGTGAACCTGGAACCCCTGGATGAAGATGCGCTCATCGCGATCCTTACCCAGCCCAAAAACGCGGTGGTGCGCCAATATCAACGCTTGTTGGCCCTGGATGGGGTGGAACTGGTCTTTACCCCAGAAGCCCTGCGCGCGGTGGCTCAAAAAGCCATGCGCCATAAAACCGGGGCCCGAGGACTGCGTACCATCGTGGAAAACGTGCTGTTGGATGTCATGTATGAGATCCCGGGGCGGAAGGATGTGGCCAAATGCGTGATCAACGCGGAGAATATCTTGCATGGAACCCGTCCTTTGCTGCTCAATGACCAGGGTCAGCCTTTGCCCTGGCGGGGAGACGACGCCTTAGCGAAAAGTGCATGATGGAAACACAACCCCCCTTCTCCATTCATATCAACATCTGGTTGGAAACCGCGGAGGGTGAAGTGGCCATCAGTCCCTGGCGTATGCACCTGCTGGAAACAGTCGCCAAGGAAGGGTCCATCAGCGCCGCGGCCAAAGCCATGCATATCCAATATCGGTTAGCCTGGCAGCGCATCCACGAGATGGAGGAACGCCTGGGCATGTCCCTGGTAGAAACCACCATCGGCGGCCGTGGCGGCGGCGGGGCCCGGCTGACCCCCCAGGCCCAACGCCTGATTGAGCATGTGCGAACCATGTTCGACGCCATCGAAGCATGCGCCCAGGAACAGGGGGTGGCCCAACTTCGCCATCTCGAGGAGATATTCCATTCATGACCCAACCTGCCCGTACCCGTTTCGCACCCAGCCCGACCGGTTACCTGCACATCGGTGGTGCGCGTACCGCGCTCTTTGCCTGGCTCTACGCCCGGCATACCCACGGTCAATTCATCCTACGCATCGAAGATACCGACCGCAAACGCTATGTGCCCGACGCGGTGGAAAAGATCATCGAGGGGCTACGCTGGCTGGGCCTGGATTGGGACGAAGGCCCGGATGTGGGCGGGCCTTACGGACCCTACATCCAATCCCAACGCCTGGAAAAATACCAGCAAGCCGCGGATTGGTTGGTGGAGCACGGCCATGCCTATCGGTGTTATTGCACCCCCGACGAACTGGCCGAAATGCGGGCTCAGCAACAGGCCAGGAAAGAAAAAATCGGCTATGACCGCCGTTGCCGTTGGTTGAGCCCTCAAGAACGGGCCGCCAAAGAAGCCGAAGGCCGCTCATGGGTCGTGCGTCTGGCCGTTCCCCTGGAAGGGCAAGTCACCTTCCATGATGTGATTCGAGGTCAGGTCACTTTCCAGAATGCCGAACTGCAAGATGCCGTGCTGCTCAAAGCCGATGGCTTCCCCACCTACCACCTGGCCGTGGTGGTCGATGACCACGACATGGCCATCACCCATGTGATCCGGGGGGAGGAATGGATCTCTTCGGCTCCCTTGCATGTGCACCTTTACCACGCGTTCGGTTGGGAGCTTCCGGTCTTCGCCCACACCCCCAGCATCCTCAAACCCTCGGGCAAGGGGAAGATCAGCAAGCGAGAACTGACCACTCCCGATGGCACCACCATTCCGGTCATGTTGCATCAATACCCCGGACTGGGATACCTGCCCGAGGCCATGTTCAACTTCCTCAGCGGCATCGGCTGGTCCCTCGATGATCATACGGAAATCTATGACAAAGAAACTGCGATTAAACACTTTGATCTGAAAGATATCAACCCCGCGCCCGCCCGTTTTCCGGCCGAAAAATTGGATTGGATGAACGGGGTTTACATTCGCAAGCTCAGTCCCGAAGCCCTCCATCAACGCCTGCTCCCTTTCCTGAGTCGCGACCTGGGCATTCCTCAAGAGGAACTGGCTAAGGATGAACGCCTCAAGGTCCTGATTCCTGCCATTCAGGAGCGTATCAAGCGGCTTATCGATGCCACTCCCCTGGTGGATTACCTTTATGTGGATGAGGTGGACCTGGGCGACCCCCTGAGTTTGGTCCCTCGTAAGACCACCCCGCAGGAAACCGTGACCATCTTACACGCCATCATCGACGAGCTGCAAGCCGTGGCCGCGTGGGATGAAGCTACTCTGGAACAGACCTTGCGGGCTCTGGCCCGAACCCGAGGCTGGAAAGCCGGGCAAGTGTTCGCGCCCATCCGCCAGGCTTTGACCGGTAAAAAGGTCACCCCACCTCTGTTTCCCATCCTGGTTGCTTTGGGCCGGGAGGAATCCTTGCGCCGATTGCAACGGGCTTTGCGCATTTTACAAGCTCATTTGGAACAACCATAAGCTCAAGGTTATAATACCCTTGCATTTGGGAATTCAAATTACGAAAAAAATCGATTCCGCTCCTGCCCTCTGGAGGCCGACAATGTCCCAACGATACCTTTATCTTTCCTTGATCCCCGAGGCACTCATTGTTTCCATGCTGCCGCCGGAAGCATTTGGTGAATACTACACCGTGGGTGACAAGAAAAAACACGCGGAGCAGGCGATTTTTATTGAGCTCGACCCGGAATTCCGGCATCCTTATTTCCGTATTGATGAGGCCATGGCCCGTTGCGTGCCTCATCCCGATGGCCGGCCCAAAAAATCGGTGTATGTGAGCACCTATCGGGTTTTAGAACATGTCCCCACCTCGGTGATGGGCAAGCTTTATCTGGCCACCCGCTATGGCAAAGTTTTGGCCCTGGAAAAAAGCAAAGACTTCCCCGAGTATCGGCATAATTACTATCTCTATCAGGAACTGGCGCCGGTATCGGTCCTGGTAGCCAGCACCCTGGACCCGGTGGCCTTCTACAAATTCCTCACCCACGACCCCGATAACCTCATCAATTTCCCGGCCATCGCGTATCTGGACCTCATCCTGGGCAATCTGGACCAGGACCCGGAACATGGGGAGATCGGCGACTTGCCTTATGATTTCATCCCCGTCCTGCGGGATGCCCTGGTCGCGCTGAGAAGTAAACGGGTGCATACCAAGATGGTGGACCGCACTCACTCCGTCGAACATCCTTATCGCACCATTCAGACGGGGCTCTATATCGGCAACATGGATGAGCTCATTTACTACCCCATGCCCTCCCACGAGGTGTTGGACCGGGACCACTTCGAATGGTGGCATTCCGCGAATCTGCCTCCAACCTTGTAACTGGACACTGGCGTTTTTTGATTTTGACACGAATGAACGCGAATTTCACGAAAAAGAATAAGAAAAATTCGCCAAATTCGTTTAATTCGTGTCAAAAAATGGCGTGAAAAGCGACCGAAATAAGTTTCGCCAGACTCCAGTCTTTAACCACGAAGAACACCAAGAAACAGCCAACCTACTGAACACTGGATGCCTGATCCCTAACTCCCCTGCAGGAAGGTTACTTACCGCAGAGAACGCAGAGGACGCAGAGTCAACTGAACACTGCTTACTGATGACTGATTACTGATTCCTTCCTTCGCTCCCCCTGAGTGCAGCTTGGGGGGAGGCGGAGGCGGCCGCGTTTTCGTGGTTTGATTTTTCTTCGCCCGGGTATTTGATCCGGGGATGGTGGATGCCTTGCAGCACCCTCACGAAGGCCTGGGCAATCAAGGTGAGCTCTCGCAAGGTGAGGGGGCTGTTATCTAATTGGCCCGACATCAATCGGCGATTGATCACGCTGCGGATGACGTCGAGCATCTCCTCCTGGCTGCGGGGGCGGAGCGCCCGCACCGTGGCTTCGCAGCTATCCGCGAGCATCAGGATGGCGGTTTCGCGGGTGCGCGGCTTGGGGCCGGGATAACGGAAGGCACGCTCATCGACTTCGTGGGGATCGTGGGCCATTTGCACGGCCTTGTGATAGAAGTATTCCACCCGAGTGGTGCCGTGATGTTCCTTGATAAAGTCGATGACGGCCGGTGGAATGTGATATTTTTCGGCCAGCTCCACGCCGTCGGGCACGTGGCTGATGATGATGCGGGCGCTGGTATAAGGGTCAATGCGGTCGTGGGGATTTTCGTCGTCGGTGTTATTTTCGATGAAGAAGAAGGGGCGTACAATTTTCCCGATGTCGTGATAATAACTCCCCACCCGGGTCAGCAGGGAATCCGCACCAATGGCCACCGCGGCTTCTTCGGCCATGTTGCTGACGATCAAGGTGTGATGATAGGTCCCAGGGGCTTTCAGCAACAATTGGCGTAACAAGGGGTGGTTGGGGCGAGAGATTTCCAACAATTGCAGACTGGTGGTCACGCCGAACACTTGCCCGAGAAGATAGAAGATCACCAGGGTGAAGCTGCTGCCAAAGATGCCGTTGATCGCGCCGGAAAAAGCCATTTCGATAAGGGTTTGGTTATCCAGGGCCTGGATCAAAGGCAGGCGAAAAGCCAACATCAGGAATAGGTTGGTCACGATCACCCAAAGCCCGGCCCGCACAAAACTGTTTAATCGTTCCGCTTTGCCCAGGGCCAGGGCTCCCACCAGAGCTCCTGCAAAAAGATAAACCATCAATTCCAGGCCGCTCCCTGTGAACTGACCAATGAGAATGGTGTGTATCGCGGTGGCCAACACCGCGATGGGCAGGTCGATCAGAGACCCGATCAACATGGTCATGCTGGCCAAAGGAAAGGTGTACCCAAACATGGGATGCATGGGGATAATCAATTTGGCCGCCAAAAGGAAAAGGGTAAAAATGCCAGCCAGGAGCAAGGGGGGCAGGTTCTCATCCCAAAAACCCCGGCGCTGTTTATGGACGAAGACCCCAAAAAGGCCGTCGAAGATAAGGGTCAGCAGCAACGCGGCCACATAATCGCGCCAGGTGCGGGTGCGATGCAACATACCGATTTGCTTCAACGCCTCGATATCCAGGTCCGTAACGATCTCGCCCTCCCGGAGAATCACTTCACCCGCTTCAATAGTGCGTTGGACCGGCTGCACCTTTTCTGCGGCATCTTGCCGGGCCTTTTCTGTGGCTTCCTCATTAAAAAAGGTATTGGCCGCGATGAGCCCCGAAACCAACGATTCCACTGCCTCTGCCTGTTGTTCATCCAGTTGCAGAGGGATCATAGAAGGCACAGTGCGGCGGACTTTTTGTTCTTCCCCTTCCCGGATTTCCTGGCGCATCAACGTTTCCAAAATCCGCAGCGCCTCTGTGGTCACCTGTTGCCAGGCTTCGTTGCTCAGGTCCAGGATGGTCGCGGCTTGCTCTTTCGTCAGATGGAGGTCGGGGATCGCTTGCAGGGACGCGATTTTTTGCTCGCGGGTGGCGTAGGGGTCATCTCGCACCAGGTTAATGAAGGTGATGACATCATGGGCCCGAGCGACTTGGCGTCGGGCTACGTGGGTATCGGGGAGATCATAAATCGGGGGCACGCTTTGCCGTGCGTTTTCCCGGGCTTCCTGGGTGAGCACCTCGCTGGTGTAATTGGTGGAGATGGGGGAGATCACGGTTTTGGGGCTGGGCTGGCCCACCTCCACCTGAATGGCCCCCACGCCCGGGAAATCCACCACCTGGACCACAAAGATGACCAGCCCGATGATCAGGAAAAAGAAAGCCTGCCGCAAACGCGCGCGCCAGCGCGCGGGGTCATGGCTGACCCGTTGCAGGAAACTGGGCCGGGGGCCGGGAATGGGATCCGGGGGAGGGAGGCTCATTATGGACGGAGCAATTCGCGTACGATTTGATTCACCAGGCGGCCATCGGCCTTGCCTTTGAGCTGGGCCATAAGGGGCTTCATGACCTTACCCATGTCGCGCGGGCCTGTGGCCCCCACCTGTGCAATCACCTGTTGGGCCACGGCCCGGATTTCCTCCTCGCTCATGAGTTGGGGCAGGTAGGCTTCGATCACCTTCAGTTCCGCTTCCTCTTCTGCCACCAGGTCTTCACGGCCGGCCTGGCGGTACGCGGCGATGCTATCCTGGCGTTGTTTGGCCTGCTTGCGCAACACCGCGAGGATCTCGTCATCGGTCAGGGGGCGGTTCCCTTTTTCCTTTTCCGCTCGGGTGATGGCCGCTTTGACCCCGCGCAGGGCCCGTTTGGCCGCGTCGTCCCCGCGCTTCATCGCGGTTTTCAGGTCTTGGTTTAGGGTATCGAGTAAGGACATGATGTCTCCTGGAAGGACTGTGATTAGGATTAGGATTAGGATTGAGGACTGCCAGGTCCACGTTGGGTGTGATCAGGAGTAATCAGTGATCAGTTATCAGTCATCAGTGTGAATCAGCGTCGCGAAGCATCAGCGTGCATCTGCGTTCCCATTTTCGTCCGTATCCGCGCGGGCGCGCCTGCCGTTGGACTATTTGAGGATGTAGAACGTCGCGCGTTTTTGGCCGATCTTCAGCAGCAACCCTTTGTTGACCATATCGGCCAGGTCGCGGCGCAACGTTTCGGGGCTGGCTTCGGGGCATAGGGCCTGGTAATCACGATTGGTGATGCGACGATGCTTCTGCAAGAAAGCCAGCGCTTTTTCCTGCCGGGGGTTCAATTGCAGATGGGCGTAGAGGTCCGGAGGCGGGCCCGCACCCACCAGGGTTTCGGCCCGGCTGTAAATGGTCACTTTGAATCCCGCGCTGGTTTCTTCGAATGCAGGCGGGGGCAATCCCTCTTCCTTACAGACTCGGATCATGCGGTCAATGCCATATCCCAGGCGTTCGATGAACCCCATATCGGCCAAAACCTGCACGATAGCCTCATTGCGACTGTAGCGTTCATCCACGATATTTTCCAGGGTGATGTGCCCGGGCAAACGGCCGGGGGAATAGACCTCCAGCCGATCACTGAACATGAAAACCCGGATATTGTCCCCGCGGATGCTGTAGTCGCGATGGGCCACCGCGTTGACAATGGCCTCGCGCACCACCGAAATGGGATATTCGGGGACTTCCTCCCGTTCCAGCCCCCGGATCCGCATGCCTCGGCGCATGTTTGCGTTGACAAAAGCCTCGGCCCGGCGAATTTGTTCGGGCAGTACCCCGCGGATATCCTCGCGGATGAAATCATCGCTCATCACCGGGCCCGCGTATCGCACCCCTGTGATCTCCGCAGAACGCAACCAGCGTTGGGGGTTTTTGCCAAAAAGGAGCAATCCGGCCATGGTGGGGCGTAGCCCCTTTTCGGTTTCGGCCAGGCAGCCCTGGCTGAGCAGCACATCGTGGATATCCTCGGATGGAGGCAGGTCCAGCAATTCCCGGTAGGCCTGCACCCGTTCTTCATCCAGGGCCTGCAGGGTGGCTCCCCGGGGGATTTGAGATTCAAAGCTGGCTTCGCTGCGATTGAGGAGCAGGGCCCGCAGTTCGTGGGGCATCAGGGGGCGGATATCTCGGCCCGAACGCACCAGATACTGGCCCCGAACGCTGTAAACATGGGGCAGGCCGGGCGGCACCTGGGCCACACACAGGTGCTTCCCATCCACCGAGACCACCTGGGGCATGGGCAGGATCAAGGGCGGGGTGGGCAACAGCGCGGCCGAGGCCATTTGCTCTCGGGCCATGTCGGGGTCTTCCAGGCCCACGATCTTGCGGGAGTTGGTGGCCCCCAGGATCACCAATCCCCCGCTGGCGTTAGCCAGCGCGATCAGGGCTTCCGCGATCTTCCGCACCGTGGCCCGAGCTCCTAAAAGGATGGTTTTGGGCTCAGGCCCGGCTTTGATGGCGTCGCGTACTGTGTCGGGAGTGAGTTTGGCAGGCATGGCATGAGGGTTAAAGGGGGAATTATCGGTCTTCCGCGCGGATGATGCGCCAACGCACCGGGTCTTTGATGCTGGAGGGAGGGATCATCTCCACCAGCCAGCGCATGCTGTGGATCACGCCGTGGCTGGCAAAATCCACATCCACCGGCACCACCGGGCGTTCGGGCGGGGTATTCAAAATTTCGGGCTCGGCCAGGCGTAACACATCGACATCCGAAAAAGGAACAGGCTGAACCCCTTCCTTCCAACGGTTCGCGTGACCATCGAGCAGATAAGCCAGGACCTGACCTTCTGGGAACGCGGGCTCGGTCGGGATGGTGGATGAGCAAAACCGCAGCTTTTTATCTTCGTAATGTGCGACAAAATACCACCGGGGGGGCACCCGTTGCAGGTCTCCGATCAAATTCCAGGGCGCGACCTGGCAAATGTTGGAACGGTCAATCTGGGGCTCCCATGCCCACAAGGTGCGAATCTCCTTGGGGGCTTGCTCCCATTTGCCCCAGTCATTGGGGTTTTCCTCGTCCAGGCTGAACCAGCCCGGCGTGGTCGCCAGGGTCGACCCATAGCCCACGTCCGCGCCCTGCCACCAATGCACGGAGAAGCGATTCACGCGCTGGCGGAAATGACCTCGGACCATCAACCGTCCCCCGCGCAGGGTCTTGGGCGAGGGGGTGGGAGTGATGTCGGACTGCGGGGTGGGCGTGGGGGTAAGGACCTTCTGGGCGTCCGCCACCTTGTAGTCGATGGAGTCATCCCCCAGGTAGCCATTGCTTTTGCCCGGGAGATAATCGGGGAGGAGCTTGTAAGGGATCAGGTAAACCGGGACCTGGCTGGGGACGCTGATGCTGCCATCCCCCCGGGGGCGATTTTGGGCGTCGTAGATGATGCCGCCGATTTGCCCTGTGGTGTACTCATCCCGATAAAAGAAGAGCCATTCGGGGTCTTGATCGTAGTCGAGATTCACCAGCACCAGCCCCTCGCCATAGGGCTTCCATTGCTCCGGTTTAATTTCGTTGAGATTGACATTGAGGGGCGTGGCGAATTTCACCCCTCTTTTCCCTGTAAGGAAGACCAGGTAGAAGATGGCAATGGCTGCGACAAGCCCCAGGATGGCGAGGAGAGTGCGTATCATGAGTGATGCTATGTAAATAGGATCAGGATTAGGATTGAGGATTGTTAGGCCGAGGTTAGGCGCGAGCAGGGGTAGCTAGTAATCAGTTATCAGTGATCAGTTATCAGTAATCAGTAATCAGTGTTCAGTCTGCGTCTTCTGCGCTCTCTACGGTAAGTAATCTTTCCGTAGGGGAGTCAGGAATCAGTCATCCAGTGTTCAGTGTTCAGTAGGTTCACTTCATCGCCGGGCGGGCGTGGCAGACGCCACTTCGGTCGGCTAGACAACGCCAAAAATAGGGCCACGATGGAAAAGGCGACAACGAAACGTCATTCCGAGGGAGCGCAGCGACCGAGGAATCTAGCGAAGCGCAAAGAAGCCACGGCATGGCGCTCGCTTCGCTCGCTAGATGCCCTTCGATTCCTCAGGGCAGGCTTTCGCTCCCTCCGGTCGCTCAGCATGACGAACATCTGCGGCAATCTGCGCTGCGGAGCATTGGCGCAAATCAGCGTCCCATTTTCGTCGTGAGGTGGTGAGCTATTGCTCATGGCGACTGATCCTGCTTATCGGCGGGCAGTAAGGCCAGGGCCAGGACTTGCTCGACATGGCTTACGAACTGAATGTCCAAAGCGCGGAGGACGTGTTTGGGCACATCCCGCAGGTCCTTTTCGTTGCGTTGGGGCAGGATGACGGTTTTCAGATGGTTGCGATGCGCGGTGAGGAGTTTTTCTTTGAGCCCACCCACGGCCAGGACCCGGCCCCGGAGGGTGATTTCGCCCGTCATGCCTATATCATGGTTCACGGGCCGACCGGTGAGGGCAGAAACCAAGGCCGTGACAATGGTCACCCCCGCGGAGGGACCATCTTTGGGAATGGCGCCTTCGGGGAAGTGGAGATGGATGTCGTGTTTATCGAAATCAAAGTCTTCGAAACCATAATCCGCGGCATGGCTGCGCGCGTAGGAAAGCGCGGCCTGCGCGGATTCTTGCATGATTTCGCCTAACTGACCGGTGAGAATGAGGCCCCCTTTGCCCGGCATGATCAACGCTTCCACCTGCATCACATCTCCGCCGCTTTCGGTCCAGGCCAGACCGGTGGCCACGCCCACCAGGTCTTTTTCTTCCCGCTTGTAAGCTTCGTAACGCCGCGGGCCGAGAAGATTGTGCACCACGCTGGGGGTGATGCGTTTACGCACGGGTTTGCCCGCGGCCACCCGACGGGCCAGTTTGCGGAAAATCTTGGCCAGTTCCCGTTCCAGATTGCGCACACCGGCTTCGTAAGTGTAATGGCGGATGATTTCATTCAGGGCTTCGTCGGAGACCCGCAACCCGATGTCCTCAAGGCCGTGTTCCTTCAGCAATCGGGGGATAAGGAATTTGCGGGCGATCAGGCGTTTTTCGTACGCCGCGTACCCCGGGAATTCGATGACCTCCATCCGGTCCAGCAGGGGGGATGGGATTTGATAAGGGTTGTTGGCCGTGGTGATGAAAAGGACGTGGCTGAGATCGTAAGGCACATCCAGGTAGTGATCGCTGAAAGCATGATTTTGTTCCGGGTCCAGGACCTCCAACAACGCGGCCGCGGGGTCGCCGCGGAAGTCATAGCCCATTTTATCCACTTCGTCCAGCATGAAGACAGGATTCACCACCCCGGCATTGCGCATGGTTTGGATGATGCGACCCGGGAGCGCGCCGATGTAGGTGCGGCGATGACCCCGGATCTCGGCTTCATCCCGCACGCCGCCCAGAGAAACCCGCACAAACCGGCGCCCCAAGGCTTCGGCGATGGATTTCCCCATGGAGGTCTTCCCGGTCCCGGGCGGGCCCACAAAACAGAGGATGGGCGTGCGCATGTGTTCCCCCGCGAGTTTGCGCACCGCGATATGTTCCAAAATCCGTTCTTTGGCCTTTTTCAGCCCGTAATGATGGGCTTCCAGGATGGCTTCGGCCTGGTCGATGTCCACCTCTTCCTCTTCGGGGGTGCCCCAGGGGAGGTCTAGCAGCCAGTCCAGGTAAGTCCGTACCACATGGGTTTCCGGAGCCATGGGAGGCATGGCACTGAGGCGGGCCAGTTCCTTATGGGCTTTGGCTTTCACTTCTTCGGGCATGGCCGAAGCGTCGATGCGTTCTCGCAACTCATTGACTTCCTGGCTGAATTCGTCCCCTTCGCCCAGTTCCGCCTGGATGACGCGCATTTGCTCCCGCAAGAAGTATTCCCGCTGGGAATCTTCCATCTTGCGTTGTACCTGTTCATGGATCTGGTTTTCCAGCTCCAGCACATCCAGTTCTTCGGCCAGGAAGATGCTGATTTTCCGCAGCCGCTCGAAGGGGTCCAGGGATTCCAAAATCTGTTGGCGTCGGTCCAGGGGGATGGGGAGGGTCGAGGCAATGAAATCAGAAAGCCAGCCCGGGTCCGCCGCGTTCATGGCTGCAATGAGCATCTCATCGGAGATAATGGGGCTATAGAACGCGACTTTTTCGAAAAGGACCAGGACCGCCCGACGCAGCATCTCGTTCTCGCCCTGAAACTCTTGAGGCTGTTCAAGGATGCGGCGGCCCAGGACCCGCAGGTAAGGTCGGTCGTGGATGACATCCAGGATCTCCACGCGATAAAGGCCATTGGCAAAGACGCTGATGGTGCCATCCGGCATGTGCAGGGTGCGCTCGACCACGATTTCCGTGCCCATCTCGAAGAGATCAAGCCCGGTGGGGTTTTCCAGGGTGGGGTCGCGTTGGGCCGCCACCAGCAGCGGGATGTCTTCGTTCAGGGCTACTTCCAGGGCGCGGCGCGAGATGTCGCGTCCCACAAACAAGGGCGCAATCATGCGAGGGAAGAGGATGATGTCCCGAGAGGCAATGACAGGGAATTCCAGGATCAAATCATCCTCATCCGGGGAGGTCTCTGGAAAATCCGCGGCAGGAATGGGCGGGAAAGGAGGGAAAAAGGAAAACTCATCGCTAAACCGCCGCGAGAAGGGATGATGGGGATAGTTGGACATAGGCAAATGGGATTCAACGCATAGGGGTGATCTGGCCGTCGATGGGTTCCGGGAAGTGGGCCCAATCATGGGAGGGGAGGCTATGGGGATAGCGGTGGGCCCAGGCTTCTCGGGCTGCCGCGACGACAAAGATAGAGCCTGTCACCAGGATCAAATCTTCTTTTTGGGCCAGGGAAAACGCAAGTTCCAGACCGGGCGCAACATCGGGAGTGAAGTAATGGGGGATGTGAGGGAAACGGGCATGGACAAGATCAAACAGATGCTGGGGGTCCGCGGCCCGGGGATGGAAGCTACGGGTGAGGATGATGGCATCGGCCTGAGGGGCCAGTTCATCCAGGATAGCAGGGATGTGTTTATCGGCCGAGGCACCGAAGAGTAAGATGAGGCGATGCCGGGGGTAAAGGGGCAAAGCCTGGCGCAACCGCGCCGCGCTTTGGGGACTGTGGGCCGCATCCAACAGGACAGGGGGTTGGGATGGCAGCCATTCCAGCCGGCCGGGCCAATAGGTGTGGGCCAGGCCTTCTCGGATCACCTGGGGGGTGAGATGAGGAAGGTCCAGGGTGTGGAGCAGGGCCACGGCTACCGTGGCATTGATGGCCTGGTGCGCTCCGGTCAGGGGAAGTTGTATCCCCCTAATGGTACTATGTGGACCGTAAATGTCAAGCTGGAGCCCGCGGGCATGGATTTGGTGAACGCGCCAGCGCCAATCTTTGCCCACGCGAATCAAGGGGGCTTGCGCCCGGTCCGCAGCTTGTTCAAGCACGGCCATGGCCTGGGGGGGCTGGGGCGCGGTGACGACAGGCACGCCGGGTTTGATGATGCCTGCTTTTTCCCGGGCAATGGCCTCTAGGGTGTTTCCCAGCAGGTGGGTATGTTCCAGCCCCAAAGGGGTGATGGCGCAAGCCGTGGGGTGGATGATGTTGGTGGCATCCAGGCGTCCACCCAACCCCACTTCCAGAACGGCCCAATCCACCGGCGGACGGGCAAAATGCAGAAAGGCCAGCGCGGTGATGATTTCGAAGGTGGTGGTGCCGGGTAGGGTCTGCACCGTGGGTTGGATCTCGTGCCACAAACGCACCAATTGCTCGCGGGAGATGAGCGCGTGGTTGATGCGTATACGCTCGCGAAAGGTATGGAGGTGGGGGGAGGTGTAAAGCCCTGTGCGAAACCCCGCGGCCTGAAGGACCGCCGCGACCATGGCCGATGTAGACCCCTTGCCCTTACTGCCCGCGATATGCAAGGACGGGAACGCGTGTTGCGGATCCCCCAGACGTCGCGCCAAAACGCGCATCCGGTCCAGATTGTAGGTTTCGGCATTGTAAGGATGCTGGCGATTGCGGCTGTTATCTATGTGAGCGAAGATCTCCCGCAACGTGCGGGCGTAAGCGTCATCGGTCATAAGAAAAGTCGTCGATCATGACGAAGGTAGTCTACCGCATATCGCGTCAAAAAGCCACGAAGTGCAAGTGGCAAGTGGCAGGTGGCAGGTGGCAGGTAAAGGGAACGCAGATTTGCGCAGATGTTCGTCATGCTGAGCGACCGAAGGGAGCGAAAGCCTGCCCTGAGGAATCGAAGGGCATCTAGCGAGCGAAGCGAGCGCCATGCCGTGGTTTTTGCGCTTCGCTAGATTCCTCGGTCGCTTCGCTCCCTCGGAATGACGTCGCGAGGCTCTATTTTCGGAACAGTCACCACGAGCGAGAGCTCACCACATAACGACGAAAAATAGGACGCAGGTGGCGGGTGAGCATGAGACCTCGGAGGGTCTGCGCAGACCTCCGAGGTCTGGGGCCACCACGCCCGCCCGGCGATGAAGTCGCCGGGCTATAAAACGGCGCCGGATAATTCC
>JALWZT010000014.1 GCA_027002405.1 Anaerolineae bacterium | reverse complement strand
TGTTTGGACAGGGGAGGGCGTGATGTGAGTCCCGGCCCTCATGGCACTGGATGGAAGCGTGGCAGGCGGGGGGGGAGGCGCACACGCGCTAAGCCCCCAAAGGAGGATGAACAAAAGGAGGCCGCGAAGGTGTGAAGAAAAAAGAGTCATCGGTTATCAGAAATCGTCTCAGGCAGGGTGTCTCGAACGCACGATGGCATCGGTCATCCGGGCCACTCGGGCGTGGATGAGTACGTCATGGACCCGAACGATGTCGGCACCCCGATCAATGGCCAGGGCTGTGATCGCGGCCGCGCCTTCGGCCCGTTGATCTGGAGGGAGGTTCAATGTATAGCCAATGAAGGACTTGCGGCTGGCGCCCACCAGCAGGGGATATCCCAGGGCTTTGATCTCGTCCAAGCGACGAATAAGCTCCAGGTTTTGCTCCACGGTTTTCCCAAACCCCAAGCCGGGGTCCAGGATGATGTGTTCATCGGGGATGCCCGCACCATGTGCGAGCTCTAGGCATATCCCCAGTTCTCGTTTCACATCCTCTATCAGATTCTCATAAGTTACACCCACATAGCGTCCTCCCAGTTTGGGATCGATGGAGGCGTGCTTGGGGTTGGAGCGATTGTGCATGAGGATGACGGGCGCGTCCGCTTGAGCCGCCACGCGAGCCATATCCGGGTCCAGACGCAGGCCCCATACATCGTTGATGATATCCGCGCCCGCGTCCAGCGCGGCCTGGGCCACCACCGCCTTGCTGGTATCGATGGAAAGGATCGCTTGGGTTTCGGCCCGAAGGGCCCGAATGACCGGGATAACCCGCTGCAATTCCTCTTGCGCAGACACAGGGGCTGCGCCCGGCCGGGTGCTTTCCCCCCCGATGTCCAAAATATCGGCACCTTGGGCCAACATCGCTCGGGCCCGGGCCAGGGCCCCCGCGACAGGGTCGGCCTTCTGCAACAACCCATCCCCCGAAAAGCTATCGGGAGTCACGTTGAGGATGCCCATGATGTAGGTGCGATGCCCCCAGGCCAGCGTGACGCCGCGTAAAGTCAGAGAAGCAGGGGTCATGATCAGGATAAACTGGGTGGGGCCAGGTGGAGTTCTCCACCCGCCAGGCTGGTGATTTTGACCAGGGAATAAACGGGCGCGGCAAAACGCTTCACCTCATCTCGCCCATGCTCAAAGGTTTTTTCCAGAACCACGCCAAAGGCCACGATGTCACCCCCGGCCATCTCCACCAGGTCCCCCAGGGCTGCCAGGGTGGTGCCTCTGGCCAGGAAGTCATCGACAATAAACACCTTGTCTCCGGGCTGGATAACATGTTTGCCCATAAAAAGCCGCACCGGCTTATTTTTGGTTCGACTGTAGGAGTCGACCACATAGTAGCCCCCTTCGGGCAGGGTGATGGGGCGGCTCTTTTTGGCGAAAACCACGGACGCGGGATGAGGCCACTGTTCGTTATTCACCGTCATAGCTGTGAACACAGCCACGCTGATGCCCGAGGCTTCCGCGGTGAGGATCACGTCCACATGTTTTTCGCGCACGATACGGGCCAAAACCGCGCCCGCGTAGGCACTAAAGAGATAATCGATGCGGTGATTGAGCAAGGTATCCACGTTGACGATGCTCTCGCCAACGGCCTTCCCTTGTTCTTTGACCATGGCATTGATACGTTCGAGGAGATACATACATGCCTCCTGGGGGAATGATGGGGGAAACCGATGCGAGGATTTTACCATAAGTCCTACCGCGTCCTCACACGCGAAGACCATGCAAAGCATCAGGGGCATGTTGGGGCAAGACCGATATTTACCTTTCCTTTTCACCCTGGGGTACAATAGCCGCTATGGATGTATTTCTCAACGGTTTCCGACAAGCCCTGGAACTCATTCTAAGTCTGGACCCGGACCTTTTGGAGATCGTGCGGCTTTCTCTGGTTGTCAGCGGGGCCGCCCTCGGCATGAGCGCGATCATGGGATTGCCTGTGGGCATCTTTTTAGGGTTGAAGGATTTCCCGGGCAAGCGTCTGGTCGTGGCTGTGGTTTATACCGGCATGGGACTTCCCCCCGTCGTTGTAGGGTTGGTTGTTTATTTGTTGCTCTCGAGACAAGGCCCCTTGGGCGAATGGGGATGGCTTTTTACGCCCAAAGCGATGATGTTGACCCAAACTATTCTAGCTCTCCCTTTGATTGGTGGCTTTACCATGACCGCGGTGGCGGCTATTCCCCCCGCGTTGATGCTGCAATTGCGTTCTCTGGGCGCAACCCGACGCCAGATCGTGCTCACGCTGTTGTATGAAGCCCGGGCCGGGGTGCTGGCTGCCCTGGTCGCTGGCTTTGGCGCTATCATCTCCGAAGTGGGCTCTGTCCTCATAGTGGGGGGGAACATCGCCCATAAAACTCGCGTGCTGACCACGGCCATTGTGCTGGAGACCCGTAAGGGGAATTTCTCGATGGCCATTGCCTTGGGCTTGATCCTTTTGGCCCTGACTTTTTCTGCCAATTGGTTCCTTCTCCACTTGCAGGGGCGCCTGGACCCGCGAGCATGAATGATGATGAAACACGCTGATTCTATCTTGCAGTTGGAGGGCATTCGACATCGCTATGAGGATCATTTTGTCCTGCGCATTCCCGCGCTGGATATCCAGGCGGGAGAAATTTTGGCGGTGGTGGGGCCCAGTGGTGCGGGCAAAAGCACCCTGTTGCGGATCATGAATTTCCTGGAAAAGCCGCAGCAGGGACGGGTTTATTACCATCACCAGGCTTACACGCCCGCCAATCTGCCCATCGCACTACGCAGACAGATGACCGCGGTTTTTCAACAACCATTGCTGCTTAATACTTCGGTGTGGAACAATGTGGGGTATGGCTTGCGGGTACGAGGAGAGCGCAATGGCAAGGAAGCCATCCGTCAGGCCTTGAAGGCCGTGGGGCTGGAGCACCTGGCCCGCCACGGGGTGCATCGCCTGAGTGGGGGCGAAGCCCAGCGGGTAGCCCTGGCCCGGGCCCTGGTTTTGGACCCTGAAATCCTTTTCCTGGACGAACCCACGGCCAACCTGGATCCCGGCAACGTGCGCATCATTGAAACTATCATCCGCCAGGCCAATGAAGCCCGGGGGACAACCGTGGTGTTGGTGACCCACAACATCTGGCAGGCCCGACGTCTGGCCCATCGGGTGGCCCTTTTGCTCGATGGCGCCATCATCGAAATAGCCCCTGTCGAGACCTTCTTCCAACATCCCCAGGACCCCCGCACAGCAGCCTTTTTGACAGGAGATTTGATCTATTAAACTGGAGTCTGGCGAAAATGATTTTAGTCCCTCAAGCCGGCACTTTGGCCATAGATTATACGGATTACGCGGATTTTTTGTTTGATTTCTTTTCTTTTTCTGTGGAAATTTGTGTTAATCTATAGATAGGATAAAAAGCGCCAGTGTCCAGTATTAAAGGTGTCTAATTTTTTCTAGACTCCAGTTTGTGATAAAATGGAGGCCACCTATCCCAAATTACGAGACAGGAGTCTATGATGGCTGAATTTCGCAAACTTTCCAAAGAGGCCGTTGATAACCTCTTACGAAAAAAAGAAAAAGGACACGGTATGTCTCAACGTGAACGCATTATCCAGGCTTATATGGAGAAACTGAAAGAGTTAGCTCCTGGTGAAGGCCTGGAAATTACTTTGGAAAAAGGCGAAAATCGCCAAACTGTCAAAAATCGTCTCTTGCGCGCGGCAAAACGCCTAGGTATTAAAATTGAATTCATTCGTTCTCGAAACGTCATTCGCCTTCATCGCACAGAATAAGGATGTAGATTCGTTGTGTTCAATTTCGGTTGAAAGGGCGCCTTTCTCGCACTGTTTGTTATTCTGGGAGATGTAGCGATCGAATTATTGATTCCTTTGTAAGCGCGGGCATCCCCTTGTCCACGTCCTACATTTTCTTTAGAATGGGCATCTTTGACATTCCGAAGGCTTTTCAGTACAATACGGCTGTTCTGAAAATAGCATGATCGCTGGTTGCTAAAGAATCGCCAGGCCCACGTTGAGCGAGACGGCGACGGGCGTGATGCGTGAAACGTGAAACGTGAGAATCTTACGCATCACGCATCACGTTTCACGACCGCCGCTCGTGGCTCATGTTCCCATACCCTATATACAACGACGATGACCCGGAGGAGTAGGCAGGAAACGCTCGTCAGAGAGGCGGGGTCACCGGCTGCAAGCCCCGCTCGATACGCCCTGTCGAAGGTCGCCGGTGAGTCGGCTGGCTGAAAGTCAGTAATCAGTTATCAGTAAACAGTAATCAGTTGCAAATGGATGGATTTTTGCGTCCTCACTGATTACTGATCACTGAATACTGTTTACTTCCTGGCCATAGGCCAGCCCGGGTGAGCCCGTTACAGCGCAGAGTGGGCGACGCGGCCACGCGCCCGTCGTCAACCAAGGTGGTACCGCGGAAGTCCTCCGTCCTTGAGACGCGAGGGCTTTTTTGTTGCGATTACGAATCTTTCTTCCACGTCCATCCTGAGCGCTCGCGAAGTCCTTGTTTCAAGAGGATTTCTGATTGGTCAGCGAGATCGGAAGGGCCATCGAAAAGTCCGATCAGAACATCCCGTTCACTCCATCCGGGCGAACGACGCGCCCTATTCTTTTTCTCTTGCCTTTCCAAAGATTCAACAAAAGACAAAAGTTTTTCCAAATCCTCTTCTTCCAGGTTATCCAATTTTTCATGGATTTGTTCTTTCAAGGCTTTCATAACGACCTCGTGAATCATCTCGAATATGTAACCATTGTAGCATAGTTTTTTGTTACCCCATAACAACCATCGAACCCATCTTCATGATTTTATCCACTTATTGAGGTCCCCATGCCCGAATTCACGCTGCCTAAAACCTACGACTTCCGCGACGCGGAACAACGCCTCTACCGCTGGTGGGAGGAAAACGGCTGGTTCAAGCCGGAAAATGCCCGCAACCCCGATGGCAAACCCTTTGTCATCAGCATCCCCCCGCCCAACGTGACCGGCGTCCTCCACCAGGGCCACGCGCTCTTCGTGGCGCTGGAGGACCTGATGATCCGCTACCACCGCATGAAGGGCCGAGCCGCGCTGTGGGTGCCCGGCACCGACCACGCGGGCATCGCCACCCAGCTCCAGGTGGAAAAGAAACTGCTGGCCGAGGGCAAAAGCCGGGAGGAGATCGGCCGCGAGGCCTTCCTCAAGGAATGCTGGGACTGGACCCACAAGCATCACGACCGCATCATCAGCCAGCTCAAGCGCCTGGGCGCGAGCTGCGATTGGGACCGAGAACGCTTTACCCTGGATGAAGGCCTGAGCCGGGCTGTGCGGGAGGCCTTTGTGCGCCTTTACCGCATGGGCCTCATCTATCGGGATGAATACATCGTCAACTGGTCGCCCGGCTTGCAGACCGCGGTCAGCGATGTGGAGGTGGAATACACCGAGGAGCAAGGGACCCTCTACTACTTCAAATATCCCATCGCCGGCCACGACATCAGCGAAGGCCCGGGCCAAGGCTACATCCCGGTGGCCACCACCCGGCCCGAGACGATTTTGGGCGACACCGCGGTGGCCGTCCACCCCGACGACGAACGCTACCGCCACCTCATCGGCAAGACCGCGCTGGTGCCCATCCTCAACCGCCCCATCCCCATCATCCACGACACCTACGTGGACATGGAGTTCGGCACGGGCGCGCTGAAGATCACCCCCGGCCACGACCCCAACGACTTCGAGATCGGGCGGCGGCACGGCCTGCAGGTCATCAACATCATGAACAAGGACGCCACCCTGAACGAAAACGCGGGTCCCTACGCGGGCCTGGACCGCTTCGAAGCCCGCAAACGGCTGTGGGAGGACATGAAGCAGGCCGGGTTGGTCATCAAGGAAGAGCCCTACACCATGCAGGTGCCCCGCTCCCAACGGGGCGGCGAGATCATCGAACCCCTGGTCAGCAAGCAGTGGTTCGTCAATGTGAAGCCCATGGCCGAGATGGGCCTGGCCGCGGTGCGCACGGGCCGCATTCAAATCATCCCCAAACGCTTCGAGAAAATCTACTTCAACTGGCTGGAGAACATCCGCCCCTGGTGCATCAGCCGTCAGCTCTGGTGGGGACATCGCATTCCCGTGTGGTATGGCCCCGATGGCCGGGAGTTCGTGGCCCACAGCGAGGAAGAGGCCCGGGCCCTGGCCGAGGAGCACTACGGCCATCCCGTGGACCTGGAACAGGACCCCGATGTGCTGGACACCTGGTTCAGCTCGGGGCTGTGGCCCTTCAGCACCCTGGGCTGGCCCGACGACACCCCAGACCTGCGCCGCTTCTATCCCACCGACGTGCTGGAAACGGGCTACGACATCCTCTTCTTCTGGGTGGCCCGCATGATCATGCAGGGGCTGCTCTACACCAACGACATCCCCTTTCACACCGTTTATCTCCACGGCCTGGTGCGGGATGAACATGGCCGCAAGATGTCCAAGACCTATGGCAATGTGGTGGACCCCATCGAGGTCATGGATGATTACGGCGCGGACGCGCTGCGCTTCACCCTGCTCACCGGCTCCACGCCGGGCAACGACATGAACCTGAGCATCGACCGCATTCGCGCCAACCGCAACTTCGCCAACAAGATCTGGAACGCGACCCGTTTCGTGCTGGGCAATCTGCCCGAAGGCTTCACCTACCGCGGCGCGCCCGACCCGGCCATCCTGCAGACCCCGGATAAGTGGGTGCTGCACCGCTTGAACGAGACCATCGCCAACGCCACCCGGCTCATCGACGCCTACCAGTTCGGCGAGGCGGGCCGCCAGATCTATGATTTCCTCTGGGGTGACTTTGCGGACTGGTACATCGAGGCCGCGAAACCCCGCCTGCGGGGCGATGATCCCGACCCGGTGCGCCAGACCCTGGTCTACGTCCTGGACCAGACCCTGCGCCTGCTGCATCCCTACATCCCCTTCGTCACCGAGGAACTGTGGCAGCATCTGCCTCATGTGGAAGGCGAACAGCCTGCGCTCATCATCGCCGAATGGCCCGAACCCCGGCCCGAATTCCACTTCCCCAATCAAGCCGACGCTTTCGAGCATCTGCGGGAGGTGGTGCGGGCCATTCGCAACGCGCGTAGCGAGTACAATGTGGAGCCCGCGCGCAAGATCGCGGCGGTCATCGACGCGCCCACCTACGGCGAATCCCTGGCAGCGATGCGCGACATCCTGGCCCTGCTGGCTCGGCTGGACCCCAACCAGATCACCTTTGGCCCGGCGCCCGAAGGCGAAAAGGGCGCGGCCCTGGTGGTGGCCGATACCACCGTCTTCCTGCCCTTGGGCGGCATGGTGGACATCGAGGCGGAGCTGGCCCGGCTGCGCAAGCAACTGGCCGAGACGGAAAAGCGCATCGCCTCCACCCAGGCCCGGTTGAACAATCCCAACTTTGTACAAAAGGCCCCCGAGAAGGTGGTGGCCCAGGCCCGCCAGACCCTGGCCGAACTCCGGGCGCAGAAAACCCGGCTGGAGGAGCAAATCCAGGCGTTGAGATAATCGCGGGCACTAACCCCTGCTATGAAAATAGAATGATCGCTGGTTGCTGAGGAATCGCCAGGCCGACGTTGGGCGAGTCGGCAACGGGCGTGATGCGTGAAACGTGAAACGTGAGAACCTTACGCATCACGCATCACGTTTCACGGCCCGCCAGCCTGGCCGCGAGGCGTTTTCATTCGTATCGGCGAACTGCCGTTCGTGATGACTGCTTTGTAAATAGAGTAATCAGTAGAGCCTTGCGACGTCATTCCGAGGGAGCGAAGCGACCGAGGAATCTAGAGGCTGTTATGCACTTTGCTTCCCTCAAAGCTCAGGATCGCCGCATCGAAGGTTGGAATTGGCCGCGGATAACGCGGATAAAGCAGATTTTCGCGGATTTTTCAAACAGATACCATGCTTTTTCCCAAAAAATCCGTGTCGATCCGTCACATCAGCGTCATCCGTGGCGAATTGAAACGCCCGCCATCCACAAAATGGCGTGAAACTGGCGATAAGTTCATAACAGGTTCTAGCGAAGTGCAAAAACCACGCCATGACGCTCGCTTCGCTCGCTAGATGCTTCGCTCCCTCTGGTCGCTCAGCATGACGAATATCTGCGTCAATCTGCGTTGCGGAGCATCGGCGCAAATCAGCGTCCTAGGAAAATGGGAACGCAAATACACGCAGATGCACGCAGATTCCTACTGATTACTGATCACTCTATTTGTAACTACTAAGGTCGTCACCCGAAAACCACTAAGAACACTAAGACACAAAGGCACAAAGGGAAATTTATACATTTTTCTTCGTGTTCTTAGTGCCTTTGTGCCCTTTGTGGTTTGTTAACCGGGGTACGTTAGCAGTTACCTCTATTTTCAAACTTTAAGGTGGGTCAGAGGACGACGCCCGGCCTGTGATTGGCAAGACGCCGGGGGGCGGGCTGATTTCATGGGGACCGCGCGGTTGCAGGAAAAGTTGATCCTCAAAGCGACTCAACACGCCTATCACGGCTACGGTTTCCCCTGGTTGCAAGTCGGGCCAGGGCCAGGGGGCCCGATACGGACGACGAACCCACAAGATGCCGCTGTGGTCGTCCAACGCAAACGCATGGGGCCTGACCTGCACCACGCGGCCCGCCACCCATAGCAGTTGGGCCATGTATGCTTCATGGACCAGGCCGGTCCGCAAGAAGCGGGGCTTGCGTGCCGGGCCTGGGCCGAGAGGTTGGAGCCACCGGGAGGAGGATAGAACCAGCTCCCGTTGACCGTGGAAGGCTTTCAGCGTTCCCATGGCCCGTACCCGATCCCCTTCCTGAAGCGCAGGGAGGACCCCCCGCCGGATGTAGATGAGCAGGCCACCTGTGGCATCTTGGATCACCAAGGTGCGCTTGCTGAATACCCCGGGCGGGACCGTGACCACGCCCTCGACGGCGAGACGGGTTCCCAAAGGCTGTTGGTAGGCCATCTGGATAGGTTGGATGGTATCCTCTGGGATGGATGCAGATGGGGGGAGGGGATGGGGCGGTGAAGATG
>JALWZT010000013.1 GCA_027002405.1 Anaerolineae bacterium | reverse complement strand
CCCACCCGCCAGGTGATCTATGGGGAAGGGGATATCGAGCGCCCAGACCGTAAGAAGATCACGGTGAGTGTCAGCTACGCACCCCTCTTTGGCAGTGATGGCACCCTGGTGAACATCATCGTCACTTTTGTGGATATCACCCGTTACCGGGAAGCGGAGGCATTGAAATCCACCTTTATTTCCGTCATCTCCCACGAACTCAAAACCCCGGTAAGTATCATCAAGGGTTACGCGGGGACCCTGGCCCGAGAGGATGTGACCCATGATCCCGAGTTCGTGCGCGAAAGTGGGCGCATCATCGTGGAAGAAGCGGATCGGCTCACGGAATTGATTGATAATTTGCTGGACGCGTCTCGCATTCAAGCGGGAGCCCTGGATTTACATCTGGAACCTATCGATGTGGCTGCCATCGCCCGGAAAGCAGTGGAACGTTTTCAGACGCAGAGTCCTCGCCACCACTTCGTTCTGGAATTCCCCGCGGACCTGCCTTTGGTACGGGCCGATGAGCGCCGCTTGCGCCAGGTATTCGACAATCTCCTCAGCAATGCCGTCAAATACACTCCTCAGGGCGGAGAGATCCGCCTGGGGGCTCGCGCCCGGGCCAGGGACGTGCTGGTGTACGTACAAGACCAAGGGGTAGGCATTGCCGAGGATGAGCGAGAGGCGATTTTCGAACCCTTTTACCGGGTAGATTCCAGTCTGCGACGCAAAGCGCCGGGCGTGGGACTGGGGCTTTTCCTGGTTCGGGCCATTGTGCGGGCCATGGGGGGAGATATCTGGGTGGAAAGCGAGCCGGGGAAGGGCTCCACCTTCTACTTTACTTTACCCGTGACGTGAAGCGCTTCTCGAAAATGCAGTTCCACCGTCAAAGAGATCAGCGTGATGGGGATGATGGGAGCAGGCGGATCGTAGTCGGCGCTGTAATGATAGCTGAGGATCATGAGGTGGCGGTAAATCGGGGCGATCGAAACGCATATTCCTCAACGGGTTCTCGTTTCACCTCGGCGATCAAAACAAATCGTGCGGGGAAATGTTTGCGCACGCGCTTATAAAGCATCACTTGATCCGTATCGTGATCCACGACTTCGCCGTCGAGTATGGCGACGAATTCACCGGGATAGCGTTGGAGCAACTGGGGATGCAGCTCTTGAAACGCCCGTTCTTCGCGCCATGCCGCCTCCTCATCCGATGGCTGTCCCCACCCCGCGCCCTCATCCTCCAACATGATGGATTCCAGGAGCACGTCCTGGATAGCTTGCTGGCGCTTTTGGGCAATGCGCTGCGCCTGGCGATAAAGGTCTTTGGGAATATCCAACGTCACTTCGGGCATGGCAAAATCCTTGAATAACAAATGTTCGCTTCAATTATAGCACATGCTTACGCTCCGATGTAGCGAGCATAGAGGCTTTTGGCCAGGTTGGGGTCTTCCGTGCCCTTGATGATGGCGCGACCATCAGGGAAGAGGGTGATCTCGTAGCCATCCACCTGGGCCCGGAGCAAATAGGCGTTGCGTTCCACCTTCCCCAAAGGCTGCAAACGCTGGGCAATCGCCTCCAAAGAGATGCGCGCGCCCGGATTGCTAATCTGCACCGCGTTACGGCCACACAGGACCGCGGTGCGGCTTCCTACTTCCGCGTTCAAAAAGCGCCGTTCTCCACGGCCACAGGCCGGGCAATCGGGATTCGGCCCGGCAATCGTGAATTGCTCCAACACATTATCCCACAAGTCCACGGTGATCATGCCCCGGTTGATCTCCCCCCGGCCTGTGAGCAATTTCATGGCTTCGGCCGCGCTGATGGAAGCCATGAGGGAGACGATGGGCCCCACCACCCCCGCGGTATCACAGGTGGGCCCACCGGTAGGGGGTTCGGGCCCCATGATGCACTGCAAACATGCGGTGCGCTCCCGTCCCATGCGCTGAGCCGCGGCCTCGGGCACCAGGGTGGTGGTCATGCCATAGGAGGCGACGACGCCGGTGTAGACCCAGGGCTTGCCCAACTCCAGCGCCACGTCATTGATGAGGTAACGGGTCTCGAAATTATCGGTGCCATCCAGGAGCAGGTCCACGTCCTGAACCAGAGTGATGGCATTGCCTGGGTTAAAATCGACCACCTGGGGTTCTACCTGAATGGTGCTGTTGATGGCTTGCAGACGCCGAGCCGCGGCCACGGCCTTGGGCATGCCTTGGGCCACGTCCTGCTCGTCATAGAGCATTTGGCGATGGAGATTGTTCAACTCCACGAAATCGCGATCAATGAGGCGCAGGAACCCCACGCCGGCCCGGGCCAGAAGATTCGCCAGGGAAGAACCGGTGGCGCCGCAGCCGATGATGGCCACACGGCTTTGCAGCAAATGGCGCTGGCCTTCCTGGCCCAGGCCCGCGAAAATCATTTGGCGTTGATAACGGGTCAGATCATGGGTCATGGTCCATTTATACCACGAAGCGGCACGGGCAACAAAACCTGGCTTCGGGCATCATCCTCGCTACGGTAGCTGCAACCACGGCAGCATGGCCTCATCGGAGGTTGTGTGGGGTATGGAGAGGGTGGCAGAGAGATCAACAGGCGCGAGTGCATGCCCAGGCTGGGAGCCACCGAGTGGTTATAATCCCATCCACCGAATGGTTTGATCCATTCCATCGTAGGGTCGTTGTCAGGGGGCGAGGAGCTCGCGATAATGGTAGGTGAAAGCCATATTTGCAGCGCGTGGGAGGAAGCTATTGTGAACCCCGTCATCACCGTCGAAAACTTACGCAAAACTTACGAATCCATCACGGCTGTCGATGGTATCTCCTTTGAAGTATACCGAGGTGAAATCTTCGGCATGGTCGGCCCCAACGGTGCGGGCAAAACCACCACCATCGAATGCATCGAGGGTTTGCGCGCGGCCGATGGGGGAACCCTGCGCGTGTTGGGCCAGGACCCGGTGCACAACGGCCGGGCCGTGCGTCAGCGCATCGGCATACAGCTTCAGGAGTCGAATTTGCAGCCGCGCATCAGGGTGTGGGAAGCCATGGCCCTCTTCGCCTCCTTTTACCAACAAAGCGTCGATTGGAACGCTCTGTTGGAGCAAATGGACCTGCAAGCCCATCGCCATGTGTTTTACGAGAAACTTTCGGGCGGTCAGAAACAGCGCCTGTTCATCGCCCTGGCCCTGATCAACGACCCTGACATCGTCTTCCTGGATGAATTGACCACGGGACTTGATCCCCAGGCCCGATTGAACATGTGGGAGATGGTAGAGGACATCCGCGACCGCGGCAAAACCGTTTTTCTCACCACCCATTACATGGAAGAGGCGGAGCGGCTATGTGACCGCGTGGCCATTCTCGATCAGGGGCACATCGTGGCACTGGATTCCCCAGCCAATCTGGTGAAGCAACTGGACGCGCCTTTACGGGTCGAGTTCGAACCAGTGGGCCCTGTGGCATTGGGCCCCTTGCAGGCGCTGCCCACAGCCACCCACGTGGAACACCATGGGCATCGCGTCATTGCCTGGGGCAAAGGAGACCCATTCATTGTGGATGTGGTCCAAACCCTCACGAACCAACACATCCGCTTTCGCCATCTACAGGTGGCCCAACCCTCTCTGGAAGATGTTTTTCTGGCCCTCACCGGCCGACGCATGGAAAGGGGTCAGTGATCAGTGTTCAGTAGTTGAACATAAGAACCATCTGCGCAAATCTTCGTTCCTGCCACTTGCGTCCCATTTTCGTCGTCATGGGGTGAGTCATCGCCCATGGTGACTGTCCCCAGGAACTCGTCAGGAGGTTTTTCCATGCAGAGCCTGAGTAAACTGGCGCTGGTCAACGCCAAACTGTACATCCGAGAACCCGCGGCTTTCTTCTTCACCCTGATTTTCCCGGCCATGCTGTTGCTGCTCTTCGGCGCCATCTTCGGTAATGAGCCAGACCCTGCTTTCCATTCGACCCGCGGATTCATCGATATGGAAACGCCTGCATTGATGGCCATCGTCATCGCATCGAGCGCATTCATGGGCATTCCCATCGCCATCGCCTCCCTGCGGGAACATCGCGTGTTGCGCCGGTTGCGGGCGACGCCCATGCATCCTCTCGCTTTCATCAGTGCGGACCTCCTGGTCAACTTCAGCATGACCTTGATGGGAGCCATGCTTTTGATCCTGGCCGGTTTCATGGCCTTTGATTTGCAGTTTCACGGGGCATGGCTGCTGCTGTTGGTCGCGTTCACAGCCAGTGCGCTGACCGCCTTCAGCGTGGGTTATCTCATCGCCACGCTTTCGCCCACCGCACGCATTGCCCAAACCCTGGGCATGGTGCTATTCTTTCCCAACATGTTCCTTTCCGGCGCGGCCTTCCCGCGAGAGATGTTCCCGGAAAGCATCAAACGCATCAGTGACCTCATGCCCATGACCTACATGGTCAACCTTTTGCAAGCCATCTGGTTTGGCCAGCCCTGGTCAGAATATAGGACGACGTTCATCATCCTCGTACTCACCGCAATGGGGGGCCTGTTTCTGGCGGTCCGGCACTTCCGCTGGGAATAATGTCTCCCCGCACATCACAGCTCGCCAATACGGATGAAAATGGGAACGCAGATTTGCGCAGATGCTTTGCAGCGCAGATTTCCGCAAATGGTTTTTACGGCTCAACTTCTACTGACTACCGGCTCTCCCGCAAAAAGGTGACTCACCGCGGAGAACGCAGAGGACGCATAGTTAAGAGATTGGATTCTAAAGATGGCTTTCCTGAAAAAAGACCACCAACGCCTGCGCGGCCTGCTGTGGCGCCCCACCCTGGTTGCCTCTATCATCGCCTATATGGCCAGCATCACCTTGATCTCACTGGTGATCGGCGTTTATGGCATGACCCTGACCCTACGTACAGGTGGCGTCCCCGACATGGAGCGATTGGCTGCGTTCTCACAAAGCGTGGGAGGGCTGGGGGGTGCCGTGGCCAGTTATCTGGCGACGGTAGGGGTGGGGTTCTGGATCATGCGTCGGCATCGCGGGGCATCCCTTTGGAACGCGGCCCTCATCGGCCTGTGGATGACGCTATTCGGATCGCCATTCATCCTCTTCTATCCCGCTTCCGCCCTTTACCGAATCCAGGGGCTGCTCACTGCCCTTCTCCTTTACAGTTTTTTGGCCCTGGGCGGCGCGCTGCTGGCACGCCACACCACCGCGTCAGCCCATCTCTACGCCCAGATCCTCAGGGCCCTGGGCGGCGTCACCACGCCCGAGGAGGTCCTCTCGATCCTGGGCACACATCGTCCCTCGGCCGACATCACCCACCTGGCCCTGTGGGCATCTGCGGCCGCCGGGTCAACAGATGATCTGTTTTTACTGGCCTCCTGGGGCGAGAAAGGCGCCCCCGCCTTTCCCCATCACCTCCATCCTCGCGACCATTCCACCCTGCGCCGTCTGGCCGCGGGCGAGACGTTTGCGTTTCGCGTCGTCCATCTTCCCATCGCGGAACAGCCTTTGTGGACGCGGCTGGGGGTACGGTGGGGCGCATGGATTCCTCTGGCCGGGGCCGAAAGCGAGCGGAACCCGCGTGCGAACGCCGCGCTTCTCATCGCTTCGGCCACGCAGGAGCGCATGAGTACGCGCCTGGTGCGATTTTATGAATCCCTGACCCCCACCCTGAGCCTGGTTCTGGAAAAAGTCCGGCTTTTGCAGCAAGTCAGCGAGGCCGCGGTGTTGGAAGAACGGCAACGGCTGGCGCGAGAATTGCACGACACCCTGGCCCAAGAATTCACCGGGATCATCATGCATCTCGAAGCCGCGGAAAACGCGCTGGACGCCCATCCCGACGCCGCGCGCACGCATCTTATCCGAGCGCGGGACGCGGCGCGGGCAGGGCTCAATGAGACGCGGGCCCTGGTATGGGCGCTGCGGCCCGATATCCTCCAACGCACGCCTTTGGCAGAGGCTATCCGCCGCGTGGCTGCCCGTTGGGGCCAGGAAACCGGCGTGGTTGCTCAGGTGCAGGTGGAGGGAGATGAACGTCCTCTTCCGGGCGACCTGGATGTGGTGATTCTGCGGGCCGTCCAGGAGGCCCTGGCCAATGTGCGCAAACACGCGCAAGCCACCCGCGTGGACCTGACGCTCACCTATTTTGATGACCGGATCTTGCTGGATGTGCAGGACGATGGCCGGGGATTCGATCCTGAACGCGTGGAAAAGGGGGAAGAAGGGAGCGGCTTTGGCTTGCGGGCCATGCGTGAACGCGTGGAGGCCCGGCGAGGCGAGCTCATCATCGAAAGCGCGGCCGGCGAGGGAACAACCCTGGCCCTCTCGTTGCCCTTCCCGTGAAAGGAACCATGTCCGAAGAACGAGGTAATCTCATGCCAACCATCCGTCTCTTGATCGTCGATGACCATCCTGTGGTGCGCGCGGGGATTCGCGGCATGTTGACGGGGCAACCGGATTTGGAGGTGGTGGGCGAGGCCAGCGATGGCGCGGAGGCCGTCCGACTGGCCCAGCGGCTCCAACCGGATGTGATCCTCATGGACCTGCGTATGCCGGGCATGGACGGGGTCGCGGCCATCGAACGCATCCGAAAAGCTCGTCCCGAAACCCATGTGTTGGTGCTCACCACCTACGACAGCGATGCCGATATCCTGCGGGCTATCGAGGCTGGGGCCACGGGCTATCTGCTCAAGGATGCACCCCGGGGGGAACTGCATCGGGCCATCCGGGCGGCCGCGCGGGGGGAGGCCGTATTGGCGCCGCCGGTGGCCGCCAAAATCATGCAAAAAATGCGCGCCCCCGCGGAAGAACGTCTCACCGCGCGTGAGCTGGAGATTCTCATGCTGGTAGCCGAGGGCAAAAGCAACAAGGAGATCGCCCATCATCTTCACATCAGTCAGGCCACGGTCAAAAGCCATCTATTACACATCTATGCAAAATTGGGCGTCTCCGACCGCACGGCCGCGGTCACGGAGGCGTTGCGGCGGGAATACATTCGCCTGTAAAGAGGAGCGACCGGCCAATCACCCCTCAACATCCTCCCAAAACGCCTCGTGGTCCACCCCGCCCGTTTCCGCAACCGTTTCCCGAGACGCGTTTAGGGGCGACCGGCCGGTCGTCCCTAAACGCTGCCATCGCGACGAATACGCCAGCACCAAACGTTCGATTTCCTCCTCATCCTCCCCGCAAGCGGGGGAGGGGTGATCACTCGGAACGGAGGGGCTACGTAAGACACATCCCCCCCCGTAGAAGCGGTCGGGAGGGGGCATCCTCAGCGTACCGAAGTAAGTCATGATTGACAGACGGGATGAGGTGTGTTAAACAAAGGGGTGTATGGCCGCAAGCTCGAGGCCGCAGAGGCGCTTAAAGAGGCCCTTGACGCCCGTTCCCAAAGCCTTATCCACGAACTCATGACCGCGCGGCAGCGCCTACCCGCGGATTTCATCGCCCTATTCGAGGAATAACCCCATGTCCCGCTACGACCCCCAACGGCATCACCGTCGATCCATTCGATTAAAAGGATACGATTACACCCGCCCGGGCGCGTATTTCATCACCATGTGCACCCACCAACGGGCCCATTTGTTCGGCGAGGTGGTGAATGGCGTCATGCATTTGAACGCGTTAGGGGAAATCGTCCGGGCCGAATGGTTCCGTTCCGCGGACATCCGCCGCGAAATCGTATTATATCCCGATGAATTCGTGATCATGCCCAACCACATCCACGGCATCGTGTGGATCGTGAACGTCGACGACGACGGGGATGACCCCGCGTCCGGCGCGACCGGCCCCCAACATCACCATCGGGATTCAAATCGATTCCGGGGAGGGGCGACCGGCACGCAACATCACGATCGGGATTCGAATCGATTCCGGGGAGGGGCGACCGGCACGCAACATCACGATCGGGATTCGAATCGATTCCGGGGAGGGGCGACCGGCCGGTCGCCCCTCCCAAACGCGTCCACCACCCCAAACGCGCCCACCACACCCGGCGCGCCCGGGGGATACCCACCCCGCGGGCCCGCGCCCCGTTCGTTGGGCGCGTTCGTGGCCGGTTTCAAATCCGCGGCCACCCGCGCCATCAACGCCCACCGCCACACGCCCGGCGCGCGCGTGTGGCAACGCAATTATCACGACCGCATCATCCGTAACGACGCCATGTTACGCGCCATCCGCCAATACATCCGCAACAACCCCAAACGTTGGCACGAGGACCGATTCCACACCCCAAACCCCCGATGATCCATCGGCGCCATCATATGGAAGGGTGATCGGCCAATCACCCCTCAACATCCTCCCAAAACGCCTCGTGGTCCACCCCGCCCGTTTCCGCAACCGTTTCCCGAGACGCGTTCAGGATGGCTTGCAATCGCGGCGAATACGCCAGCACCAAACGTTCAATTTCCTCCTCATCCTCCAATGGCAACAGAACGCCCGCGGGCCGGCCGTGACGCGTGATGATAAAGGGGCCCGACGCCTCATCGCGCAAATAGGCGCTGAGATGTTTTTTGACATCCGCGATGGATACGATCTTCATACCTCGCTCTCCTCGTTATCGATGATCAGACGATGACCCATCTTGACGCCAATCGCCAGAATGTAAACTTCGCGGGCCTCACGATTCACGTCGTAAAATACCCGAAAGCGATTGTTCGGCCCAAATCGAAGCTCCCAGGTGGATAAAGTGGGTTGACGTAGCGGTTTGCGATTGCGAGCAACAACATCGGGCTCATAAAGCAAGCGGTTCTCGATTTGCCGTCTGATAAATGAATGATATTTCTTATCGATGGCGCGCACATGCCGTTTGACTTGGGGCGCATAAATCAAACGAAACGGTTTTGCCATTGTGACCTTAATTATACTCTAAATTCGGATCACACTGCAATTTAAGAGAGCCAACGCCCCTGGGGCTAGCCGGATTTATCCGCTCCGTTCTGGTGCCCGGCGACTGCATGAGGCTGTTAGCCAACCTTAAGCTGGTTGCCAGGCAATCCGACAGGGGCATTGATCCGGCCGATGGGCCCCCACCCCTGCCCCTCCCCCGCTTGCGAGGGTGCTTAAAAAATCGACAAAAAAGGGGAGAGAAGGTACGGCAAGCGCTATGGAGGGTCGGCCCGAGGGGCTCGACTCGTTTGTCAAGGGTAGGCA
>JALWZT010000012.1 GCA_027002405.1 Anaerolineae bacterium | reverse complement strand
GAACAATTCTGCACCATCCGCAGTTACACTTCCACCATGCGTAAGCAGGGCGTCAATGCCTGGACGGCTCTGGGGTCTGTGTTCGCTGGGGATCTACTCCTGCCTGAAACCATACCTGTATAGTTACTAGTCTTTTTCCTTTTTTCGTGGCCTTTTTCAGGAAAGCCATCACTGTGAACACTGAACACTGATTACTGATTACTGATCACTGATTACTCTATTTACGGAGCAGTCCTGGCTATCGGATATAGCTGGGATCATGTTCTCCGCATGGCCACGCTTTGGGCCAGGCCGATGAAGATCATGAGGGAAAGCATCGCGTTCCCTCCGTAGCTGACAAAGGGCAGGGGCAAGCCGGTGACAGGCAGCAGGCCCATGTTCATGCCTATCACGACCAGGGTTTGGAAGAGGATAACCCCGGTGAGACCGGCCACCAGCAGTTGGCCAAAGGGATCTTCGCTGCGGCTGGCAATGCGCCACAGGCGCCAGATGATGAAAAAGAGCAGGAGAAGCAGGATGGAAGCGCCGATGAAACCCAATTCTTCGGCAATGACCGAAAAGATGAAGTCGGTGTGGCGGACACGCAAGAAGTGCAACTGGCTTTGGGTGCCCTGGCCGTATCCTTTGCCCCATAGCCCGCCGGAGCCGACCCCCACCAGGGCTTGTTTGACGTTGAAGTAGGCGTCTGGGTCCGCGGTGGGATCGATAAAGATCAGGATGCGAGTGCGTTGGTGTTCGGCCAGCATGTTCCAGGCCAGGGGGGCACTGAGTATAGCCAGGATGATAGCACCCAGGATGTAACGCCAGGGCAATCCAGCCACGAAGAAGATAAACGCGGCTTCCACAGCCAGCACCACGGCCGTGCCCAGGTCGGGCTGGATGGCCACCAGGACTAGAATGGGGAGGATAAAAAGGACACCCGTGAGCACCACCCGTAGGTCGTGGATGCGTTCCCGGTGAGTGGCCAGGTAGTTGCTCAAAATGAGCGCCAGCGCGACCTTGGCCAGTTCCGAAGGCTGGATGGGAAAAAGCCCAAAGAGGCTGATCCAGCTCTGCGCGCCAAAGATGGTCTGCCCCAAGGCCCCCACCAGGACCAGCAGGGCCAGTACCAGGAAGTAAAAGGGGAAAATAAGGGAGCGGAGCAGGTTGTAGTTGAAAGCGGCCACCAGAAACATCAAGATCACGCCCAGGCCCACGTAGATGGCCTGGCGTTTAGGAAAGCTGGTGAGCTCGGGGTCCCCTTTTACCGCGCTTTGGATCATGACCACGCCAAAAAGGCTGACCAGCAGGATGGCCGCGAAAAGGAGCCAATCGAATTGCCGCCAGTTGAGCCGCATCATGGCGCGATCTCCTGCAATTGATCGAGCAAGGATTTGGCTCCTGTGGCTTGATCCCGGGCTCGAATGTCAAAGTACTGGCGCAGGATGGTTTTGGCGATGGGCGCGGCGACGATGGACCCTTCCCCCCCATTATACACAAAAACCGTCAAAGCGATCTCTGGATTCTGATAAGGGGCAAAGGCTGTGAACCAGGCATGGGTGGGCAGGTTACCTGCCAGGTCTCGGCCCAGCTCGGGATCAAAAAATTCCGCGGTTCCGGTTTTGCCCGCGATCTCCACATCGGGCAAAGCCACATCGGGCGCGGTGCCGAAATCGGCATTCACCGCGTACCACATGCCCCGACGAACGGTTTCCAGATGTTTGGGATCAATAGGAAGTTCTCGACGCACTTTAGGCGCGTTGAATTGCACCAGGTGATTGTCCGCGTCGGTGATGGCCGCCACGACCTGAGGTTGATAAAGGATGCCGTCATTGGCCACGGCCGCGGTCATCATGGTGATCTGCAAAGGGGTGACCAGGACATCCCCCTGCCCAATGGCCATGTTGTAGGTATCGCCCGTGACCCAGCGCTCCCCCTTGGCAATACGCTTCCATTTGGGGTCCGGCACCAGGCCCGGGTTTTCCCCGGGCAGGTCGATGCCGCTGAGTTCGCCGAATCCAAACAGCCGGGCATAGTGGGCCAGGGCGTCCACGCCCAGCCCTTCGAAATCCCCCGGCGGCCAGCCTCCCCCCACTTTGTAGAAGAAAATGTCGCACGAAACCGCCAGGGCCTGAACCACATTGATATCCCCATGCTCGCCGCCCGATTTATGGATCCAGCAGACGAAAGGTTGGGCCAGGTCGGGGTTATCGGGGAAGTTACGATTGGGCAGGTAGATAATGCCCGGCGCGTTGAGGATGGTCTTGGGGGTGATGACCTTTTCCTGCAACCCCGCGGACGCGGTGACCAGCTTAAAGGTCGACCCGGGGGGATAGATGCCGCTGATGGCGTGATCGAGCAGGGGGCGACCCGGGGCCCGAGTCAGAATGTCATATTCTTCAGAGGTGATGCCATCCGCGAAGGTGTTGTTATCGTAGGCAGGCAGGCTGACCATGCCCAGGATGTAGCCTGTGCGGGGGTCCACGGCCACGGCCGCGGCGCTGGTGGAACGCTTGGGATTCACCCCCTGGACCAGGGCATCCAGCATGATTTTTTGCAGCTCCAGGTCCAGGCTGAGGATCAGGTTATGGCCTGGTTGAGGTTGGGTAGGTTCCCCTACCACGCGTTTTTCATTGCCCTTGACATCCACTTCAATGACCTTAACCCCGGGTTGGCCATGGAGGGTCTCTTCGTATTGGTACTCCAGGTCGCTCCAGCCCACCCACGCGTCGGGCGCGTAGCCTTTTTGCGCGTAGGTTTTTTCCTCTTCCTTGGGGATGGGCCCCATATACCCGATGATGTGGGAGGTGTAAAGGCCCGCGGGGTAGAGCCGCCGCGGCTGGAGCTGGAGATGGACTCCTGGCAGGTGGTAAGTTTCCTCGGCCACGGCCAGGGCCACATCGCGCGGCAGGTTCCTGGCCACCACCACGGGTAGAAACGCGCTGCCCAATTCCCGCTCCAAGACCAGTTGATCCATCTCCTCCACACTCAGCACCTGGGGTTCCGGCGGCCGACTGGCCTGCACAATGAGTTGAGGGTGCTTGCGGTCAGGGGGTTGCAGGGTGGGGACGGGGGTGGGTTGCAGGAGGTCCAATTTTTCGTGGATGATCTGAGCGACTTCCTGATAGAGGGCCCGGCGTTTTTGTTGCGAGATGGTGTAATCGGGGTCATCGGGGAGTTCGGCCGGGATCAGCACCACATGATAGGCCGCGGTATTGCGGGCCAGGATGCGCCCATCTCGATCGTAGATGACCCCCCGCGGGGCCTTGGTCCGCACCAGGCGCGTGCGATTAAACACCGCTTCTTTCTGAAATCCTGTTCCCTGAAAGAACTGCAACCGCGCCAGTTGGCCCAGCAGGATGGCAAAAATGAGAATGGTCACCACCCTGAGGAACCATAAACGCGTGGAAGCAGGTGGGGTGTGAGCAGTCATGGCAGCCTGGTTTCTTGATGTTCGCTGAACAAAACAATGGGTAGGTAGATGACCAACGCGGCCAACGCGTTGAGAAAGGCGGAGGGGACCACCACGCGAAGGAGAAGGTCATACCAGGGGAGTTCCCATCCCAAAAGGATGAGCTCCAGCATGGTGAGCAACGCGGCCAGGAGCACGCCAAGGAAGATGACCAGGATAGGCCAGCCCAAACGGGCGCCGAAGATGGTCTTGCTGCCCAGGTGAGCCAGGGTTACGACGGTAAGGAGGGGGATCACCGAGACGCCCAGGGGCAGCCCCGAGACCGCGTCCATGATGGGCGCAATGGCTACCGCGGCCAACAGGGCCAGTTCGTAGCTCCCATACAGGGTGAATAACACCAGGGAAAGGATGATGATGTCCAGATGGCCTCCCGCCAGGGTGATTTGATTCAGAACCGCGGATTGAAAGGCCACCAGAATCAAGGCCAGGGGGATAAAGATGAGAAGAGGAAGCATACGGTAGGCTGCTGCCGCGCTATTCGGCGGGAGGGAAGTTGGTGATGACCAAGACCAGTTCCATGCGGTCGAAGTCCACGGTGGGGCGAATGACCGCGCTTTGGAACATAAGGTTGTCGTTGCGGATAACTTCGACGACCTGGCCCACAACGAGCCCTTTGGGGAAATGCCCGCCCAGCCCCGAGGTGATGACGATTTCCCCTTCTGAAATTTCGATTTCAGGGGGGATGAGTTCCATGATGGGGAGTTGGCCCACGCGACCCCGTAGCACCCCTTGGGCCCGGGATGCCTGGGTCATGACATTCACCCGGCTGCGCGGGTCGGTGATCAAAATGAGGTCGCTGGCTCGAGGGTATACCCGGGCGATGCGGCCCACCAAGCCCCGGTCCGTCACCACGGGCATCCCTTGTTCCAGCCCGTGCTCGGTGCCTAGATCGATCTGAATGGGATGGGTGAGAAGGCTGGCGCTATCGCCGATGGGGCGGGCGATGATCTGGCCTCCCCGAATATCAAAGGAGGGGTTGGTTTGGGCGAATTTGAGAAACGCGCGCAGCCGCTCATTTTCGGCTTCCACCTCGGCCAGGCGCAGGTTCTCTACCGTGAGCTGATCCACCCGGCTTTGAAGTTCCAGGTTTTTCTCCCGGAGTTCCCCCAGTTCTCGCAAGGTGGCGATGCCGGAGCCGATGGTCCGGCGGGCTTCGGTAAAGAAAAGGGCCGGAGGGCGTATCGCGGTGTGGATCAGGCCACTGGTAGGCCCCAACCAGCCCGCCAGGTCCAGGACCATGAGCACAATCGCCCCCACGATCACCAGCGGAAGGATCAGGGGGCGAAGTCGAAAGGAACGCATGGGGGGTTATTGGATCACAGGGGCCCGCCAACGGGTATCGGCCAGTACCTTTTGTAAGACGGGAAGGTTTTCGAGCACGGCTTGGGCCCCCCGTGCCACACAGCTCATGGGGTCGTCGGCCACATACACCTTCATGCGAGTTTCTTCGGCCAGGCGTTCGGGCAGGCCTTTCAACAAAGCGCCGCCACCTGCCAGCACAATGCCATGTTCCATTAGGTCCGCCACCAATTCCGGGGGGGTTTCATCCAGGGTACTGCGTACGGCATCCACAATGATGCTCACGGAATTGCTGAGCGCTTCTCGTATCTCCACGGAGCTGATAAGCACCTCTTCCGGCAGGCCGGTGATCAGGTTGCGCCCGCGCAAGGGGAAGAGTTGCTCTTCTTCCAGGGGATAGGCCGAACCGATCGCGATTTTGGCCTGTTCTGCCATGCGTTCGCCGATAACCAGGTTGTATTTTTGGCGGGCGTAATTGATAATATCCTCGTCCATTTCATCCCCGGCCACCCGGACGGACCGAGAGGTCACAATCCCCCCCAGGGAGACGACGATCACTTCCGTGGTACCGCCGCCGATGTCCACGATCATGTGGCCCACGGAGCTGGTCACATCCAGGCCCGCGCCAATGGCTGCGGCCATGGGTTCTTCGATGAGGTAAACTTCGCGAGCGCCTGCATTGACCGCGGCATCGTAGACCGCGCGCTTTTCCACCTCAGTCACGCCCGAAGGGAGCCCCACCACCACGCGCGGACGGGGGATGAGCATAAACACACTATCGTGGACCCGCTGGATAAAGTATTCCAGCATTTTCTCCGTGACGTCGAAGTCCGAGATGACGCCATCTCGCAAAGGGCGGATGGCCACGATATTGGCAGGGGTACGTCCCACCATCTCTTTGGCGTCGCCGCCAATAGCCAACACCTTTTTGCTATCCTTTTCGATGGCCACCACCGACGGTTCGTTGATGACAATGCCTTTGTTTCGTACAGCCACCAGGGTGTTGGCCGTACCAAGATCAATACCGATATCGAGAGAGAGAAGGCCTAAGAGCCAATCAAGAGGGTTTATCACGCGGGGATTCTCCTGGGTTTCCGGGCTAAAGGCATGCCATATTGAGGCATGCACAGCAGAGGATTATAACATAGAATGAGGGCGGGAGGGGAAATCGGCAGCGCCCGCGAACGGTGCCCAAAACGCAAGTACGATGAAAATTGGTCTCTTCCCGAGCTTGGTGGTATGCTAAATTGGCGACTGATAACTGATAACTGATGACTGATGACTGATTACTGATTACTGAAATGCTCCCCCTTCGCCGCTTCTCCACGTTGAACGTGCTGGGCCCCATTCTGCTGGCGGGCCTGGTCTTACGCCTCATCCGTCTGGATTTTCAGCCCTTGTGGTGGGATGAGGGATATACCGCGTGGTTCGTGGCCCAGCCCCTGATGGAGATGCTGGCCCGCACCGCGGCCGACATCCATCCGCCTTTGTACTACGCTCTGCTGCACGGCTGGAGCCTGGTTTTCGGATTCGGGTCGGTTTCCTTGCGCCTGTTCAGCGTGCTTGTCAGCCTGCCCGCCATCCCCCTGGCTTATGCCCTGGGCCGGGACATGGGGGATCGGGCCACGGGCTACCTGGCCGCGCTGCTGGTGGCGGTGAACCCCATGGCCATCTATTACGGCCAGGAGGTGCGCATGTATGGCCTGGCCGCGACCCTGGCCCTGGCCGCGCTGTGGACCGGCTGGCGTTGGGCGGGAGTCTCACGCCAGAACGCCAAGGCGCAAAGGGGGGATTGGAAGTGGGGGATCGCGTATGGGCTCAGCGTGCTGGCCGGGCTGTATACCTTGTATGTGTTCGTTTTGCTGCCCGTGGCGCAATTTCTGTGGGTGGTTGTCGCCCGCCGGGAACGGTGGAAGAGCTGGCTGGCGAGCCTGGTCGCGACGGGCTTGCTTTATTTGCCCTGGGCCCTGTACGCGGGTCCGCAGTTGCTGAGCTATGTGCCCAATAAGGTGGTCAAGGACAACGACGCGCCCCTGCCCCTGCTGGCTTATGTGGGCCGTCACCTGAGCGCGTTTACGGTCGGGCATCTGGAGGGATGGGCCAGCCCCTGGTGGGCCTGGGCCTTCCTCCTACTCCTTCCGCCCCTGGTCGCGCTGGCTTGGGCCACCCCCCCTTCGGCGGATTCCAAAATGCGCTTCCGCGCGTTGGCTTCCCCGGCGGCTTATCTGACGACCATCCTGGTCATCGCGCTGGCGGGCGGATTCTTGCAGCAGATACGCGCGCCCTTCATCCCCGAACACTTCGAGCGCGTGCTGTACTTCGCCGCGCCTGCGCTGTGGTTGCTCCTGGCTTTGGGCATCCGCAGCCTGGGGCTGGAGTCCCGAGCCGCGGGGGCAATCTTCCTGGCCGCGCTCTTCGCCGCGCAGGCCGTCAGTCTGGCCGCTTTTTACACCACGCCCCGCTACGCCGACCGCGACTATCGTCCGCTCATCCACACTGTGGCGGAAAACTTGCGGCCGGGCGATAGCGTCTTCGTCATCTACCCCTGGCAGGCCGGCTACTTCCTGGCCTACCTGCCCTGGGCATTCTACCCCACCCTGGTCAACGCGGATGCCACGCCCATTCCCCCGCGCAACGAAACCATCCCCATTGTCCTCAGCCCCGACCCCGACTGGACCCCCGCGGTGCAACAAACCCTGGACACCCTACGCGGCCGAGGTGGCCTTTGGTTCCCCGAACACCTCTCCCTGGGCGGACTCTTCGAGAGCAAAGTGGAAAACTACCTGGGGGAATTCAGCTATCAGCTCATGAATCGCTGGTTTGGGGAAGAAACCCGTCTGACCGGCTGGGATGAGCCGCGAGGGGTCGGGCGCAAGACCGAGCTCGTCACGCCCCAGGCCTGGGCAAACAGCATCTACCTGGAAAAAGGCTGGTTGGTGCGGACGCGCTATCGCCTCTTTTTTGAATTGAATTGGATGGGAAAGCGCCCCATCGCGCCCGCGGATCTGGTCTACTCTTTGCAATTGCGCGGGCCCGATGGCAACCGTTGGGCGCAGCGCGACGTGACGCCCTTTGCTCATCCCTGGCCCGAACTCGCGGCCGACACGCCCACGCCCTGGCACGACCGCGACCACATCGGCCTCACTCTGCCCGCGGGCACCCCGCCCGGCGACTACGACCTGATCCTGGTCCTGCTGGGGTCCGACCTCACTCCCATCGCCACCGCGGGCCCCAACCCCGGGCCCGAAGCCCGGGTGCAGACCCTGGCGCTGACTCATGCCATCGACATCCTCCCCCGGCCCGAGCACCCCGCGGACATCCAGGGGGACGGCATCGAATTCCTGGGGTATGAGCGAGGCGAAGGCCCCTTCCTGACGGGCGATGACATCCCCGTCGACCTCTACTGGCGGCCCTGGGGGGCCCTCGCGCCCGACCGCGAGGCCTTTCTCCAGCTTCTATCCCATGGACAACTTGCCGCGGGCTGGCAGGGGCCGCCCATCCCCTGGTTGCCAACCTCCCAATGGCCCGAAGCCACCCTGCGTAGCCAACTGCGGTTGCGCGTTCCCGCGGACCTGCCGGCGGGCGAGTACGACCTCATCGCGGGGCTCTTCGACCCCACCAGCGGCCAACGCATTGTGTGGCAAGGAAAAGACGCCCTCGACCTGGGCAACGTGACCATCGACGCCCGTCCTCACGACTTCCAGCCGCCCAACCCCCAACACCCCCTTGACCTGACGTTGCAGGGTGGGCACAGGCTGGTGGGCTACGACCTCATCGCCCGCGCCGAACCGGGCGCGCCCATCAACCTGACCCTCTACTGGCAACCCGCGGGCCCCACCGACATCCATTACTCGGTCTTCGTTCATCTCATCGATCACCAGGGGAACATCCTCGCCCAGGACGACCGGGAGCCTGCGGATGGCGACCATCCCACCACCTCGTGGCTGGCGGGCGAGACCGTGGCCGACGCCCATGCCTTCCCCTTCCCCCCAACCGAGGCCACCGGCCCCTTTGGCCTGGAAGTGGGCCTCTACGATCCCCTCACCGGCCGTCGCCTGCCTTTCATCGACGACGCGGGCAACATCCTGGCCGACCACGTCGTTTTTCCGTTAGAATAACGAACAACGGTATGGGTCAGATGAAGACACCTCGCGGCCAGGTTGCGGGCCGTGAAACGTGATGCGTGATGCGTAATGAGCTCACGTTTCACGTTTTCACGCATCACGCCTGTTGCAGACTCGCCCAACGTGGGCCTGGCGATCCTCAATCCTAATCCTGATCCGAATCCTATCTTCAAAACAGTCATCACGAACGGCAGTTCGCCGATACGGATGAAAACATCTCGCGGCCACGTTGGCGCGGGAAGCCGAGCACGTGATGCGTAATGCGTGATGCGTAAGGCTCTCACGTTTTACGTTTCACGCAT
>JALWZT010000011.1 GCA_027002405.1 Anaerolineae bacterium | reverse complement strand
GCGTGGGCGTGGGGGTGGCCAGGGCCGGCGCGCTTTCATCGGGGTAAAGGGCGATGGCGTCGACAAAGATGTAGTTGTCGCCCGTGCTGCGGTTGTGGTCGGTGAGGAAAAAGATGGTGATGGTGTCGTTTTGGGCCCGGGCTTTGACGTCGATATCCACTCCCGGTTCGGGCGGGTTATGGCTGAGGATGCGGCCTGGCCCCCAATGCATGGGCCCCCACACCACCGTGGCCGCGTTGGGATCGGTTCCCCCGGTGGGGTCGATGCCCAGTTGCCTGCCAAAAGTCGCGGGCGCGTTGGGAGCCGCCCAGAACACCGCGGCCCGATACCCCGCACCAGGGGTGACCCGCACCTGGGTGTAGATGCCTGCCTTGAAGGTGCCGCCGTTGCTCCACATGCGCAGGGAGGGCGCGCCCCAAAAGGTGTCGATATCTTGCATGTAGGTCAGGTCCCCGGCAAGCACGAACGCGGTCCAGCCTTGGGGCACTTGTCGCGGGGGAGCACCATAGAAGGCATCGAAGCCACATACGCTGCGGGGCAGGATGTTAGGAGGATCACAAGGATGGGACTGTGCGGCCACAGGCGCATACCAGAGGAGGATCCCCACAAGGACCAGGAGCAGGGGAAGAAAGACGGTACGTTTTGGGATCATGATTTAAGATAGGTCCATTTCTTGGGCGAAGTATGCGGCCGCGCGTTGGGCCAGAAGACGATGTTCGGGCCGAGAAAGGTCGGGGTCGGTCTCGAGAATGGCTTGGGCTTCCTGGCGGGCCAGGGCCAGCAAGCGTGTGTCGCTGAGCCGGGCCAATTGCAGGTCGGGCAAGCCGCTCTGTCGGGCACCGAAGAATTCACCCGGGCCGCGCATCCGCAGGTCGATCTCCGCCAGTTCGAAGCCATCCTGGGTGCGAACCATGGCCCGCATGCGCTCTTCGCCCGTGGTGCTTTTGGGTTCGGCGATGAGAATGCAGTAGGATTGGTAGGGCCCGCGGCCCACCCGGCCTCGGAATTGGTGAAGCTGAGAAAGGCCAAAACGGTCCGCGTTTTCAATGACCATCACACTGGCATTGGGCACATCAATGCCCACTTCCACCACCGCGGTGCTCACCAGCACATCATATTCCCCCGCGGCAAAGGCCCGCATCACCGCGTCCTTTTCCTTGCCCGTCATCCGGCCGTGGATGAGCCCCACCCGCAGGTCGGGGAAGACCTTCTGTTGCAGGCGCTTGTGCTCGGCCACGGCCGCGCCCACATCCTCCAACCGGTCGCTTTCTTCCACCAGCGGGTAGATGATGAACGCCTGGCGGCCTTCTGCAACCTGTTTGCGGATGAATTGGTAGATGCGGGGGCGCTTGTCCGGTTTGACCCAGTAGGTTTCGATGGGCTGGCGGCCCGGCGGCAGTTCATCGATGACGCTGACATCCATGTCGCCGTAAATGGTGAGGGCCAGGGTGCGGGGGATGGGGGTGGCCGACATGACCAGGGTGTGGGGCGTTTTGCCCGCGCCCGGGCCTGTGGGATCGTTGAATTGGGCGCCCTTTTCCCGCAGCGCGGCCCGTTGGGCCACGCCGAAGCGGTGTTGTTCATCCACCACGACCACAGCCAGGTCGCGAAACCGCACGCCTTCTTGAATGAGGGCATGGGTGCCGATGAGGATATCGATTTCCCCCACGGCCAGGGCTTCGAGCAAGGCCGCGCGCTTTTTGCCCTGCACACTGCCGGTGAGCAGCGCCACCCGCACGGGCCAACCCGTATGGGGGTTGACCATCTGTCCGAAGAGGTCGGCCAGCTTGCGGGCGTGCTGTTCGGCCAGGATTTCGGTGGGGGCCATGAGCGCGGCCTGGGCGTGATTGACCACCGCGGCCCACATAGCAGCCGCGGCAATGACCGTCTTGCCGCTGCCCACATCCCCTTGCAGCAGCCGGGTCATGGGGAAGTCCCGGGCCAGATCGCCGCGGATTTCATCCAGAACCCGCTGCTGCGCGGCAGTTAGTTGAAAAGGAAGAAGGTCGAGGAAGGGAGCCAGGGCCTCATCGGTGAGGGGGATGGGCTGCGCGGGTTTCGATTGCCAGGCCCGATGCTGGCCCAGCACGCCCAACTGGATGACCAGCAGCTCTTCGAAGGCCAGGCGCCGGCGGGCCCGCTGCAAGGCCCCCGCGTTTTCGGGGAAGTGAATCTGACGCAGGGCCTCGCCGATGCTGGGGAAATCCAGGCGTTGGCGCAGGTCCGTGGGCAGGGGATCGGGCAGGCGGTCGGCCCAGGTTTCCACCACCTGGCGGATGTGTTTGCGCAACACCCGGGGGCTGAGCCCTTCGGTGAGGGGGTAGATGGGCACGATGCGCGCGGTGTGGGTGGGGTTGTCGCTGGCGGGCTCGAATTCGGGTTTTTCCAACACCCGTTGGCCCCCCACACTTTTGATCTGGCCGCTGAAGTAGTAGGTCCGTTCGGGGTGGAGGTATTGGCGGATGTAAGGGTTCCAGAAGATGGCCTGGATGGTGCCGGTTGCGTCGACGAGTTTGGCAGTGGTGAGTTTCTTGCCGGTGCGGGTGCGCCGGCTGACCAGGCTATGAACCATGGCCCGGACCGTGACTTCCTCGCCCACGCGCAATTCGCGAATGGTGCGCAAGTTGCTGTAATCCTGGTAGCGACTGGGCAGATGCCAGAGAAGGTCTCCCACCTGATTCAAGCCCAGCCGGGCCATGGTCTCGGCCAGTTTGGGCCCAATGCCGGGCAGGGTGGTGAGGGGGGCAGCCAGGGGCGGATCGGTGAAACGGGGGCGAGGAGTCCTTGACCGCACTCGACCCCCGCTCTGGGACGAGGTGCCGCGGGAGGGGGTGGCTGCTCGTGAGGGAGTGCGTGGGCGGGTTCTGCGGCCCGGTTTTGGGGATGGATGACGGGCCAGATCGGCCAACATGCTTTGGAGATGGCGGATGGTGCTGGCCCGGGCGCTGGGGGGGAGTTGGGGATAATCGCGCAGCATCCCCGCGATCTCATGCACCATGGCCAGGGCCTGCTCATCCCGAACTTCTGTCCGTGCCCGGGACTCCCAGGCGTCGGCCGCGCGCGGCAGGCCCCCCAGCACCGCGTCATTCTTATAACCGCGGCGGGCTTCCAGGGCCAGGATGTTTTGCAGGGTTTCGATAGCCGTAGGCATGGCGTTAAGAATATGCCTCAATGACCGGGGGTTGTCAAGTAGGAGGGATCGTTCGATACCGAGGAAAATGGGGACGCAGATTTGCGCCGATGCGACGCAGATTTCCACAGATGTTCGTCATGCTGAGCGACCGAAGGGAGCGAAGCATCTAGCGAGCGAAGCGAGCGCCATGCCGTGGTTTTTGCGCTTCGCTAGATTCCTCGGTCGCTTCGCTCCCTCGGAATGACGTCGCGAGGCTCTATTTACGGAACAGTCGCCATGAGCAAGAGCTCACCACATAACGACGAAAATGGGGACGCAGTTTGCAGGTTTGCAAGTGGCAAGTGGCAGGTGGAGAGAACGCAGATTGCGCAGATGCTTCGCAGATTTCCACTGATTACTGATTACTGATCACTGATTACTGATTTACGGAACAGCAAATTGCAATTCTTATTACAATCCGCTACAATAGCTCAAAGGCGATAACCTGATCTGGGGGGTGGAACTTCGCGCCCCTTTCCCCTTAACTTTTTCAGGGAGCATGCTGGCATGACACTCATGACCTCTTTGGAGAATCCATTCCACCATTCGGATGACTCGTTGCTGATGATGTTGGCGGCTTTGTTTGAGTCGGACCCACGTATGGCAGAAACGGTGGAAGTCCTGAAGGTGCTGCCCTGGGATACAGCGGCTTCGACAGAGGAGGTGCAATCTTATCTTTATGTGTTGGTGGAAGGGATGGCCATGATGATGGCGTTGAACCAGGATGGCCGGCGTTTGGCAACGGCCATGTTGCAGCCGGGCGCGGTCTTTGGTGAAGAGTCGGCCTTGAATTTCGAAAGGCCAGGGCCCGCTTATTACGTGCAGGCCATCAAGCCGGTCAAGCTGTGGCGCTGGCCTCGGGCGGAGGCGCGGGCCCTCTTGGAACGGCAAGCGACTTTGCGCCTGGCCTTGATGCGCACCTTTGGCACCCGCATGTTGCAGGTGGAACATCGGTTGGAAGAAGCCGCCTATCGGTGGTTACCCGAACGGTTGGCCGCAGAGATCCTGCGCCAGAGCAGCTATCTGCAAACCAGTCAAATCCGGCTCAGTCACCAGGCTTTGGCGGATATCCTGGGGACCTATCGGGAAACCGTGAGCGCTATCTTGCGAGATTTCCGAGAAGCGGGATGGGTGAAGCTGGGTTATCGGCGGATTACCATCCTGGACCGGGAAGCTTTGGAGCGGATGGCAGGCATGCGCAGGGCGTGATGCTACCTATCTTTTTGGGAAACCAACCCCCATTGAATGGCCATCTGGACCACTTCGGCCTGATTCTTTAAGTCGAGCTTTTTCATGATGTTGTACCGGTGCTTTTCCACCGTCCGCACGGAGATGCGAAGCACTTGCGCGATCTCCCGGCTGGTGTAACCGTGCGCCACATAGTACAACACATCCTGTTCCCTGTAGGTGAGCAGAGGATGCTTTTTGGGGGTACGATCACTTTGTCGCAATTGTCTGCGATAGGCCCGAACCTGTCTGATAGTAAAGGGCGGGCAAAGATAGCTTTCCCCTCGGGCCGCGGCCCGGATGGCAGCAATGAGATGGGAGGAGTTTTTGTCTTTGACCACATACCCCAAAGCCCCTTCCTTCAACACGCGAGAAACATAGCCGATATCACTGTGCATGGTAAACACGACGATTCGGGGCACAGGCGGAGACCAGGTTTGCAGTTGGCGCATGACCTCGCCGCCGGACATATCGGGTAAACTGAGGTCCAATACCAAGACCTGAGGCCGCAGCTCTGCCAGTTCGCGCAATGCCTGGACGGCCTGGGTCGCACACCCTACGACCTCAAAATCGGACTCCATTTCCAGCAGGCTGCGGATGCCTTTGAGCACGATGTCGTGGTCATCCAGCAGATAGACCGAGATGCGGGGAGAATCAGCATTCATGGGAGCTCGTTATCCGTTTGCAAAGCTTTTGTGTCGGATACGGGAAAGACTGCGTGAATATGGGTGCCTTTCTGAGGGGCGCTATGGATTTCAAGATGACCGGAAAGCAGATCGGCTCGCTCTATCATACTCCGTAATCCCGAAGATTGGTAGTTCTGCCAGGCAGTTTGGGGGTCGAATCCCACACCGTGATCGATGATATCAATGATAATATCATTATTTCGCACGTCAAGGGTGATCGTCACTTCGTCTGTCTGAGCGTGACGGGCGACGTTGGTGAGGGCTTCTTGAATGACGCGATAGATGGCCAGCGCGTGTGACTGGGGGAGTTCGATATCATTTAAGCCCGATTGGGTGAAGCGCACTTGAATACCCGTACGTTGGGTATAATGCTCAAAGTGCGAGACCAACGTCCGCAGCAAGCCCAGGTCGTCCAACATGACGGGCCGGAAGGAAAGGGAAAGGGCCCGGACCTGAGCCGTGAGATCCGCCAATTGCTGCAAGGCATCTTGCAATGCATCCTGGGCCGGTCCTGCGGGCGCGTAACGGTGCGCACGTTCCAGCGCGAACTTCATCCCCACCAACTGCTGTCCCACTTCATCGTGGAGGTCGCGGGCGATACGACGACGCTCCTCTTCCAAAGCCATCAACAAACGATGCGCGTGTTCTTTGAGCGCGCGCTCCATTTTCTTGCGCCAGGTGATATCAAAAGCCACACTCAAGGCCACGACCTGTTCATCCATGACCGTCTTGGTGATCCGCACGTCCATCCATCGATAAGCCCCCGTATGGTCGCGTACGGGCAATTCGAAATGGGCGGATTCCCCCACCTGAAGATTGTGGAAAGTCGCACGCGTTTTGGCCGCTACGTGAGGTTCGATAATGGTCTGGAAGTCCAATCGCCCGTCCGATGAAAGGAGATCTTTCAAAAAGCGCTGGGCCCAAGGATTCATATAGACCAAATGATCCTCCGAACTAACAGCAAATACGATCGCAGGCAAAAGCTCGGCCAGGGTGCGGAACTTGGCTTCACTCCGTTCCAGTTGTCTAAGCATCTGCTCCCGTTCGGTCACATCGCTCAAGACCAACAGCACAGCTTTCTCGCCCCGATCTTCAAAAGGGAACGCCCGGACTTCGGCCAGGAAAATACTGCCATCGGGCCGCACGATATGATTACGGGAGATGGGCAGCGCGATCCAACGTTCCAAAAGATTTCGAATACGCTGTTCCACATAAAACCGTTCTTCTGCCAGCAGAAACTCATCAATCCTGTGCCCCAATAGCTCCTTTGGGTCCGACACGCGCATCAGCCGCTGCATGGCCGGGTTGATGAAGAGGATGCGGCGGTCTTTGTGAATCATCACCCCATCCGGCATGAGCCGTACCAATTGGCGAAAGCGGGTCTCGCTTTCTTCCAGGGCCTGCCTTTGTTGTTTTTGCGCGGTGATGTCCCGAAAGATCACCAAAATGGGGATTCCCACTTCGGCAGGCGCCAGGCGCAGGCCCGCCACCTCGGCAATAAAGGGTTTCCCATCCACGGTGAGAAAGGTTTCTTCGGTAAATGGCACCGTGGAAAAGTCGGCTCCTGCCGGGGTTTGAAGCAACGTTCGAATGCGTTGGGACGCGCTTTCGCGGGAGTCGGGATGCACAAATTCGATGGCCGGTCGTCCGAGGATTTCCATCGCATTTTGAGCGCCCAATAAGGTCACCCCCGCGGGGTTGATCATCACCACCTGCCCGTTGAGATGCACCGCCACGCCCAGGGGGATCAGGTCAATGAGTTGCTGCAAGAAGGCCGCTTGCTGGGCATGTTTTTGTTCGAGGGTCGCCAACCGTTGGACCTGCTCTCGCAAAAGGGTGAGTTCTTCTTGCGAAAGGCATTCCCCCTGGGCAAGGAGCGCCAGCAGGTGGTCGACCCGGGTTTGAATGGTTTGGCCGGTCCTCATAGATGAGAAAGATGTTCAAAGGAAAGTGGACGGCTGATGGTGGCTAGCTGAGGGGCCACAAGTTGATGAACAAGCTCCCGAAAAGGCTTGACGGGCCCCGTGGTGACAAAGCGCCATGGTCCTGGTTCCGTGTGCTCGGGGCGGGCCAGATCATGGGCCCATACCATCCGCTGGGTCTGCCGCGCCACCGCGGGGGCCGGGTTTACCAACCGCACATCAGGGCCCAAAACATGGGTCAAGGCCAATGCCAAAAAGGGGAAATGGGTGCATCCCAGCACGAGATGATCGATGGGGATGGCTTGCAAAGGGGCCAGGAGTTTTTGTAGATGGCTTTCTACCTCGGGCCCCTGCCATTGCCCCTTTTCGATCATTTCCACCAGACCTTCGCCCACCACGGTGTGGACGCGCACGCCATTGGCAAAGCGTTCCACCAACCGGGAGAAGCGGGGCGCGTGCAAAGCGCCCGCGGTGGCAAGCACCCCTACGTGTCCGGTGCGGGTGGCCTGGGTGGCGGGTTTCACCGCGGGTTCCATGCCCACGATGGGGATATGGGGCCAGCGGGCCCGCAGGCTTTCCAGGGCCGCCGCGGACGCGGTGTTGCAGGCAATGACCACCAGCTTGGCTCCTTGCTCCAGCAGCCAGGCGACCGCGCGATGGGTTCGCGCTTCCACTTGCTCCCGAGGTTGGGGGCCATAAGGCGCGTGAGCTTGATCGGCCAGATAGAGGGTGGGCTCCTGGGGCATAAGTTGGACGATTTCTCGCCAGACCGAGAGCCCTCCCAGGCCCGAATCGAAAACGCCAATGGGGCCATGCCGTGCAGGGGGAGTTAGCAACATATGCAATCCTGCCGCCGACTGCGGAAGGCCGCGGCTTCGGTCACCAACATGCGGAAAAGGCGCAACATCGCAGGATCCCCCTCCAACATCTCGGGGTGCCATTGCACGGTTACCGCGAAGGGATGTCCTTCCAACTCGGTGGCTTCGATGACCCCTTCGGGAGACACCCCAATGATGCGTAGACCCTGACCGGGGCGGGCCACAGCCTGATGATGCAGGGAATTCACCCACAGGGCCGCGCCCAGTTCCCGGGCGATACGGCTTTGTGGGTCCAGTTCCACCCGGTGGGGGCGTTGCTGGCGGAAATTGGGCCCCTTGCCTCGCATGTCGTGCACTTCTCGGACCCCCATCTCCGCTTCGATATCCTGATACAAAGCACCGCCCAAGGCCACGTTCAACAATTGGTGGCCGCGGCAAATGCCCAGGATGGGCATCTTTTCCGCGACAGCCCATCGGGCCAACATCATCTCCACCGCGTCCCGTTCGGGGTCGATTTTTTCCAGATGCTCTTTGGGCTCCGCATGATAGAGCCGGGGATCGATATCTTCCCCTCCGGCCAATAGCAGGCCGTGCAACCGTTGGAAGATTTCTCGATAATGGGGGGGATCCAGGTGCAGAGGGATGGGGCAAGGGATGCCTCCGGCCTGATAGATCGCGTTGAGATAGAGCTGATGGACGATGTACAACTTGGCCCCGCGGGCATTTTCACCCTGGCCCACGGGAATGCCGATCACAGGTGGACGGGAGGATTCGCTCATATCTTAAGTATACCGAGGGTAGCTTTGTTTTGGAAATAAGCCACGAAGACTCGAAGGCCCCCCTCCGGCTCCCCCCGCACGCGGGGGAGAGGCGAAGGCACGAAGAAAGTAATCAGTGTTCAGTATTCAGTGTTCAGTAGCGCCGAGGCTAGAACCTGTTATGAACTTATCGCCAGTTTCACGCCATTTTGTGGATGGCGGGCGTTTCAATTCGCCACGGATGACGCTGATGTGACGGATCGACACGGATTTTTTGGGAAAAAGCATGGTATCTGTTTGAAAAATCCGCGAAAATCTGCTTTATCCGCGTTATCCGCGGCCAATTCCAACCTCCGATGCGGCGATCCTGAGCTTTGAGGGAAGCAAAGTGCATAACAGCCTCTAGAAACAGCGCCCCTGCGGGGCTAGCCGGATTATGAACGTTTACAAAACAATCCGGTAATAGAATGAGGCCTATGACCCGTTTAATTTGTAAAACTCCATCATCCGGCGCCGTTTTATAGCCCGGCGACTTCATGATGCTGGTGGCAAACCTCGAGCAGGCTGCCGGGCAATCCGGCCGGGGCGGTGATCCGGCCGTTCGGCCCCCACCCCTGCCC
>JALWZT010000010.1 GCA_027002405.1 Anaerolineae bacterium | reverse complement strand
GGGTAAGGGGCACGTGGCCGCGTGATAGCCCAGACCATCCCAGGTATCGACCGGAAAAGCTTCCCATTCCCGAGCCGGATCAAAGGGATCGTCCCCCCGAGGGTCCCCGTGGACGATGTAGGGTTTACGCCGCAGGGTGTGATTCTGGGTGGTCACCGGTTCTGTGCCCCAAAAATCCCCCGGGGTTCCACCTATCTGACCGATGACGTCGATGGGAACCCCCGCTTTTTGCAGGACAATGGCATCGGCGCCGTTGAAATTGAGGACGTAAGCATCGGTGATGTCGGCCCGGGCCAGAAGGGCCGGAGCGGCACGGCTGTTGACCACAACAAGGACATCCCCCGCGGCCAGGGTACCGGTGAGAGGCAACGTGCGCTCAGTGGTGCCCCCATTGAAGGAAACGGTGAGCTGATAGGCACTCAGCGACACAGGCTGGGCGGCGCTGTTGTAAATTTCCAGAGCCTTGTTATAGCCAGTGCCTTCGACATATTCGGAGAAAAAAAGATCATCACAGCCTTCTTGCGCAGGGGGTTGAGCCAAAAGGCCCTGCGCAAGGAAAAAGATACCAACCAGGGCGAGGAAAAAGGCGAGAGGGGCAAGTTTTTTCATGAGAGGGTTCTCCTGCAGTAGGAGCAGAGGGGCGAGGTCATTCCGGGTTGGAGGCGAGAAAGTAAGAAGGCCCCCTGGCAGAGGGAGGGCCAGGGGGCCAAAGGGTGGATTCGAGATCAAGGTGCTGGTTTTACTGGCAAGGCGGTTGGGCATCGGGGATTTCGCCCACCACGCCCTGGACGAACCATTTCATGGACAGGAGGTCTTGATCCGAGAGGGCTTTGCCTTCGGGCACGGCCAGACAACCGCTCTGAGCATAGATGGGCCCGGCCTCGGGCTTGAGGGTGCCATCAATGATGGCCTGTTTCAGTTCCGTGACCTTGGCTTTGATCTCATCGGTGGCCGCGGGCCCGAACTTGAAGTCCACAATCCCTTCCTTCGCGCCGGGCCAGCGTCCTTTGGGCTTGAAGGTGCCGTTGCGGACTTCTTCGATGATCTCCGCGTAAGCCGGTCCCCAATTCCAATGGGGGACGCCGATGCAGCCATCGCCCGCGTTGTCACACGCGTTGGCGCTATCATACGCGAGGCCCCATTTGCCTCGTTCGCTGGCGGCCTGCACCGGGCCCGGGGTATCGGCACCGGTCACGATCACATCGTTCCCCGCGTTGAGCAGGGTCTCCGCGGCTTCCCGTTCCGTAGGAGGATCAAACCAGGTGTTGATCCATACGATTTGCACCTGGGCGTCGGGGTTCACGGAGCGGGCTCCCTTGGTGACCATGTTGATGTGGCGAATCACTTCGGGGATGGGGAAGGGAGCCACATAGCCGATGTGCCCGGTTTCCGATTTCATGGCCGCGGCCACGCCCGCCAGGTACTTCATCTGATACATGCGGCCGAAGAGGTTGTCGAAATTGGTGTCGTTCTTTTTGTAGCCGGAGATGTGGATGAAGACCGTGTCGGGGAATTCCTCGGCCACGGTTTCCGTGGCATCCATGTATCCGAAAGAGGTGGTGAAGATCACGTCATAGCCTTTTTGGGCCAGATCGCGAATCACCCGTTCGGCGTCCGCGCCTTCGGGGACCGATTCAATATAGGTGGTTTCCACGTTGGGGACATGCTTTTCCACATAGAGCCGACCTTGATCGTGCGCGTACGTCCAGCCGCCATCGCCAATGGGGCCTACATACACCCATGCCGCCCGAATCAATCGGGGCTCTTCGGCTTTAGGGGCTTCGGTAGCTGCCGCGGGTTTTTCCTGGGTCGGAGCCTGGGTTGGTGCGGGCTGGCTACAGGCCACCGCAAGAAGGGCCAAGGCGGTCACGAGCATGACGATAAAGAACGCTTTGGTGAGTGGCTTCATGCTTACTCCTCCTGGGATGAGCAAAAGGGGGGAAGGACGATGGTGCATGGAAGGTCCCATACACATCTGACTATACTTGAGAGAAGGATGTTTGTCAAGGGGTGGGCGGAGCTCCAATCGGCCTGATGTGTAGCAAGTCTACGCATGGTTATTAGCATGGTCATGTTCCCCGTAATTTTACGGGGGCCAAAATGGAGAAAATGTGGTTTAATAGGAGATGACGTTCATTTTTCACCCAGGAGCGCGCGTATATGAACGATTCCTCGATGCTACCCGATCCCTTGCAACCTGAAGCGCTGGAACGACGCTATCGCAGTCTGCATGACGCCCGGGAAATCGCGGCCTTTACCCAGGCCATCGAGGCCCGCTACGCCCAGCAGCCCGACGATCCCCTGCTGGCGGCCTGGCATTATCGCCTGACCTGGGCGGCCACAGCAGCAAAACGCCACGTCATCGCCTGGGCCTGGGCCATTCCCCTGGCCTTGCTCAACGGCCTTCTCTTCTGGCTGCTCACCGATGACCGCGTGGCCGTGCGCCTGCCGGGCGACGATTATGAATTCTTCCCAGGGCTTTTTCTCTATTGGATGCCCGCCACGGCCAGCGTCATCCTCATCTTTCTGGCGGCTGCAGGTGGCAAGCGGTGGCGGCGGGCCCTGGCCGCGATAGCGGGCCTGGCCGCGCTGAGCCTGGTCGTACAGGTGGCCTACACCCACATGATTCCCCGCCCCGCGGTGGAGCAATACCTCAACCTGGCTGCCATCCACCTGCCCTTGCTTTCCCTGGCCGCCATCGGGGTCTATACCCTGGCCGGGCGAGATGGCCCAAGACAGCGCTTCGCGCTGTTGATGAAGATGTTGGAGACGGTGTTCCTTACAGGGATGTTCCTGGCCGTGGCCGGGGTGCTGAGCTCCATCAGCGGCGGGCTCTTCTCCCTGCTCACGGTGGATTTCCCCGACTGGCTGCTCCGGCTCGTCTTTGCCGGAGGCGCGGGCCTGCTGCCCATCCTGGCCGTGGCTATCCTCTACGATCCCTCTCACTCCCCCGCGGAGCAGGCCTTTGAGGAGGGGTTGAGCAAAGTGGTGAGCCTGTTGTTGCGCGTCATGCTGCCCCTTAGCCTGCTGGTGCTGGTGGTCTACGTGGTCCTGATCCCCTTCCATTTTCGCGATCCCCTGGAGAATCGGGATGCGCTCATCGTGTACACGGCCATGCTTTTTGCGGTGATGGCCCTGCTGTTGGGGGTGACGCCTGTCACAGCGCCCGAAAGGGAGGCGCGCTGGCTGCGCCGGGGCATGATGGTCATGACGGTTCTGGCGCTGGTGGTGGGCGTGTACGCGCTGCTCGCTATCCTCTACCGCACCTGGCACGGCGCGCTCACCCCCAACCGGGTGGCTTTCATCGGCTGGGATGTGATCAACGTGGGGCTGCTGGCATGGCTGCTGGCGGCCCTGGTGCGCCGGAGCCGCGATTGGACGCCGGACGTGCATCGGGTCTTCGCCCGGGCGGGGGCGGTGTATGCCCTTTGGGCCCTGTTGATGCTGCTGGTGCTCCCCTGGTGGTTCGGCAGAGCGCCATCAGGAGCCTTCGCCCACCTGCCTCCCAGCGTGCAACGGGCCATCTACGGCCGGGAATACCCCATTCTGCTGAAGTGTTACGGCAGCCCTCATGTGTATTTGTTGGAACGGGGGAAGAAGCGCTGGGTCAAGGATATCCCCACCTTCGAGGCCCAGGGCTTCCGTTGGAAGGATGTGCGAGAAGTGCCCTGTGAGGACTTGCAGAAAATCCCGGATGGCGTTCCCATTCCGCCCGATGCGGGCCCGCCGCCGGTGCCTCGCTCCCGTTTCGGGCCGGTGCCCACAGCCCTACCGCCGCCGGGCGATTGAAGGGGGCGCCGGCGGTAACGGGCGTGAACTCAAGAATAGGCACCATGAGCGATAGCTCGCCACATAATGAGGAAAATAGCACGCAGTTTGCAGGTTTGCAGGCGGCATGTGGCCAGTGGTCACGGTGTGCGTCTCAGACATTTGGCGTCATTTAGCCGACCGAAGTAGCGTCTGCCACGCCCGCCCGGCGATGAAGTGAGGCTGTTGGCAAACCTCAAGTCGATTGCCTGGCAATCCGGCAGGGGCGGTGATCCGGCCGTTCGGCCCCCACCCCTTGCCCCTCCCCCACTTGTGGGGGAGGGGTGACCCGGTTCGGAGAGGGAGAATGCACAAGACATGAAGCCTTCTTGAGAGGAAAAAATCTCCTCCCCCGCTTGCGGGGGAGGTTGGGAGGGGGCCTTTACCCCCTTGTCCGAATAAACCAACAGTATCATGAAGTCGCCGGGCTATAGAACAGCGCCGGATAATTCCGGCTAGCCCCACAACTGATTACTGATGACTGATCACTGATTACTCTCTCTTACGGAGCAGCTACTCCCGATAGAGACGCACGCGGCGATTGGGCTCGCGACCATACGAGTGGGAAATGAGGTTCGCTTCTCGGGCCAGTTTGTGCTGCATGCGCCGCACTTCCGGAGGCTGGGGCGAAAGCTCCACCACCGCCGCGCCCGAAAGCACCTTCTCGACCCCCCGCATGGCCTCCTCGATGGCCAGACTCACCGGGTCCGCGGTCTCTACCCGCAGCGCGAAGATATCCGCCAGCAGGGTTTCCATCTGATGCACGGTGTTGGACCGCAACACATAGATGGGGATCCCCCGTTCCTCGGCTTCGCTGATGGGTTGGGGGCGTTTGCGGTAGTAGTTTTTGAGAGTGATCACCGCGGCGGCCCGGCGTAGATCGTTGACAATCTCGATGGGCACGCCCAAGTTCTGAGCCGCAGAGCGCAGGCGATTTTGTCCCACCCCATAAGGATAGATGCGGACCGGCCGCGTTTCGGGGAAGGGATCATCCCGGGGAGCCATGCGTTCAACTGAGGCATGGGGGGTGTCATACCGGGAACGGTTCGGCAGCCCGGTGCGGTCCTGTTTCAGATCATCCCCTTTCTCGATGATGATCTCGCCCCGTTCATTGCGATAGCGCTTTTCTGGCTTCAGGGGTCGATTGCGCAGGATGGCATCCACCGCTTTGCTCACATCGTGATGCACAATGAGATGTTGTCGGTCCACAATCTCGATGAGCACATCGAAGGTGGGGGGAGAACGGCGTTCCAGGACCGATTTCTGAGTGCCGCGGCGCCGGGCTTCCTCATCCGACAGGGTCACCGACTCGATGCCGCCCACCAGGTCCGAAAGGGTTGGGTTCAAAAGCAAATTGGCCAGGGTGCGACCATGCGCGGTGCCGATAAGCTGCACCCCTCGTTCCGCAATGGTGCGGGCTGCTTCTGCCTCCAGTTCGCGGCCGATTTCGTCGATGACGATCACTTCGGGCATGTGATTTTCCACCGCTTCGATCATCACCTCATGCTGCTCGGAAGGCTTGCGCACTTGCATGCGCCGGGCACGGCCGATGGCAGGATGGGGGATATCCCCATCCCCTCCAATTTCGTTGGATGTATCGACAATGACCACCCGTTTCCCCTGGTCCGCCAGGACGCGCGCGGCCTCGCGCAACAGGGTGGTTTTGCCTACCCCGGGCCGGCCCAGGAGCAGGATGCTCTTGCCACTGGTAACGATATCCTGGATGATATCAATGGTGCCATAGACCGCCCGGCCCACGCGACAGGTGAGCCCCACCACCTTGCCCTGGCGGTTGCGGATGGCAGAGATGCGATGCAGGGTACGGGTGATCCCCGCGCGGTTGTCATCGGTGAACTGCCCGACGCGCGTCACCACATAATTGATATCTTCTTCCGTGATCTCCCGGTCCAGAAGCACCAGGTCGGTATCCAGATAGCGAGCTTCGGGCTGACGCCCCAGGTCCATGATCACTTCGATGAGCTCGCCTTCGTGGCCCAGCTCGCGCAGCCGCTGGCTGATTTCGGGGGGGAAGACGGTGAGGAGCGCGTCCAGGTCGTCGGTGATGTGGGGTTGAGGGAATTGAGAGGTGGGAGAAGAAGGTGTTGGAGCGGTTCGTAAGGTTTGTTCGATCATCGCGTGTATGGGTACTAACGTTGTTTTATATTCGAAGAGATGACGCCAGGAAAAGTGGTTTCAACTAAAAGACGGGACTGCGCGGGCGCGGGTTCCCGCACATGGACCGCAGTGTACTTGACAAACCGGGCCAGCTCGGTGATGGCTTCGAATTCCCGGGCGTGGAGCACAGGACCCAACGGGGCCTGATAGGTTCGCACGCCGCAATAGATAGGGCGATCATGGGGCAAAGCCAACAGGCCCTGGTACAACAACGCGTCCATGGCTTCTTGCTGGGATGGGTCTCCTAAAAAGCGTAACCAGGTGCCCCGGGGCCCGCGTTGCATAATCAGAGCAGCCTGGATTTCCCCCTGGCGTTCGAAAACCAGGCTATCTTGCTGTTCCGGTTGCCACCAGTTCTGGAAAATCAGTGCGTGATTGACCGTGCCATTATGAAAGGAAACACCCTCGGCCCGAGATACCACAGGGGGGATGAAACGGTCCGCCAGGCGCTGCAACGCGAAACTATCGGCCTCCCGTTGGGCGCGCACATAAGGCGCGGCCGCAGCAGGCGCCAGGTGCCGCGGGCGTGGCCGTAGCCGAAAGAGCGATTCGCGGGTATAGAGAGCAAACCCACATTGCGCGAGCAAAGCCGCGGCATCCTCCCGCGTGGGAATGCACACCTGGAGCCTTTGGATACCAAAGTCCCCTGCGTGGGCCACGAGATGTTCCAACAACGCCCGCCACGCGCCTTCCACGTTCGGCCCTGTCTCCAAAGCGGGGGCTATGTAACGCACCTCGGCCTCGGGCCGGCCCAAACGCTTCTTGGCGAGGATAAAACCATCGGGATAGGGGGATTCAGAAGAATGACGGTGTACGAACGTAGCGACGCCGCTGCCATACCAGGGCACCGGCGCCCCCAAAGCCATCCATAATGGCCTGCGCGGATGAAGAAGATGACGTTCCCAGTGAAGAGGAACGCTCTGTCGGGCCAGTTTCTGGAGCAAATAGCTATCGCGAAGGCGAAAAGGATGGATCAAGAGGCTTGAAATGATGCGGAGCAGAAAGTGATGGGGGGGTTACAGCGTATCATTTGACTACCATCTATTGTACCAATTTTCAAAGAAAAAGACAACTATGCTATGATTGGACCCTATGGACCCAAAAGAATCCTCTCGCCTGCTCAATTTTGGTGATCGTTTGGCTGTGGACCGGGCTCTGAAGGACCTGGCCCAGGCCCACAACGCGTATGAATTGGATGAAAAAGCCCGGAAGCTGGCAGAACAAGGGATGCCCGCGCTGAAGGCCCTGCTGCGCCATCTGGATACCGGCGATCCCGCTTTGCGGGGGGGATTGGGGCATCTGGCGCGGCATCTGGATGCCGAGATGGTCATCCCCGCGCTGCGCCGCGCGGCCATGGATACCTCGCGCAGCGACGCGGCCCGCTTGACCGCGGTGATGATCCTGGAGCGCTATCTGGGCCAGGATATTGACCCGGAACTGGCCCAGCGTATTCCCGCCTCTTATGATGTGGCTCGGGAAAGTGGCGAGGAGGCCATCGCCATCGCCGAAACAGACCCCCTGGTCCTGGTGGAATACGCGGAACAACTGCTGAATGAGCCCCCGGAAATCATTCAGGCGGTTTTACAGATTGTCAAGGATATGGAAGACCCCCGGCGGGCCCGGTTGCTGTTGGCCGTGGCCGCGTACGGGGAGCCATCCTTGCAAAAGGATATCCTGGCCGCACTGGGGGCCATGCGCCATCCCTTGGCGTTGCAAGCCCTGTACATCTTGCGTCGCCTGGCTGCTCCCGAACTGCATCCTTTGGCCCAACGTCAAATACAAAAATTACGGATGGCCGGGGTGCATCCTCTTCCTGCGGGGCAGCTCCGGGCCCTGTGGTCCCCCCTCAATGCCCAGGGGCACAGCATCCTTTGGGTGATCCACCAATCCCCTCAGAACGAAGCCAGGGTCGATCTCCTCACCCTGATCCTGCATGATCAATGGGGGGTGGTTTATGCCGAGGCTTATCCCAACCTGGAAGCTGAGGAGCTTCCCAGGCCCGCGGCCATGGGCACGGTGCATCAAGTACGCATGGTCGATGGTCATCACCAGGTGCTGCTGGCCGAAATCAAGCCCCCGTTGGCGTTGAGTATGCTGGACCAGGCATTGGAACATCTGGCTCAAACCGAAGCCCCCTGGCCCGGCGAACTGGTGGTTTTTGGTCATTGGTTATGGAATCAGGAGACGCCATCGCCTCAACCCGTCCCCTGGCCTCGCCTGCCCGCGGCCGCGTCCGAGCTCAGTCAGGAAGAAAGCCTGGCCCTGCTCGATCATCCCGCTTTTGCGGGTTGGGTGTGGGTGCTCCCCGAATTTGAGACACTTTTGGCTCAACACTCGCAGAAGGAGATCAGCAAAGGGGGGCCTATTCATCAGCAGGTCGTGCAGCTCTTGTTGGAAGACCCCCATCGTTCTCAGCTCAGCGCCCGACTTTTGCAGCAGGCCCGCTGGTTCAAGCTGGCAGGGCACAGCCGCAACGCGGCCCGGGTTCTGGCCATCCGGGACGGGGTGGAACAGGGGGAAAGCCAGCATCCCTTCTTGCAAGAGCTGGCCTGGCGCAGCCTTATCACGGCCGCGGCCGACCGGGCCATGCGCCGCACCCTGCATCTGCTGCGAAAGTAGAGTAATTAGTGATCAGTAATCAGTGTTCAGTTGACTCTGCATTCTCTGCGCTCTCTGCGGTAAGTACCCTTTCCGCAGGGGAGTCAGGGATCAGTCATCCAGTGTTCAGTGTTCAGTAGCGCCGAGGCTAGAAACAGCGCGCCTGCGTGCCTAGCCGGATTATGGAGTTTTACAAATTAAACGGGTCATAGGCCTCATTCTATTACCGGATTGTTTTGTAAACGTTCATCATCCGGCGCTGTTCTATAGCCCGGCGACTTCATGATACTGTTGGTTTACTGCGCGAGTACGCCGAATAAATTCAGGTCTGAGGGCGTTCCGCCGCATGTCCCCCTTCGGGGACATGGTTTTTCGCCCGGCTGGGCCTGTCTGCGCAGGCAGACAGGCGGCCAAAGGCCCCCAGCCCCGACTTCGAGCCGGCGGGGCCAAGGCGCCCAGCAGCCGGCTTGAGGTTTGCCAACAGTATCACTTCATCGCCGGGCGGGCGGGGTGGCCCCAGACCTCGGACCTAAATTTTGTCCAAAATAATTACCAGTTCACTTCCGACCAGGAGCTGCCAGGCCTGTATCAACGGCTTGCTCAATGGATGTTGGCTGCTCAAGATGAGGCGTTGCGGCGTATCAT
>JALWZT010000009.1 GCA_027002405.1 Anaerolineae bacterium | reverse complement strand
GGGTAGCGGAGGGTGTGGCGGGAGGAGAGGTGGGGGTTACCGCTTTCACGTGGGATATGTTTCCCTGCCCGGGCTTCATGGCATACGTGACCTGAATCTGATCCATCACGGTCAACTGGCCCGGTTCGAAGGCGCCGCCACCTCCACCGCCGCCCCAAACGGCTTTTTCGATGGACACAGGCGCGCCTCCCCCTAATTCCGTGATGCTGACGACCTCTCCCAGGGTCATGTGATGAAGCCCGGCCAGTTCTTCGGCCCGACGGCGGGCATCCTGCACCGCGAGCTCCCGAGCCTGTTGCAGGAGCTCATCCGGATGCTCGGCCTCATACTCGATGCCGTAGATGTCCGTGGCCCCCGCGTCGATGGCTGCGGCCAGGACATCTCCCACCTGGTCCACATGGCGCAAGATCACCCGCAAAGAAGCATTGAGCACATACTGGGGGGTGGTATCCCGACCCGCGGGCTGGGGTACCATGGGAGGGGTGCGCTCCAGATGGATACTATAGCCCGAAGTCTGGATATCCTTGCGTTGCACACCTTGCTGCACCAGGGCCTGAACCACGGCCTCCATGGTTTTCTGGGCCTGGGTACTGGCCTTCTTGATGTCTGGATCGACGATGGTCACGCCGATATGGACCCGAGCGATGTCTGGAGACACGGGCACGGTGCCCATGCCTATCACGGTGACGGTGCGCGACGGGGCGGGCGGAGGGGCCGCGGCGACCGATGTCCCTGCCATATCAAACCATGCCAGCACGCCCATGATCAAAATCAACGCCACGCTTCCCAAAAGAAACACATGCTTTTTTGTTGGGTTCATCATACACCTCCCAATGAGAAGAAAGGGTTCGAGGGGAAAACCATTCATTCCTAATTATAGCACACCCTGCATCGTATGTCCTCCCCCGCCCGTCCCGGAGTCCCGGATGAACAATCTCCTGGTTGCGGTTCTTCCGCCTTCCGGGTTACAATGGTTATTATTGGATGTCCTGAAAAAACCTTAACCACGGAGACACAGCCCCCCTCCGGCTCCCCCCGATGCTCGGGGGGAGAGGGCACGGAGAAGGAAAAGTGGCAAGTATGCAAGTGGCAGGTTTGCAAGTAGTTCACTTGCCACCTGCTACCTGCCACCTGCCACCTGCTACCTCCAACCTTTTCTCTGTGTCCTCCGTGTCTCCGTGTTGAAAAACCTTTTTGCAGTGCATCCATTAGTATATCGCTCTGAACTGATCCATGATGCCTTGGGTGAAAATGCCGCGACAGCTCAAGAAGTTAACCTACGCGCGGCAAGAACTGATGATAGTCCAGGGAGGGGGACCGATCCTGAACCAGGCTCAGGAAGGGGGTTTGCTCGAAGTCGGGAAAGACCTGGGCCAGATGGTCGTTGAGCAGGCGCTTTTGCACGATCTCGCTGAGCACCGTGCGGTAGTCGGTGGTGATGGCCAGGTCGCCCCGGTCCAGGTTCTCCTCTTCCAGGCCCGGCCAGTCGCCATACACCCGGCTGCCGTTCACGCCGCCGCCCATGAGGAACATGACATTCCCGTGGCCGTGGTCGGTGCCCTGGCTGGCGTTCTCCTGCACTCGGCGCCCGAACTCGCTCATGGTCACCAGGGTGATGCGGTGGAACTCCTCTTGCAGGTCGGTGTAGAACGCGTTCAGGCCCGCGGCCAGTTCTGTCAGCAGCGCGGCCATCGCGCCCTCCACGCTTCCCTGGTTCGCGTGGGTGTCCCAGCCCCCCAGGTCGATGCAGGCCACTTCCAGGCCCATGTCCGCCCGGATGATCTGCGCGATCTGCTTCAGGCCCAGGCCGAAGAAATCCTCGCCATACTCGGCGCCATGCTGCGGCTCATATTGGGAGGGGTCGGCCTGTGCCAGGAAGTCGATGGCCTGGAACACCTGTTGGCCTTCCTGGTCGAGCCAGTTGTCGCCCAGGTAGAGACTTTGCAGGGTCTGTTGCACCCGGGCGATCTCCTGCTCGTTGCCGTTGAGATGGAAGTCGGCAATGGATTTGAGGGCAATGGCGGGAACGGGGCCGTGCAGAGAGGTTTGCAGGATGCTCGCCATGCCCACGGCCCGGAAGGGGGAGTCATTCGTTGTGCCGACACTGGCCAGATGCCGCGCCAGCCAGCCGGAAGAGATGGTCTTGTTGCCGGGCACGCCCCGTTCCATGAAATCCTGGGCGTCGAAATGGGAGCGGGAAGGGTCGGGCGAGCCGGAGGCGTGAATGAAGGCCAGGTCGCCTTCGGCATAGATGTCTTTCAGGGGCTCCAGCGCGGGATGCAGGCCGAAGAAGCCGTCCAGATCGATGGCGCCGTTGGCCTGGTCCGGGTCGGGGATGCGGATGGTGGGGCGCAGGTCGTGGTAGCGGGTCTCGGCGTGGGGCACGATGGCGTTGAGTCCGTCCATGGCCCCGCGCAGGAAGATGCAGATGAGGATATCGCCGGCGGGGCCTCCCGCGGCGGGACGAAAGGCCATACGCGGCATCCAGGCGGGTCGGTCCATGACGCCCGCCAGCGCGGTCAGGCCCGAGAGTTTGAGAAAGTTGCGTCGGGTGAGATGCATGGGTCGTTCTCCTTGGATGGGGGTCATCGCCATTGGAAGTAGGGGGAAGCGAGAAGCAGGGCGACGAGTTCGGGCACGCGGCGGGCGTGTTCGGGGTCATTGATATCGAAGCCCTGGCCGTCGTGGGTCAGGTAGGCTAGCAGTTGCGCCCGATCGTCGCTGTCAATGGCATGATGCAGCACCAGATCGATGAAGAAATCCAGGGTCTCTTCCGCGGTGGGGCTGTCGCCCAGTTCGGCCCGGAAGGTGGTCCAGGGGATGGACACGCCTCGAGCCCGGCCTTCGGCCAGGGCCAGAGCGATGTTCCAGCGGGCCAGCAGGGCGTTGGTGTTGATCCAGGAGGCCGCGTCGTCGGGATAGCCGTCGGGGGTGGGCCAGTCAAACAGGGATTGGTCCAATAGTCTCAGGGCCCGGGCCAGGGTGTTGCCGCTGGCGTTGGGGATCTCCAGGGTACGCGCGGCCGCGGCCACGTAGTCGAAGGGGCGGCGCAGCTTTTGCCCCACGCTGGCCTGGAAGTCGGCATGGGTGAAGATGGTGCGCAGGGTGGCCGGGATGTTGCCGTCGGTGTCGCGGAAGGTTTGGGCCGCGGCGTTGACCACCCCCTCGGGCGGGTCATCGGCTACGAAGCGCACGCAGAGGCGGTGAGCGACATAGCGGCTGGTGGATGGGTGTTGGGCCAGCAGGTCCAGAGCCTCTTCCCCTTCCTCCAGACCGCGGTCGGCCGGGAAGGTGCGGCCCAACAGGGTCTTGGCCTCCCAATCGTGCCGTCTGGCCGCGAAGGTGAATGTCCCGGTGCGGCGGTCCACGGTCCAGCCGGTGAGGATGCGGGCCAGTTCTTTGACATCCTGTTCGGTGTAGCCCCCTTCCACGCCCAGGGTGTGCAATTCCATGATCTCCCGGGCGTAATTTTCGTTGGGGGCTTCGGCGCTGCTGCGGGCGTTGTCCAGATAGAGGAGCATGGCCGGGCTGTGGGCGTCCGCGCCCAGGATTTGGCGGAAGGTGGTCATGGCGTAGGTGCGCATCACATCCCGGTCTTCGACGGTTTTCATGATGCGCACGGGCCCGTCGCCCCAATAGACGGAGAAGTGGTTGCTCCAGTAATCCACCATCACCTGGAACAACTGACGGCGGCTGTACACCGCCCGCTCCACCGTGGCTCCCACCAGCTCCCGGCGGATACGGATGAAATCGTCCAGGGCTTGCAGTTCGGGCGGGTCCATGCCCAGGGTCTCATAGCGGCGGGCGATGCGATCTTCCACGGCGCTGTCATCGATGGTGTCGGGATCGAGCTGCTCATCCAGCCAGGCTTCGATGCCCATGCGTCGCACGCGCGCGAGTTCGGCCCGGGTGGGCCCGAAGCTGGCCCGCCGTAGCAGATGGAGTTCGGGATCGATGGGGACCGTGGCGGCCGAGCCGCGCCAGCGGATGACGGGCCGCGGGGTCCGGGCCTGGGTCCCTTTCCCCCCTGCACAAGCGATCCCCAACGTCAGGGCGGCCGCGCCGCCCGCTTTGAAGAATTCTCGTCGTGTCAGTGGCATGGTGTCCTCCTGTGCCGAAGATAGTAATCAGTGATCAGTCATCAGTAATCAGTCGGCTAAGCCTGAGGGCAGAGAAGCGCCAAACGTCAAACGCCAGGTCATGACGCATGACGTTTGACGCTTGACGTGACTGGCTTCCCGCGCAGTGCGGCTGCGAGGGGCTTTTGTATCCCCAGGATACCCCCCAATCATTCACAAAATGTGAGGTGATTGTAAAAAATGTGTAACCAATGAGTCGCCACGAGCCACGGCTCCCGATACGAATGAAAACGTCGCGCGGCCAAGTTGGCGCGGGAAGCCGAGCCCGGGATGCGTAATGCGTGATGCGTAAGGCTCTCACGTTTTACGTTTCACGCATCACGCCCGCTGTTGCCTCGCTCAACGTAGGCCTGGCGATCCTCAATCCTAATCCTGATCCGAATCCTATTTACAAAGCAGTCCAACGGCGGGCTCGCCCGCGCCGATACGGACGAAAATGGGAACGCTGATTTGCGCCGATGCTCTGCAACGCAGATTTTCGCAGATGTTCGTCATGCTGAGCGACCGAAGGGAGCGAAGCATCTAGCGAGCGAAGCGAGCGCCATGCCGTGGTTTTTGCGCTTCGCTAGATTCCTCGGTCGCTTCGCTCCCTCGGAATGACGTTGCGAGGCTCTATTTTCAAAGCAGTCACCACGCGCGGCTGCGCGCCGATACCGATGAAAACGCCTCGCGGCCAGGGCGGCGTGACTCGTATTCCGTATTGCGTATTGCGTAACGACTGGACGGAATACGGAATACGCAATACGAACCTTTGCCGACTCGCCCAACGTCAGCCTGGCGATTCCTCAGCAACCAGCGATCATTCTATTTTCATAGCAGACATTTGGCGTCGTTTAGCCGACCGAGGCCGCGTCTGCCCCGCCCGCCCGGCGATGAAGTCGCCGGGCTATAAAACGGCGCCGGATAATTCCGGCTAGCCCTCCAGGCGTGCTGTTTCTTCTGCTCGGAGCTAAACCTCCGAGCTACAGATACGAAGCCCTTCGGGCTGGCGACGTGAAGCCCCGAAGGGGCTTTGTACGCGTAGCCCGAGGGTACAGCCTCGGGCGCTAAGGAACGGCGCCGGATAATTCCGGCTAGCCCCGCAACTGATTACTGATAACTGATTACTGATGACTGATCACTGATTCCTCCTGCTCGCGCCTAACCTCGGCCTGACAATCCTCAATCCTAATCCTAATCCTAATCCTAATCCTGATCCTAATCCTATTTCCGCACCATCGGCAGGTACTGGCGCCGGTTGTAATCCCAGATGCGCACCCGCACCCGGTCGGCGAAGCCATCCTCTGGGCGGCGGTAAACGGTCAGGGAATGGGCCGTGAGGCTACGCCAGTAGGAACCCACCCGATCGTTGGCGCTGTATCCTGATGGAGGATGGGTTCCGAAATCCGCGCCGCCGTAATGGCGCTGGTTGGTGTAGTTGAAGGTGGTGTCGTACTGCCACATTTGCAGCAGATAGTTGGCAGGGTCGCTGCGCAGCCTGTGATACAGGGTTTTGGCTTGATTTTGATTGATGACGACCCAACCGCTGTCGTAGCCGGGCCGAGCCATGCGCCAGATGCGGACGCGGACCTCTTGGGCGTACTTGTCTTCGGACCGGCGATAAACGGTGATGCTATTGTTGTCCAGCGAACGCCAGTATGCGCCGATTCGGTCGTTTTCGTGCAGGCTGCCGACGTGTTGGCTGCCCACATCCATGCCCCCATAATAGCGTTGATTGACGCCGCCGCCGTTGCGGTATTGCAGGTCCACCAGATAATCGTAGACGCTGCCATACAAGTTGTGGTTGAAGGTCTTGGACTGGTTGGGGCTGATGGCCACCCAGCCACTGTCGTAGTCGGGTTTGGGCATCTTCCAGATGCGCACGCGGACTTTGGGTGCGTAAGTGTCCTCTGCCCGACGGAAAAGGGTGATGGTGGAGCCGGTGAGGGAGCGCCAATAGAGACCCACCCGGTCATCGGGCGCATGCCCCGACGCCGGATGCGTGCCGAAATCCGCGCCGCCATAGTAGCGCTGGTTGATGCCATTGTTGTCTTCCGTTTTGTAACTCACATCTACAAGATAGTCGTCTGCCGAGCCGCCCACATGGTGGCCCAAAGTCATGGCCGGGCCTCCCGCGTTCAGCGAAACCCAGCGACTGTCATAATCGGGCGTGGTGGGCTGCCAGTAATGCCAGATGCGGATGCGCACCTGATTGGCGTAAATGTCTTCGGGCCGGCGGTAGACCTTAATGCTGTTTGCAGTGAGAGTGCGCCAGTAGACCCCCACCCGATCATCTTCGTGCAGGCTGCCGGCATGGTGGCTGCCGACATCCATGCCGCCATAATAGCGCTGGTTGACGCCACTTAACCCGCTATTCCGGTATTGCAGGTCCACCACATAGTTGTCGGCATCGCCGCCGATATGGTGATACAGGGTCTTGGCCTGGTCGGGGTTGATGCTCACCCAGCCGCTGTCATACGTGGCCCGCGGGCGTTTCCAGATGCGAATGCGCACCCGGTTGGCGACATCATCCTCCGCCCGGCGGAAGAGCGTGATGTCGGTATTGGTCAGACTGCGCCAATAGACCCCCACCCGATCGTTGTTGCGCGTGCCGCTGAAAGCTTTGGCCCCGTAATCCATGCCGCCGAAACTGCGTTGATTCACTCCGATGCCGCTGCGATATTGCATATCCACCACATAATCATCGGCGTTGCCTCCCAGGTTGTGATGGAGGGTCATGGCCGAGCCGGGCGAGATGTAAACCCAACCCGAGTCGTAGTTGGGGTAAGGATCGAGCCAGATGCGGATACGCACAAAATCGGCGTAGCTGTCTTCGGGCCGCCTGTACACCGTGATGGCGTCGGTAGTGAGCGTGCGCCAGTACGCTCCCACCCGGTCGTTGTTGCGCATTCCTCCAAAGGACTTGGCCCCGAAGTCCATGCCGCCGTAATAACGCTGATTGATACCACTGGCGCCCTTGGCTTTGTAGTCCATGATGACGACGTAGTCATCGAGGTTCCCGCCCAAGTGATGTTGCAATGTGAGGACCTGGTTTTGTCGGATGGCCACCCAGCCGCTGTCGTAGGCGGGCCCGCCCGAGAACGCCGTGGTCACCAGCGCGTCGATGGCCGCGGGCTCGAGCACGGTATCCCCCACGCCCGGCTCTGCGGGCCATGGGGGGGCATCTCCCTCCTGCGCAAACGCGCCCTGGCTGAGGAACAGCAGGGGGATAAAGAGAAGCACGAAAAGCTTAAATCGAAAGGAATGCATCATGAGCCTCCTGAAAAGGTGAGCGCCTTGGCGCAGGGGGGCGGTATCGGGGCCGTGATCGGTGGATTATGCGATACCGACATCAATGTGTTGATAGCTTTGTTCCCCGACTCACAATCGATCTTTCGGCGGCCTCCACATCCTCGCAGGGTAACTGTCACGTAGACCCATGTTTGCGATTAGGCAGGAAGCGCGTGCCAAAAGTCCCACGTCGAATCTCCGGTTTCTCCTTTATTATACACGATTTTGCGCGTTTTGTGGCATGAGGCCTCGGAGGTCTCATAGGCCCCCCGCTGGCGCGCGATTTTTAGTCGGGGGAGTTATCCAATTATGGATGCACTGCAAAAAGGTTTTTCAACACGGAGACACGGAGGACACAGAGAAAAAAATAAAGGGGGTTCACGGAGAAAATCCTCTCCAAACCTTATCTTTTTTCCTCTCCGTGCTCTCTGTGTCTCCGTGGTTAAGGTTTTTCAGGCAATCCAATTATGTTCGCCGACCAAACCTGCGCCGCCAGGGGGCGAGGACGCGATCCCCCCATCCCCTCCGACGATTCTGGGCCTGGGCCTGGCGATAGGCCTGACGTAACTGCTCGAATGGGATCTCCAGGGGACATGTTTGCATGCACAAGCCCGCATGATGGCAGAGAAAGGTTTGCTCCTGGGCCTCGGGCGTGTCCAGCAACAACGGGTTGAGCACGGTGCCGATGGGACCCGAATAAGCCGTTTCGCCATAGCCCGCGGCCCCTATCTGTTGGTAGACAGGGCACACGGTATGACAGGCGCCGCAATGAATACAACGCAACGCCTGGCCGAATCCCTGGGCGATGATCCGACTGCGACCGTGATCCACCAGGATGAGATGCAATGTGCGGGGACCGTCCTCTTCCGCAGGGGCAGGGCTGTGCACGTAACTGACGTAAGCGGGCCAGGGTCGCCCCCAGGCACTCAGGGCAAAAACCCGGATCACATGTTGCACGTCCTCCATGTGCGCGGCCATCAGCTCCACGCTAAGGAGCATCACCACATGGCGGGCCAGAGAAAGGAGGCTGGCGTTATGCCCATCGTTGTCCAAAAACACCAACACCCCCTCCCGAGCCGCGGCGAAATGAGCCACCATCACCGCGGCATCGACCTGAAGCAGAGTCCGCCGCAAGGGCATCCGTACCATGCTGGCCAGATGGTCCGGGTCGTAGGTTTTGGGAGTACGTAACTGAGCATGCAGGATATCGCTGATTTCCTCCACCGAAAGATGCCCCACAGGCCATACCGGATGACCTGGCCGGGTCTGCGCCAACCATGCCAGGTGATCCCCGGGATGCAAAGGGGTGATGGGGATACCCTGCAGGCGCGCGGCTTGATCCAGGTGGAGCTCATCCAGCAAAGGATGATGGTTGTGCAGAATGACTTGGGCTTCCAGGCTGCGCAGGGTTTCCAGGATCAAACGGTTGGCTTCTTCGGGGCTCTGGGCATGATGTACCGTGACGTTATGGGCAGTGGCTGCCTCCTCCAGCCGGGCCAGGTGCCCGGGCAAATCGGCCAGGACCGTATCCCGGGCCCGAATGGCCTGTTCGCGCAGGGTCTCTGCGTCCGGAATTTGAGCCCAGGCCCGGTTACGGGTCGCGGTGGCCAGTTCCCCCATCCGGTGGAGGATAAAACGGGTGCGAGGAGGAGCCAGGGGTACGGGCATAAGCAAAGGAGGAAAAACAACCCCGGAGATCACGGGGTCCCCGGGGTTGTAAGGCGAGGGGTGAGAGGGTTCGTGGTTACCGCTGGGCGCCCCAGTAGCCTGAATTGACGATGATAGGCACCCACACGCGATGACGCATGTTGGGATCAGGGGTTACCGTGGGATCATCAACGGCTCCCTGGAGTTGCAGCTTCCCACAGCGGGTCTCTACATAGAGGGTGAAATCATCTCCGGCATGACCGCCAGGATAGATGAAAGTGTAGCCACCTTCTTGTTTATGATAGTAGGGTTGATATTGGAGCCAGGTAACCCTGCCGGTGTAGTTACGGATATTGAAAATCGTCGGCCGTTGCCAGGGCAGCCCCCACACAGACCACACATGGGCGTCATCCCACAGAGGGATGCTGTAATTGGTCCCCCAGATGTTGAATTCCAACCGGCCGGCTTCACAATCGGCAGGAACGGTCGCGGTTGGCCGGGGTGTGGGTGTGGGTGTGGGCGTGGGCGTGGAGCAAGGACATCCGGGCGTGGTGGTTGGGGTAGGGGTCGAAGTGGGTGTTGTCAAAGTTTGGCGATTTTTGAAGCGCACACGCACGCAGTTGGAGCCACTGTAGACCCTCACCTGGAAGCGATCCGCGGTCACAGGTTCCCAACCACTCTGTACTTCTTCCCACACTTCCCACATGCCCGGGGCCAGGTTGGGGAGCTCGAAGTAACCGGACCCATCGGTTTGGACGATGTATTCCAGGTTGGGGTTGTCCACAGGTTGGGCATGGATGCGCCAGTAAGGCAGGCCCACATGTTGATCATCCACCTTGTACCCGCTGATACAACCGGGCTGGTTACTCGGAGGCCCCACCTCCACGGTGGCGTCGTCACTGTCCGTAGCCGGGCTCCCTTCTTCATCCACTCCCGAGGCGATCACGACATCGGTATGGGTATCCCCTTCCTGACCGTGGACCACCTCTGCAAAGGTGCAGATATACGCACTGCCCGGATTCAGACTCTGAGGAATGGTGCATGTGCCCCGACCGTTGAGGTCCCCGTAGACCGAGTCCAACAAGGAGATCAACTGAACCACGTCGGCCGTGCTGGTATTGCGCACTTCGACTCGGAAGGTGACAGAGCCGCCCGGTTCGGGAACCGTATTGGGGATGGCACTCTTGTTCACCTCGATGGTAGGAGGCACATTGACAATGGTCACCTCTGCTTCATCCGTGGCACTGAGTTCATGGCCATCATCATCCACGCCGCTGGCGGTGACCGTGTCCGTCTGCTTGTCCCCTACATCGCCGGTTATGTCGGCCGTAAACTGACAGGTGTAGGATTCTCCCGCGTTCAGCACCTGGGGTACATGGCAATCGCCTTTGCCGTTGAGATCGCCGTAGACATCATCCACCAGGGACTGGATCGTGACCTGATCCACCTGGCTGACATTGGCCACCACGACGGTGAAAGTCACCGGGCCGCCCGGTTCGGGCAGATTGGCAGGATCTGCGGTCTTGCTAAGGATGATCCGGGAAGGCAAATCGTTGATCCGAACCGTGGCTTCGTCGGTCGCAATCAAATCGTTGCCATCATCATCCTGGCCCGAGGCAATGACCACATCGGTTTCGTGGTCCCCACCATTGCCGGTGACCGTGGCGCTGAATTGACAGGTGTATTCAGCCCCTGGGTTCAAGGTTTGGGGCAAAATACAGGATCCCTTGCCATTGAGATTGCCGTACACGGAATCCAGCATCGTATCCACCGTGATGACATCGACACTCCCTTCATTCCGCAAGGTCACCTGGAAGATCACCTGGCCGCCGGGTTCATCCACCTCGGTGGGATTGGCGGTCTTGGTAAGGGTCAGACGGGAGGGCGCGTCCACCACCAAAACGTCGGCGCTATCCTGGCTCCGCACGGGACGGCCTTGGGTATCCTGACCTTCGGCCGTGGCTATGTTCATCTCATGATGCCCGGGGGGACCGGTGACGTTGGCCACGAAGACACATTCATATTTGTTGCCGTATTGGATGGTCTGAGGCAGGGAACAGGTGCCCTGATTAGCCAGGTTGCCGTAGATGCTATCATTGAGCGTGGTAATGGTCACAGGCAGATGGCTGGGGCTGGTGTTGGTGATACTCACGGTGAAGAAGACCAGTCCGCCCGGCTCTGTCAGGGTGGTGGGCGAAGCCTTTTTGGTGAGAAGGATCGAGGCTTCGGTGCCTACGATATCCACCACGGCCGAATCGCTCCCCCGCACAGGATTTCCGCTGGGATCCACACCATTCACGGTGATGATATCCAGTTTACTCTCGTTGGCATTCCCTGCGACATATTCCTGGAACTCACATTGGTAGGTACCGTTGGGAGGGAGGGTCTGAGGCATATGACAGGTGCCCTGGCCCGACACATCCCCATAGAGAGAGTCGATGAGGGAAGTCAGGGTCAGGGTTTGGTCCGTGGGGTTGCTGATGGTCACACGGTAAGTGACCATACCACCGGGTTCACGCACACTTTTCGGATCAGCCACTTTGGTCACCCGCAGCGCACCAAAGGGCGAGACGTTCCCCCCGGTAATCTGCACCATGGCGGAATCGTCGTCACTCACCGGATTGTTGTCATCGTCATGACCACTGGCTGTCACGATATCGGTATGGGTTTGACCAGACTGCCCACTGATATGCTTGACAAACTGACAGGAGTAGGTCTGGTTCGGTTGCAAGACCACATTCACATGACAATCCCCTTGGCCATTCAGGTCGCCAAAGACATTATCCACCAGGCTGGTGATGGTCACCACGTCCACCGCGCTGGTATTCTGAATTTCCACCGTGAAGGTCACATCCTCCCCCGGTGCGTTGATGATGGTGGGGTTGGCGCTTTTGTGGACGACGATAGAGGAGGGGGAGTTGGTGATGGTCACGGTGGCGTTGTCGCTATCCTGGAGGGTATGATTATCATCATCGGTCGCGGACACGGTGACGGTATCGGTCTCGGTATCCCCGGCACTCCCTGACACCTGGGCGGTGAACTGACAGGTGTAGCTGTTGCCTGGTTGAATGACCGTGCCCACCGCGCTGGTGCAGGTTCCCCGGTGACTGAGATCGCCATAGACCGAATCGATCATGGAGGTGATGGTGATGGGGTCGGCCGCGCTGGTGTTTCGGACCTCCACCGAGAAGGTCACGTTCCCCCCTGGTTCGGGCAGGCTGGCGGGGCTGGCGTTCTTCAGAACCTGCATAGAAGAAGGCAAGTCCGTGATGGTGACCGTGGCATCATCGGTATCGGAGACTTGATTGCTATTCGGGTCCGTGCCCGTGGCTGTGACCACATTGGTGATGACATCGCCCGCGTTACCCGAGACATGTTCGGTGAACTGACATGTATAACTCTGGGCAGGGGCAATGCTCTGCGGCAACGCACAGTTTCCCTTACCATGGAGGCTGCCATAGATGCTATCGGTGAGATCGGTGAGAATGAGCGCGCCGCCCGCGTTGGGGTTTTCTACCACAATGGTGAAAGTGACATCCCCTCCCGGTTCCGCTACCGAGGTGGGATTGGCGGTCTTGGTGACGTTAATAGCCCCGGCTTGGGGTGCATAGCCAAAGTCTGCATCCCGGAAGGAGGAGCTACCCAAGACCACGGTCATAGGATTGGGGCCATAGGTGCCATCGCTGGTGAGGACGTAATTATGCAGAGGACCGCCTGGATCGAAGTTGGTGGCGTCGATCTCGATGAAATAGGTTTCATTCCCAGCCACATTGTTGAAGAGGTAGAAGCCATGTTGCGCGCCTGGTGTGTCTGGATCATCGCCGGTGAATACCCAATCCACCAGGATATCATTCGCGTCCAAAACGCCATTGCTGTTGGCATCCAGCCAGCGATTCACTTTTACATCATCAATGCCTGTCTCGTCCGTGTCTTCCTCACCATCCATGTCCGCATCGAGCCAGACATAATCACCAATGACCAGAACGCCCGCGGGGCCAAAAGGTCCGGGGGCGAGCTCGAGGGGCTGGCTCCCCCCTTGGGCCATGGTCGGATGGGCGACCGACATGGTGAACAACAGCAGAAAAGCCGCGCTGGCACCTAAAAGAAGGAAGAGAAAAAGCCAACGATAAGCGTGGGAACTCATGATGTTACTCCTCAAGGAACGGGGGACGAGATACGGGGGAGATAGAGTTTTTGCAGGGGAGGAGGAGAGGAGGCAATCGGAAGTCGCAAACCGGGATCACCCAACAGCAGGAAGGTATCGATGAGATCATCGTATTTTCCTGGGGCCGCGTTGGCAGCCAGATAAAGCTTGCCGTGGGTGGTGGCAGGTCCCATTTCGTGAATGTCTTGATGGAAGATCCCTTGGAAGAAACCGCGTTCCAGGTAATCATGTCCTGTGCTCAGGCCGAAGCCGGTGGGGGCCCAACTGGCCACCGCACCGTGGCCGGGCAAACGCACGCTGGCTTCGCTGGCCGACTGAGCATGGCGGTCGGCTTCCTGGAAGTAGCCTTCGTTGCACGTCATGGGCAACATGATGGGATATTTGGGGCCGTTGTGGAGCTGCTCGACCGCATTGATATCCCAGATGCGTTCCGAAGCCCAATAGGTTTTGGTGCCATGGCCGATGTAGCTCACAAAAAGTGCGCCGTTGTTATTCAAGACATTGGCCATGGATTGACGGCAAGACTCGCCCGAATTGCAGGTCAGATCAAGATAAAGTTTGATGCGTTGATAGTCTTCGGGGATGAGTTTCACCGTGTTATAGGGGGGATCCAGATAGCCATCCGCAATGGCATCGGAAAGTTCGTAGAAATTGCCGCCGCCGCCTTCCAGATTGTCGGTCACAAAGAGGATGTTTTGGGTCCAGGTGGCGCCGGGGGAAGTATTTTCATAGATCACAATTTTGTTCACCATGGTCGTGACTTCTTCCGGCGTATTGGCAGGCAGGCGGCCGATATGCATATCGGGCAAGATATCGCCCTGGGTGAGGGTGACAAAACGATTGTCTGCCGCGGTTTCGCCCAATGAAAGATCGACCATGGCCAGATAGGGAGGCAGATAGGTATCGCCGCTGGTAGCCAGATAGTGGCGCATGTCGTAGGTGCCATCGCCGACAAGCACGACCATGCTGGGGGCGGGCCGTTGCCAGGTGGTATAGGCATAGGCGAGGAAGTCATGAATGGCCTCGGCCGACATCATGCCATAGCCAAATTCATCGTAAATCTCCTGGGTGCTGACGGCAAGCACCCGGTATCCTTGCTGGGTGCGATGAGCCACCAGAGGTTGGATCGCGTTGCGGAAATCGGGATGATAGATGATGAGATAATCCGCGCGATTGGCGCCCGAGGCCAGAGGCCGGGCCATGGGTTCTTTGGCCTGAATCGCCAAAGGGCTCAGACGATGGGTTTGGGCCTGAACCCAAAAATGCCGGGACTGAGTGGTAGGATCGGTAAATTGCAGCCGGTATTCGCTTCCCATATTGAGGGCCTGCCAGCCCTGAATCCGTAGCACCCGGCTGGGGTCGGTAATATCGAAGACCTCCAGAGAAGAGGTCGTAAAACCATCGATTTGAAAAGTACGGGGGAGGGCTTCGGTCTTTTCAAAGTCCAGGCGATTATTTTGGGCACGGAAACGGCGAGGATAGGTCAATGCCACCCAATCGATGTAGAATTGATCGATGGTCTGGTTGGGAGCATCGTTGATGAATTCCAGGCGGACGACGTTCTGTCCTTCCTGAAGATAGGAGCTATCGAAAGAGGCATCTCCCTCATCCAGCGTCCGATCTTGCCAATGGCCATCATGAACCTGCTGGCCGTTCACGTAAACCCGCAGATGATGGGTCGCCTTCACATTTCCAGCCACAGTCCAACGGACGTGCGCCTGGCCATCCTCGGTGGCCAGATCCTCCAATGTAAAGCGGTAGTCGCGATGACGGGTGGCATGCTGACCGGAGACAGTAATCATGGGCCCATACCAATGATCATGTCCCTCGCTCATAGGCAGGGTAGAGACATAGAAGCGATTGGTCTCCTGATGCAAGGTGCGGGGATAGGCCACAGCAGAAGGGGCTGTGCCCGAACTCAGGCGGGTGTTCATCCGCAAGCCGTTGCCATGGCCATAGGTCAGCCAGTAAACGTTGACATCGGTATAGCGAGTATCCACGCCCTGGCCATAGAAATAAAGGACGTCTCCTGGATCAAGACGAGAATCGGCCTCTCCAGTTACGGTGATCGCGATCTCTTTTCCGAAATTGAATAATTTCAACGTATGCGGGTCCAGGGTATCCACGGGAAGGCCCGCGTCGCGCAGGTCTTGATAGGTGAGTTGATAGATACCCGGTTGGTTGACCAGCACGCGCCAGGCCGGAGAAGGGGGCGTCCACACCCCCACTTCAGGAGGCGTGACCTGAGGTTGGCCCCGCAGCGCTCGGGCCTGGATGGGATTCACCAAGAGGCTTTGGAAGATGCGCTCGAAGGAGTCGGGTTCGGGGACGAATATTCCCGCACGGCCTCCTTCGAAGGTGACTTGCACATCCATTTGGGTGATCCATTGCCAGGCTCCTCTCTCCTCGTCGAACTGGAGCAAGGGGAGCTCCAGGCGCACGATGCGTTGCGAGCGCATGAACCCCAGGTCCACCACTCGCGGCTGTTCGGGCCATGTGGCTTCGTCGCCGTCCAATTGGGCGCAAAAAGGTTGTGCCCCCGGCACGGGCCGGGTTTGCAGCACCCGAGTATGCACGATGACCCGCGCTGCCGGGGGAGCAGCCGCGAGGAGCCCTTTCACCGGTCCGGTGAATTGGCCATCGGCATCCCGAATCCGTAAGCAGGCCGTCCCCTGCCGACTATCTTGCTGGAAGTGCACGGACGAGGCATCCAGGCGCAGGGAAAAACCTTGAGGATCGGTTTTCAGGAGGCGGACGGGATCCTGAGGGCCTTGGGCCAACGCCGGAGCGCTCAGGAAAAGGAAAGAGAAGAGAAGAAAGGAGATGAGGAGCAGACGAGGATGTGGGAAGTCGAATCGAGTCATAGGGCTACCAGAGAGATGGAAGGGTTCAGGGTTCATTGTCTGGGTGGATCTTCTTGCCCCCAAGGCAGGGTGACGATGGCCGTCGCGGGCATGCGATAGGTGCTTCCGTCGGTGTGCAGGATCTCAAGCACGTACCGATAGTGTTCCAGAGGCTGGGCTGTCGTATCGGTCCAGAGATAAGATCCCCCTAATCCTGTCCCGGGATGCTGGGCCAGGATGGGCTGGGAGTGAATGAGATGAAGAGGGGCTTCGTGCCGGGGGCCGAGGTCCTGCCGCCATACATGGAAGCCCAAGATGTTGTTTTCCGACTGGGTTTGCCATGTTAACTCAACCCCTTGCTCCTGGAGCTGGACCTGCAGAGGCGTCACCTGAACAGCCGTAGGGACAGCCCCACATACTGCGTCGGTCTTGACTTTGAGGGCCGGATCGCCAAAAAGGGTGAAGGTATCAATCAGATCCTCATCCCCGGCGGAATGGGTTTTCAGGTAAACTTTAGCCTCGGTAATGGCTGCCCCCAGTCGTTGCACATTATGATGGAACAGGGCCAGGAAAAGACCTTTTTCTAGTATATCATGACCGGTGACCAGGCCAAAACCTGTAGGAGCCCAACTCGCCACAAAACCGTCTTGGGGCATGCGGGTTTCGCTTTCGGCCAGGGCCGCGCTGGTGGTGTGGAAGGAGCCCGTGTAGCAAGTCATTTCCAGGTTAACGGGTAAACAAGTGCCATTATCCAGCGAATCCAGCAGGGATTGATCCATGAGATGCTCGGCAGCCCAGTATTGGATCTGAGAATGCCCCACATAATTCACAAACAGGGCGCCGGTCACGTTAAGGGTGCGCGTGATCATCTCGCGACATTCGGTCGCGTAGGCAGGGTTATCCAGGTCACAGGTCCGCCCCAGGTAGGCTTTGGTCACCTGATAGTTCGATGGGAGATATTTGACGGTGTTGGTCGGCGGATCGGCATAACCATCCGCGATCTCGTCGGAATAAGCGTAGAAGTCGCCACCACCACCTTCCAGATTATCACTCACAAACAGGGTGTTGTACACCCATGATCCACAAGAACAGTCATGCTCATACGCGATGATTTTATCGACAAAGGCCTGGGCTTCCTCTACCGTGTTCACAGAAAGGCGACCGATGTGCATATCGGGAAGGATGTCATTTCCCTCCAGGGTCACATAGCGATTGTCGGCCGCGGTTTCGCCCAGGGAGGGATCGGCCAGATAGAGATAGGGAGGGATGTAGGTGGGGAGACTGCTCACCTTATAAGGCCGCATGTCGTAATAGCCATCCCCTACCAGGACCACATATTGGGGGGAGGGCGTCTGCCAGTGCTGCCGGGCGTAGGCCAGGAAGTCGTGAATCGACTCGGCCGACATCATGCCCCCATTGAACTGATTGTAGATTTCTTGCACATCGATAAGCGCGACATGGAATTCCCCTGCCCGGAATTGGGCCAGACGTAAGGCCTGGTCCCAAAACTTGGCATGGGTAATAACGATGTACTCCGCCTGGAAGCTCCCTCGTAAATCCGCGGGGGTGTACGACGACGTCAGGTGGGTTACCTGATGAATGGCGTCGGGCACCCGCCGGGCATTGGGGGCGATGGCCAGATAGCGGCTTTGGGCATGAACGGTATCCTGGAAGCTCACCATATACGGGCCAGGGCCCGTGATGTCCGCCTGGGTCAGAAGCTGCACGTTGAAGGGATCGCTGACATCATAGATGGCGATGGCATTTTGGCTAAAGCCAGTGACCTGGAAACGCGTATCCCCGAGGTCCACGCCGAAATCACCGAAAGTCAGTTGGTCGTTTTCCGCCACGTAGGTATCTCGATAGGTGACTTCGATCCAATTCAGGTATACCTTATCATAGCCGCTATCGTTCACCACCTCGATTTTCAGGGTATTGTTGCCTTCTTGCAAGAGGCTTTGGGCAAAGGAGGTGGTGATCGTATAAGGGGTTTTACCGCTCCAGGGGGTATCGTCGTAGATCAAAGCGGTATTGAGATAGAGCCGAATATGATGAGCGCCCTCGCTATCGCCCAGAAGAGTGACGGTCAAGGTATCGGTGTAGAGGCCGGTGGCCAGGTTGTGAAGGGCGAAGGTATGGGAGCGAGATCGGGTGGTGGAGACCCATTCCCAAAACCAATGATCCGCGTGGTGAGCAAAGGGCCGATTAGAGAAATACCAGTAATTCCGGTCTTCCAGATGCAAGGTGTGCGAGAAGGGCGGGGCCAGGGGCGCCACCTGGGGGGTGGCATCTCGGGTGGCCATGCGCTGCCCATTGGGCCCACCATAGCTCAGCCAATAGATGTTGGTGCCCGTGTATTTGGTGGTAGGAAAGCGGCCCTCGTAGTAGAGGGAATCGATGCCGCGACCATAGAAAATCAGCAGATCACCTGGGTCAAAGGCGCCATCATCTTCCCCTGTGACCTGAATGGGGATTTCCTGTCCCATCCAGAACATACGCAAGGTATGGGGGTCCAATGTCCCCACCCCTCTCCCTACCGGCAATCCTGCCTGGGAAAGGGTATCGTAATCCAGGACATAAAGCCCATCGGCGCTGACAGCCACGGTGTAAGCGTGGAGAGGAGGCGTCCAGGAGGACGCCACGAAAGCAGGGCTGGAGGATGTGGCTTGGGGAGGCATGGCCCAGGAAACAGAAGGAGTGAGAGCCACATAAAGACCTATCCCAAGCGACACCACAAGCCCCAGAAAGGGGACGAAGATACTCCATATGCGCGTATTCATTTTTCCAAAACCCAAAAATAACGCAGGGAAGCGGACCCCAACATCGGGGTCGATGTCGAGGTCCGCATCACCGAAAATCAGAATCCAATAGATTACCGCGAGCGCAGGTCACGTACTCGTACAAAGACGTCTCCCAGGGGGACTCGCACTGTCGTGCCATCCAGCCGCAGGATCTCCAGGGTATAGTCATAGTAACCTGGAAGCAGAGGATGATCCAGGAAGCGATAGGAGCCCGAAGCCATCTGGCCCGCATGACGGGCAGGGAGCAAGGCGGTGTTCACCCGAACTGCCCTGCCGCTGCCATGCCGGCGCCACAGGTTGAATCCCAGGATATTGGCCTCGGAGAGGGTCGCCCACTGCAATGAGACATCCGCGCCCATCACCGCGGCCTGGGCATCGACCACCGTCACTCCCGTGGGGATAATCAATTTCACCCGGGCGGTATCTTCATCATCATCCACAGGCAAAGTCGCCCCTGTGGGACCGGTAGGACCATCGGGGTCCACTCTTGGCCCATTGGTCGAGGCCCGGTTTTCAGTGCGGCCGTCCGGCGGCAGGTTGCTGGTGTCATCCTTCCCAATAAAGTAGACGATCACCGACGTGCTCTGGTTATGAGCCAGCATATTGTTCCCGGGCAGAATATCGCTCCAATTGATCACCCCATCGTCGTTATTATCATCGGAAGCGGGGGAGGCATGATCGTACTGGAGGTAATTCTTGTCATAGGTATCGGTCAAGGGCAAGATGTCGACCCACCCATCCCCTGTGTTGGTGATACGGATGGTGAAGCTTACCATATCTCCCACCCGCACAGGTTCAGGGGTATTCAGGCTTTTGGAAAGCTGAATGGAGGGGGCCATGACATCGACGTTCGCGTCGTCATCATCTTGCACATCCCCCACCCCCAGAGGCTGGTTGCTTTGGTCGACGGGGGTCCCTGTGGCCGTGATCACATTGGTGAAGTCCGCGGTCACGTTGGGGGTGAAGCAGGTAAAGGTGGTGTGGGCACCGGCATCCAGGAGGATGTTGGTCTTTTCACAATTGGTGGCGAGGGGATCGCTGGTATCCACCGGATAGAGGCGGACATCCCCCGTGTTGGTGATGGTGATGGTGAAGTTGGCGGTCTGGCCACTGAGCAGATACTGGATGTCGGGGTCTTTGGTGATCTGAATGGCAGGATGCACCACATCGACCTGGGCATCATCGTCATCCTGCACCGTATTGACGCCAGGCAGGGGGGAGCCCTGGTTATCACTGGGGGTGCCGGTGACGGTGATGATGTTGGTGAAGTCCGCTGTCACGTTGGTTCGTGAACAGTTGTAGGTGTAGTGGGCCCCCGGCGCCAGGGGATCGGGCCCGTTGTAGGTCTGGCAGGCCGTGGCCAGGGGGTCGGACAGGGTGACCGGGCTGAGATAGGTGTCGCCGGTGTTGGTGATGGTGATGGTGAAATCCGCGGTTTGCCCACTGAGCAGATATTGGAGATCCGGGGTTTTGGCAATGGTCACCCCAGGATTGACCACATCGACCTGGGCATCGTCGTCATCCTGCACCGTGTTGATGCCAGGCAGGGGGGAGCCCTGGTTATCACTGGGGGTGCCGGTGACGGTGATGATGTTGGTGAAGTCCGCGGTCACGTTGGTTCGTGAACAGTTGTAGGTGTAGTGGGCTCCCGGCGCCAGAGGATTAGGCCCGTTGTAGGTCTGGCAGGCCGTGGCCAGGGGGTCGGACAGGGTGACCGGGCTGAGATAGGTGTCGCCGGTGTTGGTAATGGTGATGGTGAAATCCGCGGTTTCTCCGCTGAGGAGATATTGCACATCCGGGGTTTTGGCAATGGTCACCCCAGGATTGACCACATCGACCTTGGCGTCATCGGTATCGGTAACAGGACCGCCCGGCAAGGGGTCATTATAAGCATCGATGGGGTCCCCCTGGACGATGGCGGTATTGGTGACATCCTGAGAGACCGAGTTCACCACCATGGTACAGGAGGAGGAAGCCCCCACATTCAGAGGCCCGGCCACGGTACAGACCTGGTGATCATCCCCGGTATTCCCGGGAGTTCCCATGTCGTCGGTGATGACCAGGTTGGTAAGGCGGGTATCACCGGTGTTCGTGAAAAGGTACGTGTAAGTGACGGTATTGCCGGCATAGATATAATCGACGTCCCCATCGGCCGCGTCATTGGCCAGTTTGACCAGCTCGATGCCGGGACGCACATAGCCGAAGTCGATGGTGAAGTCGGTGGGGGCCAATTGGCCGCGAAAATCGACGATAGTCGGATTTTCCACATTGCTGCTGTTGGTCTGACGCAGACCTTCCAGAGGAGCACCGGGCTGGAAGTTTTCGGAGCCGATCTCCACCCGGTAGAGTTTGTCCCCATCCACCTGTGCGTTGTACCAGCCGTGCTCGGTATCCGGCGTACCGGGATTATCCCCGGTGACGGTTCTGGTAAAGAACTGCCACCCCTGGACGGGATCCGACACATAGACGGTCACGGTAACGCCGTCGATGCCATACCCACCGTATTCGTATTCGGGATCCCCGGGGGAGCCAAATTCACCGTCCACATTTTTGTCGTACCACACATAGTCCCCAATGGCCCCACTCCCCAGGGGAGTGGCGCTGGCGATGTGGAGTCCGGCTCCACCATGGAGCAGGAAGAGCATCAGCACGGATAATCCAACAGCCATGCCGATACCCATAGCGAGAGAGAACAATCGTGATCGAGAGAAGAAAGGATGGGCGCGAGTCATAAGTTATAAGCCTCCTAAAAAATAGATGTGGATGTAATGGCCTCAGACAATGTCCTACCGACGTCATTCCCAAAGAATGCGTCCTGAAATTGGTGGTTAGAACAGGGCCCTGTTCTTCTTGAAACAACGCATGGGGAGGGAATTAGGACATTGTCGAACTACTAAGGTTGTGCATCACCTTTTGTCACGAAGACACGGCCTTCTCCCCCGCCCCCCAGGTTGCCCTCAGGGGCAGTGAGGTGAAGGCACGGAGGGGAATACAGTCAGGCTACATTGAAGAGAGCTGCCGTTTGCGTTTCGTTATGGAAGGCACCCATCAGGGGAGGGATGGGTGGGGGGATAGCGACTTTTGGGGGGATAGGGAAGAAAGAGGATGGGGCTCTACCAGGGCTACAGCCTTCGACGATAAGGTGTGCTGACGCCCATCCAATGTATGAATGCGCAAGATGTAGTAATAGGTGTTGCCAGGACGGGGGGTATCCAGGAAGGTGTAGTGGCTCCCCTGGGGCAACCCGGGGCGCTGAGCCAGGATCAATTGGGGGGTGATGATTTGCTCCTGCCCGCTGGCATCCAGGCGCAACAGGGAAAAGCCCAACAGGTTGAGTTCGCTGGCCGTGTCCCACGAAAGCTGCACATGGTCCCCCGTCGGCTGGATATAGAAGCCCGAGATAATCACGCCGGTAGGGGCAAGAATCCGCACCGGCCCGGAGGAGGATTGGGGCAGGGAGAGAGCCTGGGGAGCCAAAGCGCCGGTGGGGCCATCTGGATCGACCTGGACCTGGCGCGTCATGATGGTGTTCAGGGTTGCCTGGTTGGGGAGAGGATAGGTATCATTTCGAGCCGTAAAATAGAGGGTCACAGTCACCGCCTCTCCAGGGGCCAGGGGGGATGAGCCTAGCACGTTGGGCCAGTCCAGGATGCCATCATCGATATGATTCACCGAGTCCGGAACTGCAAAATCGGTTCCGTTCCCATACTCAAGGTACTCGGGGTCATAGACATCTTGCAAAGACATGGCGGTCAACCAGGCATGGCTTGTATTGGTGATGATCACCGTAAAGCTCATGCTCTGGCCCGGTCGAATAGGATCCGACACATGCCGCTGTTGGGAGAGGAGGTAACTCACTCCCAGCTCAAATCCGAAATCCAGGGATGTGTTTGTTTCGTTATCGCCCAGGTTCAGGGATGCGCTGTAGGTCCGGGGATCGCCGTCCGAATCTTGGGTGTCATCATCGCCCTGGTTGGCAGGGCTGGGGCGCCAGTGCAGCAGCGAGCCACCCGGCTGGAAGTTCCGGGCGTCGACCGTCACGGTGTAAACACCTGGGAAAAGGTGTTCGAAATGATAGAGCCCCTGCTCATCGGTGATGGTGGTCTGAGTCAGGCCCTGCGTATCGGTCAGGGTGAGCAGGACGTTGGGGATGCCAGGCTCCCCCGGGTCTTGCAGGCCATTCCCATCCACATCCCACCAGACTCGATCCCCCACATAGCTATTCGGGTAGATCACCACCTGCGGCGCCGAATAGTCCTGATCATCTTCATAGGGGTTATGATTCCCGGGCGTGGAATCCACATCGGGTTGATCAACGGCGATGATTTCTGCCCAATTGGTGTGGTTGAACCCCCCTTCCGTGCGTGCCACAAGATGGAAAGAGAGCGACTCGTTGGCCCGAAGGAGAGGGATTCGCCATGTGGCCGTGGCATTTTCCGCGGTATAAACCCCTCCTCCGTCGGCACTTAGATAACTAAAGCCCGAGGGCAGGGTATCTGTGATCACGATACCCGTGGCATCGCCAGGGCCCGCGTTGGTGATAGTCAGGGTAAAGGTCACGGTCTCCCCTTCCCGAGGTCGGGGGAGGCTCATTTCCTTGGTCAGGCTGAGATCAACCCACGACGTTTCGGTGGAGATGCTGGATTCTTGAGTGGCATCTTCATCCCCCGAAGCGGCCCGCCCCACATAAGGGGACCCCGCCAGGAGAAGAATACCCGCCACAAGGATGATCGCACAGAATTTCAAGCATGAGAGCTGGACTTTCATCAGAGCTCCTCCCAAAGACAAAGGCGGCAACAGGCATAACAAGCCCGTGGTGGAAGAGTAAAGATAAACTAAAGAAAGTTGGGCGGCGGCGATTCTTCAGCGCAAGGCCTCGAAACGGGGGGAAACCGCCAAAAGGAGAAAGCCGCCCTTGCGACAAAAATCTATCTCCGATCATCTATCGAGATTCAGGGCCGGTTTTGCCATTTGCTCCATCCAGCATAAGGCAACCATCTATAGCTGGACTTCATCGCATCCCACCACTCTATATTTTTTTCAATGTGAAGTCGATTCGCTCTCTAACATTAAAAGCTATTAAACCACAGGTTTTGAAAAATGTCAAACACGCACCTGTCGCAGGCGACAGGTCTATAGCCACATCCAGGTTTTGGCGAAATGATGTCCTAAATCCCTCTGAAAACCCTTCCAGCTTGCATCTTCCAAGGGAAGGTGTTAGGATTGAAATATCTCTATCCTTTCCGATGCGACGAGCCGATGAACGAATTCTACTACGGCGGTCAAGCCGTGATTGAAGGTGTTATGATGCGTGGACAGCGCCGTGCCGCGGTGGCCGTGCGCACCCCCTCGGGGGAGATTGTGGTCCACGAAGAGCCATTGCCCGAAAGGATCTACCGCAGCCGATGGAGCCGCATGCCTTTTTTGCGCGGGCTGGTGCTCCTGTGGGACGCGCTGGGTCTGGGAACCAAGGCCCTGATGTGGTCCGCTGACGTGGCGATGGGCGAGGAGGAAGATGCGCAAGGATTCAGCGGGCCCGTGGCCTGGGGCACGGTGGCGCTTTCGTTGTTGTTTGGGATAGCGCTCTTTTTCCTTTTACCCACTGGCGTGGCCCATTTTACCGAAAACACCCTGGGCCTGTCGAAATCGGCCAGCGCGGTATTGGAAGGTGGCTTCCGATTCGTGCTTTTTATCGGCTATCTGGTGCTTATCGCCCGCAGTGAAGAGATCCGACGGGTCTTCATGTATCATGGCGCGGAACACAAAACCATCAACGCGTACGAAGCCGGCGAAATCCTCACGCCGGAACGGGTGGCCCGCTATTCCACCCGTCACACCCGATGCGGCACCAGTTTCCTGCTTTTTGTGGTGCTCATCAGCATCCTGCTCTTCATCCCGTTGCAATTCGATGTATGGTGGCTGCGACTGCTTTCACGGCTGGTGTTGATCCCGGTGGTGGCGGGCGTGGCTTATGAGGTATTGCGCATCAGCACCCGCTACCAGCATCATTTTTTGATGAAGTGGCTCATCTGGCCCGGCCTGGCCGTGCAAGGGCTCACCACCCGAGAACCCACCCTCGACATGCTGGAAGTGGCCATTCATGCCCTGACTCCCGTTTTGGTCGCGGATGGGCTGGAGGTCCCTTTACCCGCGCCAGGCTCCCTGGCCCTGGAACCCACCCCTTCGGCTTAAAATACCTATCCAGGCGCCACGAGCGGCGGCTCGCCGATACGAATGAAAATGCCTCGCGGCCAGAGCGGCGGATCGTGAAACGTGATGCGTGATGCGTAAGATTCTCACGTTTCACGTTTCACGCATCACGCCTGTCGGGTCCTCACTCAACGTAGGCCTGACGATCCTGCCGCAATCGACGATCCTCTCTATTTTCAAATCTTCTCACTTTCACGCAATGGAGCGTAGAAAATGGAAACCAAACCCATCGTTGTCACCGTAACCGGCGCGGCCGGTCAGATTGGCTACAGTTTGCTCTTCCGCATCGCCAATGGGGATGTCTTCGGGCCCAAACAACCCATCATCCTCAAGTTGTTGGAGATCACCCCTGCCATGAAAGCCCTGGAAGGCACCCTCATGGAGCTGGAAGATTGTGCCTTCCCCCTTCTCTACGACATGATCCCTACCGATGACCCCAAAGTGGCCTTTGATGGCGCGAGCTGGGCGTTCCTGGTAGGGGCCTTCCCACGTAAGGCGGGCATGGAACGGGCCGATCTCATCGACCGGAATGGCCCCATCTTTGTGGAACAGGGGAAGGCCATCAACGAGGTGGCCGCGGATGATTTCCGTGCCCTCGTCGTGGGGAACCCGGCCAACACCAACGCGTTGATCTGCGCCATGAACGCGCCGGACGTGCCCAGGGACCGCTTCGCGGCCATGACTCGGCTGGACCACAACCGGGCCAAGAATCAATTGGCCAAGAAAGCCGGGGTCAATGTAAGCGAAGTAAAGCGGGTCATTATCTGGGGGAATCACTCCAGCACCATGGTGCCCGACATCTACCACGCACGTATCGGCCGCAAGAAGGCCATCAACGCAGTGGGCAAGAGCTGGTATAAAGAGGAGTTCATCCCCACCGTGGCCCGCCGCGGAAGCGCGATCATCAAAGCCCGCGGCGCTTCCTCCGCGGCCTCCGCAGCCAACGCGGCCATCAACGCCATCCACGACTGGGCCCTGGGCACGCCCAAAGGGGATTGGGTCTCTCTGGCCGTCTACAGCGATGGCTCCCATTACGGCATCCCCGAAGGCGTCATGTACTCCGTGCCCGTCACCCATCCCGGGGACGGCACCTGGCAGATCGTGGAAGGGCTGGAGATCAACGACGAAATCAAAGAGAAGATGCGCATCACGGGCGAAGAGCTGCTGCAAGAACGGGCCCGGGTGGAGCATCTGCTGAAAGGCTAACCTCAACCGCCTGCACCTTCATCCATGGAACCGCGTCGGGTTCTCCGGCGCGGTTTTTTGGTGTATAATGGGCCTATGGAAATTTTCTGGTACGGACTGGCTTGTTTTCGTTTCAAAAGCCGACAACTCACCATTGTCACGGATCCCTACAGCCCCCAAGTAGGGCTCACCCTCCCCTCCCTGCGGGCCCGGGTGGTGACCATCAGCCACCACGCTCCCGGTCACGACTATCTCAAGGCCATCAAAGGCTACGAGCATGTGTTTGATGGCCCGGGCGAATATGAAGTCAATGGCGTGTTCATCACCGGTGTAGCCACGTATCATAAGGGGAAGCCCGGGCAACGGGAACGGAACACCATCTTCCTTTATGAATTCAATGACCTCTCCATCGGCCACCTGGGCGATCTAGGGTCCATGTTGGACCGTCGGCAGATCGAAGCCATGAACAGCCCCGATGTCTTGATCGTGCCTGTGGGGGATGGCGATATTTTGGACGCGGCCCAGGCCGCGGAGGTCATCACCGAACTGGAACCCCGCATTGTCATCCCCATGCACTATGCCCAGCCGGGCCTGAAGCTGGACCTGGACCCGGTGGAAAAATTCCTGAAGGAGATGGGGGTGGACCAGGTCACGCCCCAACCTTCGTTGAAGATCCGCAAAGCGGACCTGACGGGCGATGAAACCCGGGTGGTTCTGCTCGAATCCCTAGGAGGCCCCGCATGAGAAACCGACTTCCCATCCTCTTCCTTTTGGTTTTTCTGCTTCTCGTCGCGGCATGTGGTGGGAAAAAGACCCCCGAAGCCCGGCCTGGCCAACCCGCCGTGGCCAGTCCTCCCCCGGCCGTGGCCACCGCAGCCGATGCAGCGCTGGAAAAGATGCGGCAGGAGGTGGAACAGAACCCCTCCGCGGCCGGGTATCTGAAGTTGGGCAATGCGTACGCAGAGCGGGCCCGCTACTCAGAGGCCGTGGAGGCGTACAAAAAGGGTCTGGCCATCAATCCCAATGATCCCGCGATGCTGGCCAATTATGGGGTGGCGTTGTATCAGCTCAGCCGCTTCAGCGAGGCCCAGGCCCAATTTGAAAAGGCTCTGAAGCTCCAGCCCGATGACGCGGCCACCACCTATCTGTTGGGCGCGACTTATTTGCAGATGGGCAACCAGGATCAGGCCGAGGCCATGTTCAAAAAAGCGCTGGAACTCGATCCCCAATTGTCCGAAGCCCATTTTGGATTGGGCGCGCTCTATGCCCTGCAGGGGAAGAAAGACCAGGCCATTCAGGAATTCGAAACCTTCCTGGCTGGCCCGCCCGCGCAGGACCCCCGGGCCAAGGCCGAAGCCGAACGCTATCTCCAACAGCTCAAAGGCCAATAACGGATCTCCTAACCACGGAGACACAGCCCCCCTCCGGCTCCCCCCGATGCTCAGGGGGAGAGGGCACGGAGAGAGAAAAGTGGCAAGTATGCAAGTGGCAGGTTTGCAAGTAGTTCACTTGCCACCTGCTACCTGCCACCTGCTACCTCCAACCTTTTCTCTGTGTCCTCCGTGTCTCCGTGTTGAAAAAACTTTTTTGCAGTGGAGCCAATCATTCTGCCCGTGACTGCTGGACTGGAAAAGCCACACATCGAACAGCTTACCAACGGCCTGACAGTGGCCTACGCGCCCATCCCTTGTGTGCGTTCCCTGGCCATGGGGCTTTATATCCAGGTAGGGGCCCGCTATGAACCGCCCGAATGGGCTGGGATCAGCCATTTCCTGGAACACATGGCCTTCAAGGGGTGTCGGGGTTGGCCCACGGCCCTGGATATTGCCAATGCGGTGGAGGGCCGAGGGGGGTATCTCAACGCCTCCACCAGCTACGAACACACCACCTTTTGGATCAAAATCGGCGCCCGCCATGCCCGGGAAAGCCTGGCCCTCCTCGCGGCCATGACCCAAGCGCCTCTGCTGGACTCCCAGGAGATGGAGCGAGAACGGGGGGTGATCCTGGATGAGATCGCCATGTATCGGGATGTGCCCGAGGAGCTGGCCATGCAGTTGGGCAATCAGGCGTTGTGGGATGCCCATCCCCTGGGGCGGGAGATCGCAGGGGAGCTGGAGACGGTGGCCGCGCTCAGCCGGGACGCGCTGCAAGGGTTCCACGCCCGGGCGTATCGGCCCGAACGCGCGGTACTGAGCCTGGCCGGCGCGTTCGAGCCTCGGGAGATCCGCCCCTGGGTGCAGGCGCTGTTCGGCTCCTGGCAGGGGGAAGGGGAGCCGTTCCAGGCCCTGCCCGCGCCCCCCGCGCCCGCGCGGCCGCGCTATCGCATCGCGCCTCGCGATACCCAGCAAGCCCATCTGCAACTCGCAGTGCCCGGCCTCCCCAAACTCCACCCCGACCGTTTTGTGCTGCGTCTGCTCAATGTCATCCTGGGCGAAGGTATGAGCTCTCGCCTGTGGCAGCGGTTACGAGAGGAGATGGGGGTGGCGTATAACATCGGTTCCTTTGCCAGCGGCTATCAAGATGCCGGGGTCGTGGGGGTTTTTGGCGGATGTGACGCGTCCCGGCTTTTCCCGACCCTGGATGGGATCATGGCGGTGTGGCGCGAGGTGCAGGAGCGGCCTTTATCCCCTTCGGAGCTGCAGCCGTTCAAGGAATATCTGCGGGGCCGGACCGAATTGGCGGCCGAAGATAGCATGAGTGTGGCCGCGTGGTGGGGGTCTCAGCTTGCCGCGGGGGCGGAGCCCATGAGCCTGGACCAGACCCTGGCCGCAATCGACGGGGTGACCCCTGCCCAGATCCAGGAGCTGGCTCAAAGGCTTTGGCGGCCGGAAAAGATGGCGTTGGGGTATGTGGGGCCTTTGGAATCGGAAGCGGCACTCATCCACTGGCTGGAGTCATGACCACCCGCGCGGTTGCCCGCAACACCTTTTTCCTCAGCGCGGCGCAAGGGGTGCGCATCTTGCTGGCCCTGGCGTTGATCCTTTACATCGCCAATGGGTACGGGCCGGTGTGGCAGGGCAAGTTCAGCATCCTGCTGGCCTTTCTCAATATCTTCCAGGTCCTGGCTTCTTTTGGCTTGCCCCGGCTTATTACCCGCAATGTGGCCCGGGCCTATCCCCAGAGCAACCATTATTATTGGGCGGGTCTGGCCGCGCAGGGCCTGACCACGGTGGCCATGATGGGGGTGATGGCCGGAGTGGTTGCGATCATGCCCTATCCGCCGGAAACCCGGTGGATGTTGTGGGTCGCGGTCCTGGCTCTGCCCCTGTTTACCTTTTATTCCCTGGCCGGGGCTCTGTTACGGGCCATCGAACAGATGCAATACCTGGTGTATGCCGAACTGCTCAGCGCCAGCGCCCAATTGATCGCGGCCATCCTGTTGCTGAGCCTGGGGGGTGGGGTCATTATCCTGGCCGTGATCCGGGTGACGGGGATCGGCCTGGCCGCGATGGTGGTGAGCCTGGCCGCGCGGCGGCGGGGCCTGATAAGGAAGCCGCAATGGGATTGGCCTTTTTCTCGGGCGCTGTTGCGGGAATCGCTGGACTTTTTTGGGATGGCCGGCCTGGATGCCTTGACCCAGCGGTTGGATGTGCTGGTGCTTTCGGTGGTGGCGGGCGAAGCGGTGACCGGTGTTTATGATGCGGCCTTTCAGATCATCAAAGTGCTCACCACTTTCATCCTGGCCTTTACCGATGCGGTGTATCCTGCCATTTCCCGGCTTTTTACCCAGGACCGGGCCCTGTTTCGCCAAACATGGCGTCGATATCTGCACTGGGGTTTTGCTGCCCTGATCCCCGTGGCTCTGCTTCTCAGTGTCTCTGCTCCCTGGATCATTGCCGGGCTTTATCGTCATGCGGGCTATGAGGATGCGGTGCGGGTGTTGCAGGTTTTGGCCTGGGCTGTGCTTTTCTATTTTGTGTACATTTATCTTTCCCGGGCTCTGATGGCCGGGGATCGTCCGCGCACCGCGTTGGTCCTGGCGGCGAGCATGGTGAGTTTGGGCGTGGGGCTTTTGGCCCTGGGTGCGCGGGCGGGGGCTGCGCCGGGCGCGGCCCTGGGCCTGACGGGCATGTACGCGTTTGCCGCGCTGGCCGCGTGGCTGGCCGCGCGGGCGTTGTGAGCCGACACAAGCGACTACGAAGGCCGCACTACCATTTTGGGGCAGGAAGGAATGGAGGGGTGGAGGAAGTAATCAGTGAGCAGTAATCAGTTTTCAGTGTTCAGGGCGTTGCTGCTTCCTGCCATTAACGCGTTGACTCCGACGCCATTGCAAGGGACGCCCGTTTGTCACGCGGCGTCTTTTTGGTTGCCCGGCCTCTTGTTGCAACCAGATTTGCCAGAAGGAAGCCCCGCCTCTTCAATCAGTCCTCGGCCAGAAAGTCCTGCGGCGACACGCGCTGAACGCCCGGCAGGCGGTCGAAATGTTTGTCAAAGGTCACAATCTCATGAACGTCACCATGATCCATATGGACGCTGACCAGTGCGT
>JALWZT010000008.1 GCA_027002405.1 Anaerolineae bacterium | reverse complement strand
TTTTGCCAGTGGATGCGGTTCGTGGTCATAAGGCTCATCAAGAAATGGATGTGGGTTTCAGAGGTATTTTAGCACAAGATAGATGGGAGCAGAAATGTCCGAATCTTGAGACCATTCAGAACTATGCCGCCACGCGCCACTCCGATTGTTCATCCCGCGGCACGGTGATCACGCCCAAACGCACGGCCATAATCAATGCCGCCAGGACTTCGTAGATGAAGCGCAGGTGGTTGTCCAGGGTGTGGGGTGACATGCGTAGATAATGGGCGCGAGCGGTCAGGTTGAGCTCGGGCTGATCGATGAGGGATTGCAATACTTGTTTGCGGCGAGGCGTGGACAGGCGGAAAAGCGCGGGCGTGGGTGGTTCGGACACCGGGCGTATCCGCACCAGGCCCAGGCGCATGGCCTTCACCAGGGCGCCGGTGAGGGAGTGGACGCCCAGGGCGCGGTAGGCGTGGCGCAGATGGCTGCGGAAAGTGTGCTCCGCGATGCCGATGCGGCGGGCGCGGGCGGCGTGGGAGAGGTTGGGCTCGTCGACGATCTCCTGCAGCGCCTGCCATTGGCGATAGGTGAGGGTCTTGGCTTTCATGGTGGCTCTGGATTTGGGGGGCGATCTCACGCAAAGGGGAAAAGAGACAGGAAGGGAATGCAAAAAGGGTGGGAAAAGAAAAAGACCAGGACGCGGGGATGCGTCTGGTCTTTCGCTCGGGCCTTTGCGGGCCGTGGGAAAAGTATATCAAATGACGTCATTGGGTGCAAACATACGCCAAGATGACGCAGCCTAAATGAGTCGAGATCGTATCAGTATGGTCGGGCAACAATAGTTTGTCTGCCCGTCTGCCTGCGTAGACAGGCTGACCGAGCAAATTGATACAGTGCTAAAATAAGTTGGGAAATAAGTTCGCAAACTTGACAAATCGGACAAAAGATGGTATGCGTTGCCCCAAATATGATTGGGCCCCTGGAATACTCTCGCCGAATTCCGTATGAGTCCCGAAGGGTCCTTGCTCTCGCCCGCTGAAGGACCTGGGGAAAAATAGAAATTTTCACAATGCACGTGTCTGAGGTGTCAGATTAAGCACATAACAATCATATATAGGATTAAAGAGGCATTTTCTTCTCCATCATTTTCAGGACTTCATTATGCCCGGCCGACTGCCTATTGATGCTCGTGATAAAGTCGATGGAGACGCCGCCATGACGCTGACTCCCATGCAACTGGCGTATATCTTACGGGCGTTGCGAAGTGTGGGAGAGTACGGCGAAGTTCGGCTAATCGTCTCCGGCGGCCGCATTCGATTCATCCAGACCGTGCAGAGTTTATCCTTTCCTCAGAAAATAGGGAACGCAGATGAACGCTGATAGAAGCAGATTCATCGGGAAGCCAATGCCGTAATACGTAATGCGTGATGCGTAACTCACGTTTTACGTTTCACGCATCACGCCCGTTGTCGCCTCGCTCAACGTAGGCCTGGCGATCCGCAATCCTAATCCTGATCCGAATCCTATTTACATAGCAGGCGCCACGCGCGGCCGCGCGCCGATACCGATGAATATGCCTCGCGGCCAGGTTGGCGCGGGAAGCCGAGTTCGTCAAACGTCAAACGTCATACGTCATGACCTGACGTTTTACGCTTGACGTTTGACGCCCGTTGCCGACTCGGCCGATGTGGGCCTGACGATCTTTTCGAAACCGCAGCCAACATGCTATTTTCATAGCAGTCCGACGGCGGCCACACCCGCGCCGATACGGACGAAAATGGGAACGCAGATTCCTACTGATTACTGATAACTGATCACTGATTACTCTATTTACAAAGCAGCGACCCTGCAAGAGGCTGCAAGACGCCCTGGGGTCGAATTCTGTTACCCTGTTTTCGCGGGGTGACGGAGTTCGGCCCCTTTTTGTTTTTCAGGAGCGTTTCCATGACCGATCCCAAGCCCCCCATTGTTGCCAGTGATGGTGATAGAAAGATCGTGCTACGGCGCATGACCCTGACGCAACTCAAGCGCATCGACAGCCTTTTGGAGCAGATCGGCGAATTCGGCGAACTTCGTCTCATCGTCGAGAAGGGCTCGATCCGGTTTGTGGAGATTGTGGTGAGTAAGAAGCTTTAATCGATTGTCTTACATTCCCAGGTTACGGAATTCGAAAAATGGACGATCTATCCAATTTCAAGCCTCTCACTGAAACGGAGATTCTTGACCGTCTTACTGGATGGAAGCGCGCCCTGGAAGGGGCGGATACCGCTCTGTGGCCCCTGGCTGCGGAAATGGAGGAGATGCAACAGCAGTTGGCCGCGTTGGCGCAAACCCATCCCGATAAAGCGCGCGAGTATCGGAATACCCTCGTCAACCTGCAGATGACCCTGATTCAGCGGCGTCAAGAGCAGGTGGCGCGGGGCTTGCACGTGCTGAAGGGGATGAAGGGTGATGGAGACGCGTGGGAGCAGGCGCTGCGCTCGACGGTCGCGGCCTTGGAGGAGTTGGAGCGGTTGAGTGGTGTGCAGGAGAGCGAGTTGAGAAAGGACCTGGAGGAGCAGCGGCGACGCCTGCGCGGGGAAGCCTTGTTGACTCAAGCGCGCCAGGCATGGGAGCGGGGCAAACAAGCGATTGAACACCAAGAAGCGCAGAAGCAGGTGACCCTCATTATCGATGATGCGGCTAGGTTGTATTCAGAGATGCGGCGCTACCTTGATGAAGGGCGTAGTGAGCGTGTCTCTTCGTCGGTGCTGAATGAGTTACAAAAACTACGGGACCTAAGTGGCAAGTATTATGAAGCGTTGAGGCGCGTGTATCAAGGCGCCCTTACCTCAGATTTACATGGACAGTATGTAGAGGCAGTGCATGAGTTGGAAAAAGCGCGGGAGGAGGCCCCGGAAGGGGATCAACTCATGGTGTACTATGTCCCAGATGAATTAGCGGACTCTACTACCTTGAAAAAGATGACGGTTAGGGAGGCGATTGAAATTGCCAAAGCCCGACGCAGAAGATTTCTGATGCAACGGGCGCAAAACCACCTGGCCAAGATCAAACAGTATCTGGCAGATGGGGAGCCGACCAGGGCGCTTGAAGAATATAACCAAATCGTTGGTGTGGAATACATCAAAGGCACCCAGGCTGAGATTGATATGAAGCATATCAAGCAAGAGATCGATAAGGCATTGATGGCATGGGGCCAGTTCGAGGAGGAGATTCGCCAGGCGAGTGCTATGCAAGACAAGAAGGATTTAGCCTGGAGTATGCTGGATGCGGTAGGAAAGAAAGAGCCGTACCGGCTGTTTACTCGCACGCATCCCCTATGGGAGAAGGCTCGGACCGAGCTGGCCCGAGATATCGAGGCGCAAGTTGAGAGAGATGAGCTTGTCCCCTGTGCCCTTCATATTGCTCGAAGTGAGTGGCATCAGGCCCGAAGGGGATGTGAGAGCGTCCGCAAGCGCTACCAGGACTGGCCCGAGTATTTCTCGACCATTCTTACCACGGCCAATATCCTCATCGAGTTGGCTGATCAACTGGAGCAGCATCTGAATCGAGCCCGGATTTACCTGAATGAAAAGAGACTCGAGGAGGCGGCCGCGGCGCTCCAGGAGGCGAATCGCTGGCTGTTAGGTGCGCAACAGAGGACGCCCGGTAGCGTAGCCCAAAAGCTGACCCCGCAAGCCGAATTGCAGCAATTGCAGGATATCCTTGATGCGTATGAAAAGGCAGGGGAATTGCATCAGCGCCTGCAAAGCCAGGTCAATTCAACGGAGCGGGTGGCCGAACTAGAGCGTCTGGTGCAGGAAATTCAGGGTCATATCGACCGTGTGGCGGATCGGTATCGGGAAGATTTTGAGGCTTTGTTGGCGTTGGCCACCGCCCGTTACCACTATTACATGGGCAGGAGCATCCTGAGCGTCGCCGGCAATCCCGAAGAAGCCAAACGCCATCTTGTGGAAGCGGCTCGCCATGATGCATTCCAGAAAGAGGCTCAGGAGGCCATTCTCGACATTGACCAGAAGCTCATCCCCGCCAATCGTCGTGTCAAAGCGGCCCTGCGCAAAATCAACGAGCATCGCCAATATGGACGGTACTGGGAAGCTTATGAGGTGGCCCGCAAGGTGGCGGAGGAGCCCGCGGAGAGAGAGCTACGGCAGAAGCTCCAGCGTCAGTTGGAAGCCATGGCTGAGCTGGCGCGACGGGAAAGCGAAATATATCTCAACCGAGCTCTGGAAAGCGAGGAAGGCGATCCCAAACTGTTGAGGGAACACCTTCGGCGTATCAGGGCGCTGGATCCAAATTACCCCAAGGAAAATATCCAGCGCCTATGGTTGATTATCCATCAGTTGGAGGCTGCCAGGGCGTTTACTGAAAGGCGATGGCTGGACGCGGTTCGTTCTCTCGGCGAGGCGTTGAGGGTGTTGCAAGACATGCCCGATGAAGGATGGATTCAGGAACTGAAAGCCCGGTTGAACCAACAACGGATGGCCGCTCGCAAACAACATATTCTTCAGATCATCCAGATAGGGAGTCCTGATGAGACGCTCACCACCTTGGAGCACGATCCTTTTATTCTCCGTCAGGATCCCGATGTGTTGCTTGGACTTGTACAGGTCACCCTGCGGTATATCCGCCATCAGGAGGAGGCATTTGAAAACGCTTTGCCCGAGAATTTCATCCAGGAGGAAAAGGCCTTATTGCAAGACGTATCGAAACATTTGCAAGAAGCTCAGGGCAACTTGCACGCAGCGGAAAGACAATTTCGATTGTGGCAGGTGCAATCGCTTCCCCCTTATGAAATCCAGCGGTTGGATACTCTGCAAACGACTCTCAAGGCATGGGAACGGCAGAGAGAAACGGATCTGAAACAGACTCGCAGCCACCTCAAGGCCGCGCAAATGATCCACGCCAAGAAGAGCGAAATCCTCCATCTTCTCGAATCAGTTGAGGCATTTCAGGCATGAATGCACCCATGGATGTGATTTCCCCGAAGGAAAGGCAGGCTAAGCCTTCCCTGAACCTGATGTTGCTGGCCAGTTATGTGGCGGAAATTGAAGGGATGATCGCGGATCCGGAGATGGATGGTTCCGAGCGCGAGCGACTGAGGAAGTGGTGGGATCGACGTAGAAGGCGTGTCGCTCGGAAGCTGCGTCAGCAACGAGCAGCAGGAAAAGGGGGAGACGCCCGACAGCGTTTTCTGGGGCTGATGGCTGAGATTATGCTCTCCCCTTCCTCGACCCGCGCAAATCAGCTTCCCGGTTTGCTGAATGCCCTCATGGAATATCAACAAGAGGCGGCCGAGATACGGGATCGTGTGGAGCGAGACCCGGGTGGGCACACCTGGCGCTTCGGCAATCATCAACAGAACGATGATTTCGACGCTGTCCGTTTCATCCAACAACAATATGATGTCATCGAGGCATGGGATGACGAGCTGTTTCAGGTCGATTTGGCCTGGCGAAAGCTCGCTGCTTCGTTACAGACGCAAGACCACCAGCGTAAAAATATCCAGAAGTTATTCAATCTGTTGGAAGGGGATCGCAAAGTCATTACTGATTTTCGCGACAAACTTTTACGGACACGAAATATCGTGAACAGCGTTGACGCCATGTTGAGGGTGGCTTACCGCACCCACGATCCCCATTTGTGGAATGAGATTCAACGTCAGCTTTACGCCTATGAGGATCACCAACGAAGGACGCCCGGCGTGCCCATTCCTAATCACCGTTCTATCAGATGGCTTGAGACGGCATTCAGCACGCTGAAGCAGCGACGTGAGGAGTTGGCCCGATACATGGCGGAGATCGTCGCGGCCGTGACATTCCAAAAAGAGGAGGCCGGGGATGTGATATGCGCTTCGGCCAGTGTTTCGCCTCCAGTCCCGCAGAGCGTCGACGTGATGGGCGATCCACAGACGTGGGCCCGCTGCTTCATCGAGGGCCAGCGCGCCCAGGGCGATCTGTTTCTGGAAAAATCGCTTTTGGAATATGCCAAGCAGCAACTCAGCCAATTCGAAAACAAAGCCAGCGTTCATGGCTATGGAAAATACACGAAGGGTGTAAGCGATATTTTGCAGCGAGATTTGGAGGCGGAGTTGCGAGAACAGGCAGGATTCCCACAAAATCAGAAACTCTCGACTTATCTCCAAGATGCTGTCGATCACATTGCCGCGCTGCGTAAGCATCTGGTTGTCATTGCCGGCGGACGACTACAGCGAGAGGAAGAACCTATCCCAGCCTTTTCCAGGTATCCAATCATCCTTGAAGATGTCATCGGAAATATCAAGCAGGGGAAATTCGAGACGGCCCAAGGGCGCTGCCGTGGGACCCTTTTTCCCCCCGAGGCGGGAGAGGAGGGCAACCCAGTCCATGCAGACCAGGAACAGGATTGGGGCAACGCGTTGCCATCACCTCCCCAAACGCTCTGGCAGGCGGAAGAACGATTGCAACACCTCATCAATATAGCCCAACAGCGCGCGGAGTTGGGCATGGCGCAACGACTTCAACGCCGGATGGGCAAGGAACGAGCGCGGCTTGCCCAAGAAAGAGAGCAGGTCACCCAATTGAGTCAACGCATTGATGTGCTCCGAAGGCGATATGAGGCGTGTCGCGATGAATTTGGCATCCTTTGGAATCGTTACTGGCGAGTGCGACATAGTTGGAAGATGAAAATCCCTTTCCGATGGATCTTCCGCAACGCGCCATCAGAAGCGGAGAGATATTTTCGACAGGCCCGAGCACGTTACTGCGAATGTCTGATGTTATGCCCAGAAGCTTCGTGGGTCACAGGCCGGCGTGACGTGGTTTTTGCCGGATCGTCCCCTAGTTGCCAATCCCTATCGGAGCAGGAGTGGCAAAGACGTTATCTTGAATCCCCTATGCCGAACTCTTTCCTTGAGGATCGCCATGCTCATCGCCCTGATCAGTGACGTGCACACCAATATCCCGGCATGGCAGGCTGTGCTGGAGGATTGGACGCGCCTGGAAATGGAGGTGACCGAAGTCTGGTCCCTGGGAGACTGGCTGGGATATAGCCGCACAGATCCCATGATCTTCTGGCATGTGTTGCAGAGCTCCGATCATCCCGCGGTGATTCAGCTTTTGCGACACCCGGAACGACACGGTGTTTTGGGCAATCATGATTATGGCATCATAGCCAATGACATTTTCGAGATATGTCCCTTCAACGATCGGGCCATGTCGGCCCTGCTCGCGCAAAGGCGGCAGGCAGCCTATGATCCCCGTTGGAGGTCTCAATTTCTGCCCTGGCTACAGGCTCAAAAGAATGTGCTCTCTCCACGTCCGGGCGTGTATCTGGCCCACGGTGCTTTCAGCCTGGAGACACCCGAACGTATCCCCTGTCATTATACCCCCCAACACTTCGCCCACGAGTGGAGCCTGCGCCAGATCAAGACGGCATTGCAGAATGGCCCGCAAAGCATAAGTCGCTATGCCATGGCTATGCACGGCTGGGAAGTTCCTCGGCTTCTGATTACCGGGCACACCCACTCGCAGAAGGTATGGCAACGGGCCGGCTCCAATGGATCGAGTGTGTGGCCCCTTGTGTCAAAGGCGAGTATTCCAGATGAACGGATTCGCGAAGCTCTGGCACAGGATGGCCCTCTGACGTGGCAGGTTCAGGTGCGGGCTACACCTGAACGCCCCCTTTGGATCAACCCGGGCAGCGTGGGTATGCAGCGAGATCCGCGAACGCCGCGTCCAGCCAATGGACGAGAATGGGCGCGATACGCTCTGATTCAGCCCGCTGAGGCCGATTGGTCCACCCTTATTATCCATTTACGATGGGTTCCCTATGATCCCTCATCTTAGGAGGCTTGATTTGATGCGACGACGATGGTCATTTTGGATCTTCTTACTGCTTGTTGGGCTGTTGGCCTGGATGTTGATAGCATCTTCGGTCAAAGTGAATGCCCAATCCACATCTCCAAAAGACGTTTGCGATGAAGTGGAGGTCGTGTTGCTGATCGACCAATCGGGCAGCATGGGCGGTGTCCCCATCGATCACCCCATTCCCAATGATCCCCATGGATTGCGTTTTTACGCGCCCCTGCATGTCATCCGGTGGATGGGGAGTGATTATTTAGGCGCCAGTAAATTGCGGCTGCCCAGTCGTCCCGTCGTAACATATCACGTAGCGGTCGTGGACTTTGGCGACGAGACGCGAACGCGTCTTCCCTGGACGACCATTGCTCCCACCTCGGACAAGGATTGGCAGAAACAAGAGCAGAAGTTGGAAAAAGTCTTCCAATCCTCTCATGAGAATCTGGGTAACACGAATATATTGGCCGCGTTGCGGGAGGCTGCGGCCCTTTTTTCACAACGAGCTGATCGCCAAAACGATTGTCCGCGACGAGCCATTTTCCTGCTCTCGGATGGTATGCCTTATGTGCCTCCGCCGGAAGGGAGTGTAGGATTCTCCGTGGTTGGCCATATGGAACAGGTCAAGAGGTTGGTGCAAGGTGAACTGAAAGATATGGGCGTCGAAGTATGGGTAACCGCGCTCAATGATAGCAACGATAATTACTGGCCGCGTATGAAGCCCTACTGGGAGGATATCCTCAGCCAATCTACCTTTGGTTCGCAGTCCCATGCATTGAAGGTGGATACAGAAGATGAGATCGCAAAGCGATTCACCAATATCATGCGGGATCTCGCCAATCGGAATATAGAGCCTGTCCACATCGGGCCCCGATGCGTCCCTCCCTATCTTCAGCAGATCATCTTCACCTTTTACAAGCAAGATCCCAAAAAGGAGCATTTGCAAATCTCCGATCCTGTAGGATTACTCACGCCCAATCGCACCGATGTACAGGTAGAGGTGAAGGGCTATGATGAGCCCATCGAGTATCTCATTGTCCAGCGTCCCATTCCGGGAGAGTGGGATATCCAGACCACCGCGCCGCGGGCGGATGTCCTCATCGATGAAGATACGCTCCCTGCCGTAGGCAGCATCCATCTGGCCTCGGGCAATCCCAAAGGGGTGCAATACGTGCGTGACGGCATCATCTTGCAGCTCACCGATTCCAATGGTAACCCCTTGCCTGAATACACCGACAAGACTTTTCAATTGACATTGGATAGCAAGGTTGTCACGAGTCAGGGCGAGTCGCCTTTGAACTTCAACCAAGTCAATGTCCAGGAGTATAAAACGGATGTCGTGCCCACTGAGAGCGGTTTGCATCAGGTGGTGGTCACCGCCCACTCGAAACAGCCTGTGCAAAAGGAGATTCCAGGCTCTCATTGTCAATGGACCTCCACCATCCTGCCCAAGCTGGACAACGCGGTGGTGGGTGAGTTCGATGTAGCAGCCGTGGGACTGGTTCGGGTGGGGCAGCCTCAGATCAACCGCAGTGTGGCGGCCAATTGCCCTTTGCAGGCAGGGGATCAGATGGTGCTCAGTTATGAAGCCCAGCGCCTGGACACCGGTCAGGCCATTACCCTTTCCTTGCCCGTGGAGTGGAATGCCCGTTTGCAGACGCCTTCAGGCACTCGAGACCTCCAGGTGGAGGGACCGGATCCCAGCACAAACCAATGGCGCCTCACCCTATCCTTCGATGATGGGGGCAATCATACTCTCACAGCGGTGGCCAAGGTGCGCGATTCTGATGGCAGACTCCATGCTTTAGGCCAGGATCAACAGACGTTTCAGGTCGCCCCTGTACAGCCCATTTCCGCTGAGATCCATGTGCTTAAACCGGTAGACCCGCCCTGGTGGCTGAGCATCCTGCAAAAGGTAGGCCTGGCGCCGACCGACGAAGATCACCAGATCGGTAACGATCCGCGGTGGCGTTCCTTGCCCATGCAAGTTGAAGTCCTTCTCACCGCGGATGGTCAGACCACACTGGACCCGAACACGGTTTTTACCAATCCCCAGGGGCAGGCGCCGGTGGTTTTGACCGTGGCAGACGCGCACGGAGCCAACGCCCAACAGGTGACTCTGGCCCCCACCACCGATCCGGGCCGCTATCTCGCCACCATCCAGGGATTGTCCTTGGGCACGTATGAACTGCGAGCAGAACTGGCCCAGGGCATGGAAGCCGCGTGTGGCTTTGCCCTGACAGGTCCCTCCACCAAACAGGTAAAACGCATCCGCAATCCCTGGATCTATCTCGAATTGCTACTCTTAGCCCTCGGGATCATCGTCGCTCTTCTTCTGTGGCGACGAAGACAATGCCAGACGCGCAACCCCTGCCAGGGCGTGCTCTCAGTCATTGACAAAAACTCCGGCCGACCGGTGGATGGATGGTACAAGGACCTCAGCGGGCGCAATCGGTGGAGCATCAAGGATGCCACCCTGGCAGAAAAATGTCAATTTGAGGAAATCCGCGTGCAGTGCACTCGAGGAAAGTGTGGCAAGGACCCCTATCCTGAAGGCAGAATCTATGTAGAAGTTGTGCGCATGACAGCCCAAGGACCCGATCTCATTAGCCATGAATTGACAATAAACAAGTGGGAAGGATGGCCGGCCAGTGCCGATTGTGCCGTAGTTTATGTCTCGGATGAGACCAAGTTGAGAAAGATTGCTCCCAAATGAGAGACCTGATCTCAGCCCTGCCGTCACCCACTGAATCCATCTCGCATTGTTCAAATTCCATTCCAGGTTCCATATCAATTTCTCATTTCTACAGGAGGACCAAGCATGAATACCCCTCATCCCACGTTGATCATCGGCCTGGGTGGCACCGGACAATGGGTCGCCACCCATGTGCTGGCCGAACTTATGAGCCTGTATGGTGTGCAAGATCCCAACAAGTTGCATCCTCGAGTGCAGATCCTCGCCATCGACACCGATTTCAATCTGGAAGCGAACGTGGGCAGTGGCGTTTCCGATATCCTCGCGGGCATGAATGTAGGAAAGATCCGGTTGCCCAAGTCGAAAGTCGTGCAACTGGGCGCCAATGTGGTCGGTTATGTCCAGGCCATTGCCAATGGTCAGCATCCGGAAATCGGCGCCTGGTTCGACGCCACGTGGTTCTTGAATCGACCCCAGTACGCCACGCTCCTCGACCTGACCGATGGCGCGGGGCAATATCGTCCGTTGGGACGCATCGCGGTCCCTTACAACCTCACCCAAAGCGGCGAGAGTTTGCGCAAAGCGTTGAAAGATGCCATCGGCAATATCAAAAATCATTTGGGAGAAGAGGATAAGGGGCGACTCACTGTCTGTATCACGGGTTCGCTCTGTGGCGGTACGGGCGCGGGCATGTTCGTGGATGTGGCTTATCTGGTCAAGCAACTGGCCGCGCCCCTCACCGTTCACACGCGTGGGTATCTGGTGCTGCCCAATGCCTTCGAGGGCACGGTGCCCCCAGCCCCTGACGGAGGGGCCGCGTTCCGCCAACGCGCGTTCGCGGCCATGCGGGAATTGCGGCGGTTTTCCCGCGAAGTGAATTACGAGCGCGGCTATCCTATGTACTACTCGTCCAAAGGAATTCAGGATAGCGTGCTACGCGGCCGTCTGAACTCCACCCTGTTCGAGTTGCTGTATTACTTCGATGCACCTATGCTCAAGCAGGATGATGCGCAAACAAACATTCAAGCTCCAGTGAAGGACGGCGTCACACCCGCCATTGCCGAAGCGATTCTGTTATGGGTGGATGGGCGCACAAAGCGGGAATTACTCAGTCATGCAGCCAACCTAGATCAACATAAGGCTTCCACCGTTGCAGCGGGGAGGTTGCATCCCCAGGCTGCCGTCGCCGGGGCCATGGGCATCTATTCTCTGCAATTGCCTTTGCATCTTTTCATCGAAGAATGGACCCATAAATTGGCCGTCGATGTGTTAAACAAATTCCTGGGCACGAAGGAAACCGATGAACGCACTCACACGGTCACCGAGATCCGCACCGACTTCGCGGGCAATCAGGCGGGGCAGCCTGGCAGCCTGGCGGCCCGTCGAGATTGGGAACGGGGCCAGGTGGGCGGCGTGGCCGTGAGCGCTTTCATGAAAGACCTACTTACCACGGGTCGGGAAGCGAGCGCGGGCAAGGCCCATCGCGACAAACGTTTGGAAGCGCTGCAAAATCGCCCATTGAAAGAATGGGAAGATCTGCTTCGTCCCGATGCCGAATGGAGCGAAGAGGATGAACAACTCGCATCCGAATTCCTCCAGCCCCAGGAGAAGGTCCTGGAAAAGGGCGGTTTTCGGGGACGCAACAAGAAAGTTCGACGGGCTCAGGTGCGGGATAGCAAACATCTGTCAGGAGACGCGGCCAAAAAGGAGAAGCGAAACCCGCGGCTGGCGGCTGACCGCATCGAAGATGATGTCAGGGATTATTTCAACCGGCGCCTGGGCGCGATGGATCGCGACACCGGCGCGCGAGGGGGCTCGGATATGGATCCCGAGGGGCTCTATCCTCTTTTGCTGCGTCGCACCATGGAAACCTATGTGGGCAAATACCGTCATCTCCTGGCCCGCTGGGTGGCGGAGCAGCTGAACGGTGTATCTCAGGCAGAAAGCACTTCCCATGACACGCCGGAGCGGGCTGTCAGGAACCGGGCGGCCAAACTGGGTTTCACCCTGGACCTGTTGAGAGAACTCGTGAACATGTTGCAGGAGGGTGCGTCGTTGTTGGAAAAACTGGAGCGAGCGCAACTGGGACGTGTGGTGGACAAGCGGCAATCTGAAAAATTGGTTCGATTACGCGAAAATATGAGGAAGAGTATCCGCAATCAAGAGGCTTATCTGGAGGAACAGCAGAAGATCCTGGAGGAGGAGCGGTTGTACGCTATGTTGCGGGCCAATCGCTGGGCGGCCGGCCAGATGCTGGCCTTCACCAAAACCGCGCTGGAATCGCTGGAGGCATGGAAGGATACCCTGACGAAAGAACTCTACGCCGCGGTCTGGCGGGGCCAGGATCAAGTGGCCAACAACCTGCGCGATATGAAGCGGTACAGCGCGGTGCGAGAGGTCGTGGACATGCCCGAGTTCAAGCAACAGCGCTATCGACATTACGCCGAACAAGCACATAATGCCTTGGGGGAGGTGCTCCATGATCTCCGCTGGCAGGCGCAGACAATAGAAGTGTATGATGAGATCCTGGACGATAATCGGCCTGTGCTGCAAATCGGCTTGCAGATCGGTGATGATCCGCTCTCACTGGAGGGAGAGGCCATGAATGTCCGGCGTTATTTGCAACGCTGTCGCGCCATCTTCGAAGAAGCCCGGGAGCATGAAACCTTGTTGGACTGGTTGCGAAAGTACTACAACGATTCCACGGATGCTCGTCGGGTCACGGCGTTGGCCCAGCGGTTGGCGCAGCGCGGGAAGTTGGCCCTGCGCGTGGGGGACGGCGCTTATCCTTATCGTTTGGCCTATGTGCGCGCCTCCTTTGATCCCGGCTCCCATGAGGAAAACTGGCTAAGGGGGTTGGTTACCAATGTCGCCCAGGCAATGGGGGCAGACGCCGAAAAATCGCAGCCAGTTCCTTCTTCCGATCCCTATCGCCTTTCCTTCCTCTCCTTTCATGAACTCATCGATGTGGAGAAGCTTCTTGCCTATCAGGAGGGGCGAGATGGACGTGGCGGCACGGGAGGGTACAAAAGCCTACCCGCGGTCTCCGATGGCGTGGGACTGTCTCAACAATTGCTTCACGTCTTTGCCGCGGAACAAAACGCGGTGGTTTATGAAGAGCGCTTGAGTAAGCAAATGGGACGCAATTTCATGTTCTCGGATAAAATCGTGGCCCTGTTGGAGGATCTGGATCGCTTCCGTCAGTTCGTGCAAACCTGGCTTTACGGGCGACAGATAGGCCAGGAAGGCGCGTTGCTTCACATTCACACCCTGCCCGATACCGACGCTCGAGGCCGGAAATCGGTACGGCGCCTGACCGTAGGACCCTTCGAAGGGGAGATCGATCCCTATACCCATCTTCCCAAACAACCCGACCATTACTGGCTTACCGAGCCCCAACCCGGCACCCCATCCCTGTATGCCGCGGCCGAAACCTTCTGTCTGGGCGGCGCGGATAAATGGCAAAACCGAAATAACCCGATCTCAATTTCTTATCAGCGAGTGCAACAGCAGATCCAGATCAGCCGCAAGGAAATACTGCAAGAGATTGTCATCGGCGATGCCCTCCAGGATATGCGGGTCATTGTTGAAAACTTCGAAAATGAGCAGCAACGCGAGGAAGCCATGGAAAGGTTGCGGGAATATGAATATTTGCAGAGAAAGCAAATTGAATTGCGTCAAAAGATCATTCCCGCGTGGGAACAGGCCCTGGGTAATTGGCAGCAGGGATTGGTAGGCAATGATGAAGCCAAGGCTAGGCAAGCAGAACAACGCACCCAACGGGAATTGGATCTGGAGCTGTTGCGGCTGGTCAGTGAATTTATTGTCGATGAGATGGATACCATCCGCCGGGATCTCCGCCAACAACGTGCGCAAGATCAGCGATCTTCCGCTCAACGCAATACCTTTTTCGATGATTTGGACCTCCCTATCTATTGAATGAATCAACTTTGATCGCCTCACGTTCCGGAAGGCGGTCCCTGTCTTGATCGTCTTCCGGAACAGTCACCATGAGCGAGAGCTCACCACATAACGATGAAAAGAGAACGCTGATTTCGCAGATGCTTCGCAGCGCAGATTTGCGCAGATGATTTTTAGATTTTTATTTTGATTTTATCTGCGTGAATCTGCCTCTATCCGCGTTCATCTGCGTCCTCTCTTTTCGCAGCAGAAGGCTGAAATCAAGTCTCTGATCAAGCAAAGGGCGCCAACCATGACCATGTCCAACCCATTGAATTCTGCCAGGAAATTCTTTTGGAGTATGCCGCTGGCCCTGTTTTTGCTGGCGTGTCTGCTCATGACCCGGGGAGCGGTTTACGCCCAGCCTCCCAGCCAACCCTCGCCGGATGATTTGGCGCAGCGGGTCGTGGAACTCACCAATATAGAGCGTCGGAGCGCGGGGTTGCCACCCCTCAAAGCCAACGCGGAACTGGCCAAAGCAGCCAAGGCCCACAGCCTTGCCATGGCCGAAAATGACTTCTTCAGTCATGAGAACCCCATCACTGGCTCTACTGCGGAGGAACGTATCCGGGCGGCCGGGTATCTCAATGCCATGGCTACAGGGGAAAATATCGCCATGGGCCAGCCCACGCCTAATGAAGTGCTGGTGGACTGGATGCACAGTCCAGGGCATCGCGCGAATATCCTCCATCCAGATTTCCGAGAGATTGGCGTGGGATATGTAAAAGGCCCTGGCCCCTCGGACGCCTGTCAAAATCCTCCTTGCCAGCATTATTGGACCCAGGATTTTGGCATGCGCCCCGACGTTTTCCCAGTGATTATCAACGATGAACAGGCCCGCACCGAAACGCCAGAGGTGTCCCTCTATATTTATGGCGAGGGATGGGCCAAGGAGATGCGGTTGAAAAATGACGATGGCACATTCAGTTCCTGGCGACCCTATGCGCCGGAAATAAGCTGGGTGTTGCCGGATAAAGAAGGCATGCATACGGTGACCGTTGAGCTGCGCAATGACCAGGGCGACGTGCGACAAGCCCAAGACACCATTTACCTGGGCGCCAACCCCACGCCAACGCCCCAGCCCGGTCATACTCAGCTTGCACCCACGCCGTCCCTCCAACCCCTCAACGGCGATCCCATCCGTTTGGAGCGTTCGGTGCAGCCGGATCATCTCTACGCAGGGGATGAAGTGGAAGTGAGGTTTATCCTCACGGGCAATTCCCTCCCTTGTGGCGAATCTCAGGTGCGGCTTCCCCTTGATGTCGCCTTGACGTTGGATTATTCAGGAAGCATGAGTGATCCCGCCGCGCCTGATAGCGATATGAGCAAACTGGATGCGGCCAAGGCCGCGTCCAAGGCATTTGTTCAAGCTGTCGATCTGGGTACGGATTACATTGCGGTTGTAGGATTCGACGATAGGGCGAGGGTGCATCAAACCTTGACTGCCAATGAAGGCGATATTATGCAAGCCATCGATGATCTGCATGGTGGCGGTGGCACCAATATCGCCGATGGCATTCTGGCAGCCATGGATGAATTGACCAGCAAACGGCATCGAAAGGATGCGCAAAGCGTTATCATTCTGCTTTCCGATGGCCAAAGCGGGGCCATGGACGCGGCCCAGCGGGCCAAAGCCGCGGGCTTGCGTATTGTCACCATCGGGTTGGGTCAGGATGTGGATGCAGATCAACTACGACTAATTGCCTCGACCCCCAAGGATTACTACTTTGCGCCGGACGCTTCGCAACTGGAAAGCATCTTTCTTTCCATTGCCGAGAGCATTCAGCAGCGGCCTGCTGCAAAGAATCTCACTTTGGCTCATCGTTTCGACGTCACCAATTTTGAGATCATCCCCGATTCCATCCAACCCCAGGGGGAAGTGGTTTACGATCGTGTCATCTGGCGGGCGCCGAATCTGGGAGACGAGGTGATGGAATTCAAATACAAGGCCCGATCTCGGGTGCAGGGATCGTTCGATATGGACCTGGGGGATGAGTTGACGTATCTGGAGTGTGATGAACAAAGCCAGAGGCTGGTATTGGACCCTGGTCTGTCCGTGGAAGTGGTTCAGAACCCCAATATCACGCCCACGCCCTTGCCTGCACCACCGCCGGAGCCTTTGTCCGCCAAGGATCAAACGATGCGCCTCCTCTGCGGCGATTTCCCCTGGTGGCTTCTCCTGCCGCTTCTCCTTTTCCTGATCCTGTTGGCGCTGATTCTATTCACCAATTTCAGGGGATGGCGTGAAGCGTGGACGACTGAGAAAAAATGTCCCCTTTGTTGTCTGTTGGGGAACCTGCTGTTCATCGCTTATCTTTTCTTCCTGGCCGGGATGCTGCTGAGAGCATTGCAGCCGGTTGTCTGTCAGCCTGCGGCCGCCATCTATTTCTGGCAAGTGACGCCCAATGGTGATTCCCGTATTCTTTATAAACCTATCGATCCCGATCTGCCGGTGAGGGAATTCAAAGCGTTGAACGCTCAGGCGGATTGTATTGCCTGTCACAGCGTAGCGCTGAAAAAGGATGTCATCGCGGCCATCGCCGATGGCAGCAACGGGCCGGTCACCATCATGGGATTGGATGGCACGCTGATCAGTTCCGGAGATATTCAGGCATCCTACGTGGCTGTTTCACCCGATGGCACTCAGGTGGCCTATGCCAAGGATGGCAAGGATATCTACATTTATGATATAGCCAGTCAGGTTTCTACACCATTACAAGGCGCCAGCGACCCGAATGTGGTGGAGACCATGCCCGCCTGGTCGCCGGACGGCAAGACCATTGCCTTTGTGCGGGCTGAAGGCGAGCCGCGCGGATATGCCTTGGCCGTGCCAACGGATATCTATACCGTGCCTTCCCAGGGGGGGGTGGCCACCATGCTGCCCGGCGCCAGCGGCGGAGGGTTCAATTATTACCCCGCCTACTCCCCGGATGGTCAATGGCTGGCCTTTACCCGCCATACGACGGGATCCTCCACCCGAGCCGATCCTCAGGCGGAGATCTACCTGGTTCCCGCCCAAGGGGGCGAGGCCATCCGCCTGCAAGCCAATGACTTGGCCGGAGGGCAGCATCTGGCAGGGGTGAGCAATTCCTGGCCCACCTGGTCGCCTGATGGGCGTGAGTTGGCCTTCAATACGAAACGCAACGCCGGACAATTTGACATCTATATCACTCGTATCGATCCCAGCGGCAACTCCGGCCCTGCCAGGCCTCTGGAAGGCGCAGCGCGGCTGGATCGTTTCGAACATTTGCCTCAGTGGGGGCGCCCTCCTCGCCCCAATGTGTTGCGGAGTCTATTGTATTTGCTCCCGTGGCTTTTGGGCATTCCCCTGCTTTGGTTCCTGAAACGCTGGTTGTGTCAAGAGAAGACCTACACTCACACCCTGAGCCTCAAACGTGAGGTAAACCCCCAAGGCGGTCCCAAGGAGCTGGAGACATTCCGTGTGCGCCTGACTCTGGAAGGCATCAAGGCAGAATGCGAACGGGTGCGCGTGCGCCATCCTGTGGATGTGTTGCTGGTCATCGATGTGTCGCCAAGCATGGGTTGGAAAACCGGCAAGATCGTGGGCGAAGAGAAATTAAGCGCGGCACAGCGCGCGGCCAAGGCTTTTGTAGCAAAGATGGATCCCAAGCAGGATCGGGTCGGTCTCATCTCCTTCCACTCGGAAGCACAGGTGGAGTTCCCCCTTGAAGCCACGGGAGGCAATATCGATGCAGCCATCGATGCGCTCACTGCCGGAGGGGAAGGCACTGCCATTCATCGGGGTTTGCAGGTCGCGTTGGAAGAGATGATCGCGTATCGGCGGGCGGACACGCCCGGGGTCATCGTTTTATTGTCGGATGGCGGCAGCGAGCCCGTCCCTGCTATCGAGGTGGCTGAACAGATCAAGCGCCAAGGATTCAGACTGATTACTATCTGCTTCGGACAGGCCGCAGACAGAAAATTGCTGCGACAATTGGCCACCATGCCGCAAGATTACCATAGTTCGGCAAGCGGTGATCAACTGGAACAGGTGTTCCTGGCCATTGCTGAAGATCTGGGTGATCCCATCTCTGCCACCCATATCGAATTCCGCCACCAGGTCAACATCCAAGATTTTCGGCTGGATGAAGCCAGCATCTATCCGCAACCTTCGGGCATCGAGGGCGGCGTCATCATCTGGCATCTCTCCGATCTGATGATTCCTCACACCTTCCGTTATCAGGTGGTAGGAATCACGGTGGACGAGCAATTGCCCATTGATCTGGGCGATCGCGTCACCTACGTGCGGTGCGGCCAGGGCCCCAAGATGACCTACGAGGAGGGGCCGGGATTAGAGGTCACGGTGACCGAGCCCCCCGAACCCAAAGTGAAGGTCCGCCCACAAAAACCGCCCGAGCCATTGAAGATCCCCAAATCTCACTCGGTGTGGGATCCCGATGACGTCGTGTTGATAGGCGTGGGCATGTTTGGACGTAAGGTGCTTACGCATGTGAAGAAGAACCTGCGGGACGCGGCCGGGTCCAAGGGCATTCCGGAGCGGGTGCAGTTCCTGTTGCTGGACACGGCCAAGTACCTGGCTTCGGGCAAGCCGCTGACTTTCGCCGGGGTAAGCCTGGCAGAGGAAGAGGTGGTGGTGCTGGATGAGAATCTGGAGCCTGTGATTCGGCAGATGATCACCGATCCGCACAGCCACGAAGCATTGCGACCCTGGTTTGTGGCCGAAGAATCTGCCGGCAGCGCCATTCAGATGAAAACGCTGGCCGCGGGCACCCATGGGCATCGCCCCCTGGCCCGGGCCGGGTTGATTCGCCTGATCCTGGAGGAGTCCCGCACGGCCGGTGAACCGCTGCCCGAACGCCTGCGGCGAATGGTGCAGCAGGCGCATACGCCCCAACATGGCGTGCGTGTGATGCTCATCGGCTCTCTCAGCGAAGGCATGAGCGGCGTGTTGTGGGATATGGCCTATCTGTTGCGGGAAATCGTTCGTCTGGAGTTGGGCGAAGCCGAAGAGGTGGCCCTGGAGGCTTACCTGGGCATCGAGATCCATGGCGCTAATCCCAATCTACCAGCCACCGAGGCAGAGTTGAACGCCATGAGCGCGTTACGAGAACTCACCTGGCTTCAGCTCAATCCTGGCTTCGGACACGCCTTCCTGGCTTATGAACGGGCTTTGAATGGGCAGTTACGACCATTAAGGTCGCGACTCATCGACGACCTCTATCTTTTCCCCTCAAAGGTCAAGACCGATGACGTTCGCCAGGAGGGGGATACGCCCGCGCTGGCCGATTTCCTCACTCTGCGGCTGGATAAGGAGAATGTGCGCAGTTGGGACGTCGATTGGTTCGAAGCAGTGCGCAATGCAGTGCAAATTCAGGAGCGTCGCACTCGCATGTTGCATTTCGGCGTGGGGGGCAGTTTTGCCGTGCGATTGCCCGCCTACGATCTCATCGAGCAAGTGGCCGTGCGTTGGGCACGTGAGATGATCCAGGGCTTTTTGATGGGACAGCGTCGGGAATCCCTGGAATTCTCCTCCAAATACATGGTGGATCCAGCACTGCCCTTGAAGCCGAGCGCGTTGCTGGCCGGTTTCCTGAGTGGGTTCGAGGAGAGCGAGAAACTCTATGGCGAAGTCCCCGTGCCCGAGGCGTTGAAGGCTCTGGGTATGCTTTGGCAGGGACGTATGGAAGATGCCAGGGAACTCACCAGGGGTCAGGATGCCAGTGACGCGATCCAGGCCTATCTGGCCGAGACCATCCATTTGCTGCTCATGGGCACAGATGATCCGAACAATGACCAGGCCCCACGAGCAGGCAAGATCGCTTACACCCAGGAATTTTTGGAAGCGCTTCGTTTCCTTTGTGAGGGCGAACTGCGTGAACGGATTGCCAAAGCGGCTACGAAAGAAGAGGTGCGCCGGGCTTGGGAGCAAACTCGTACCACCTTGTTGGCCCATGTGGTTGCCCACCTGGAGCGCATCCAGACCACGAAGGGCTACCTGGGCAAGGTCTATGCGGCCTTGAACGAACACGGTCGGGCCACGAACCAGTGGCGAGAGCAGATGACGGCCGTGAACCAACGCTTCTATCTGTGGGACCGGCTGCTGACGCCCGATGGGCAACTTCTGACGCAACCTGAAGCACTGGCGGATGCCTGGTACGAGGCTGCTTACGCCAAGGCGCAACCGGAACGACACGGACATTTCCTCATTTGGGAAACAACGCCCCAAGGTGAGGTGGACCTGCAATTGCTGACCGAGGATGGCAAAGTGAGCTCGATGGAGGTTGATCCAGAGGCATTTGCCATGCACATGCTCGCCTTCGCCCGTAACCGCATCCATGATTTGTGGGAACAGGCAACCCTGGCCGGATTCGAGGGTGATGCGCTGGCCGCGCTGGCTGAAATAAGCCAGACGCCATACCGAGGCGTGGAAAACACCGACTGGCAGCGAGTGGCTGAAGCACTGCGCGACAGGGCCTTGCCAGCATCCTTGAAACAGAAGCTCTTCCGCGATTTATCGCAGCATCGACGGGACGTGTGGGCCGCGGCCAGGCCGCGTGGCGAAGGGTTAGAGAAACTCACGACCGCACTTCAGGAACGCCCCCCTTACACCGGCATCACCTGGACGGATCTCACCCTTTCGGATCCCTTGACCTGGCAGCTCCTCCATACTCTGGACGTGCTCACGCCTGCCAACTGGTATCGTTACGAGACCATCCAGCAGGGATATCTCCACGACAAGCAAACGCGCACGGTGTATGATTGGGAATTCCTGGCCCGGCTGTTCCGTGATGAGGTATCGCCCGATATAGACATGCTGTTGCATCCCGTGGTGGCCATTGCCCTGCGTCATCGTCATCGAGCGGACCTCTACGGGGTGGCCCTGGCATCGGGCTGGGTGCAGGTGAGGGGCGCTCTCGGCGGCATTTACCCGGATGGCCCCTCTGGACCGCCCCTCTTTACCTGGAACATCCAATCCGATTGGGATGGTCACGTTTATGGCCTGTTGTATGCGGTCTTCCGGGCATCTGATGAAGCGATGGCGCAACTCGAAACACTGCTCAGAACCCGTTCCCACGCGTTGTTCGCTTCGCACTGGCTGGCCATTGCACAACGCCCACCCCGCCAAGGCATGAATGAAAGCGCTGACGTATTCTCCTTGCGAGTGCTGAGCTGGCAGGCAACCCGGCGCTGGATCCGAGATATGCGCGATCGTGGTGAACTTTCCATAGGAGCATAAATCTTCTTTTCCTGTCACGAAGGCGCGAAGGTGAAGCCATGGTGAAGGCGTCTTGCCTTCGCCCTTCGTGGCCCAAGTCCTTCCAACATCTTTCCTACTCAGGAGCACAACAACCATGAGTGCAATCGGCCAAGGCACGATAATCCGTGATGTAAAAACTAACAGGCGTTATCATTTGGGTGAGCAATTCAAAGCAGGCCACTTCAGCCTGATCTATAAGCTCTCCCCGCTAGGCCCTCCACATGGCCACGATGGTATGGAGTGGGTGGCCAAGATCAGTCGCGGGCCTGATGTGCATGATGAATTTGACAAGGAATACGAGAATATCGAGAAAATCCGTAAGGTGAGCGGGGGCAGGTTCGTGCCCGATGTGCATTGGGGAGTCATCGAGGACGCCACGAGCAGCGAGAAGGCTCCCAAAATCTTGATTATGGAATTCATGAGGCGGGAATGGTTTTTAGCGCGACAGATATCCGATATGATGACCCGTGTTCGGGATTCGGGACCCGACGCACAAGAATTGAACTATGAACGCAGAGCTGTGGCCGCAGCCTTGCAGTATCTAGAATTGCTCTATCTCTTGCACAATGAGCTTCATATGACCTGTCAAGACCGTAAGGTGGGAGACCTCTACTGGAAGTCATTATCATTAGCATGGGATCATTCGGGCGAGCTGTATGTGCTGGATTGGAACGTGGTGCATGAGGACACCCCAGACAATCGTGTAAAGGATTACCGCACCTTTGGCAGGCTATGGTATGAGCTTCTGGTGGGACACTCCCCAGAGACTTTGAGTTTGAGAGACATTGATCATCCTCCATCGTCCGAGCCCCGATGGCGCATGCTGAGCCGGGGCATGCGCCGACTGTTGTTCCGCTCATGGCGATACGGTGAATGGGATGGCTTTACCTCGCTGGAGGAGATGAAAGCGGCCTGGCAGGCCTATGGCGAATGGCTCATCGCTTCTCCAGAGGATCTTGCCCGAAAAGGATGGGACCTCATCCGGGCCCATCAAACGTCTCCCTCTGAGAAGAGTAGCGCCCCTATGAATCCCCATGAATCGGAGGTGAATTGATGGAGACGCAAGACGCATCGAGCCGCGACTGGTTGGAATCGCGAGAACAGCTATTGGATATCCTGGATTTGATGGCAAGGCCACGGCCAGAGCCAGGGTACTCCTACAGGGAACTAAAAAACGCCTTCGACCACGATTTTGGCAAAATCATGGCGCACTTTTCCGAAGAGCTAAAAAAGGCCGTGGCCAAAGGCAAGGAGGGCGATTACGTCGCTGCCCGTCAGTCCCTGGTCAAGCTGCTGCGGGATGAACGGCTTGACCCTTTGCAGCGGCTGCACGCAGCCTTTTTGCTGATGGCAACGCGTTGGGTGGTGGCCTGGGTGCAAGCCAAGACGACCAATAAAACTGTTCGTGAGCAAACATGGATGGCTTGGGAGGGTCTATGGGAGTATTTGAAACAAGGCGCTTGGCAGATCTCCCAGAATACGTTGGATGATTTTAGTAAAACATTGCCCATTCCCGAGCTTGCCGTCTTGCAGGACACCGTCGATTACGCCCGAGCGCGTCAGGCCATTGGCCAGCGATATTCAGGACTCGATGCCCGGCATCACGCCTGTGAATCAGCGGAAAAGGCATGGAACCAATTGAGAGAGAACCTGACCCGTTTGACGATTATCCAAGAGCTCGATTCCGAGACCTCCCAGGGGTATTCACTGCTTCAGGAGTGGTATCCACGATGGGTGGCGCAGGTGTGGGGCGATTACCCCCAGGCCTATTGTCAGCGGTTGGCCGGACAGGTCAAGGCCAAAAAGGCGCGCGAAGCGCGAGAAGAAGCCTTTCGCCAACTGGCCCAAACATTGGCGACAGCATTCCGTGCGGCTGCTAGCTTATCGACCTTGCGCTGGCCTGATGATTTGGGAATCGCAGCGGAGTGTGAGGACGCGTTGGCTCCCCTCTGGCTACAGCGGCTTTGCGACCTCGATGAGTTGATGAAAAAGGAGGGGCTGGCGTCGGTGACCCTGGACGCGGTTGAGGCCACCTGGAAAGCCATCCAGAAGGACTTGCAAGTGCGGCATGAGCTTGAGAACGGGTTTGGCGAGTTGATGACGGCGTTGGCAAAGGCGCGTGTCAGGGATTTCCGAAGATGTGTCCATCTCTGGCCGCGGACGTCGAAGGGCTGTATCGATGACGCGCTCTCTTTTCTTGATAAATGGGGGAAGATCTGCCTCGAAACAGCCTGGAATCAGAATGGCTGGTACGAGAAAGAAAAGAAACATTTTGAGGATCTCAAAGCGTTGCGAGAAGGCTGGCTTGAGAAGTTCGCACAGAAAGGGATCGCCGAACCTGCCCATCTATTGACCCAAGCGCTGAACGACCAAGAAGTGGACGACCTGTTGTGGCAAATTCAGGAGAACGGCGTGGCGCTGCTCGGGCCAGGGGCAAGGGACGATGCGGCCGACGCCCTGATCCTCGAACGAGTCCTGGCTGCGCGAGAAAGCGCGCGCTTCGTATGGCAGAAGGAGGTGATTGATCAGGCGACCAGGCAAGGGAGTGTTTTCATGCGAGAGGTGGCCGCCTGGGCTGAGCGATCGGAGGACATGCTGCGGATTTTGGCGGAGCTGGCCGCGCACGCCAGGTCCGAAACCGAGGAGGAAGCAGCGGTCCAGGGGGAGGCAGCAACGCTCGAAGAAACCGTATCGCCCGTTGCCCCACAGGAGACGCCCGCTCCTCCCCAAAAAGAGGAACTTGAGCATGAAGCTGTCCCCAAGGCGCGGCCGGAAGCGCCCGAAATGAGAGAGCAATCCTTCGGCGAAACAAAGGAGAAACCACGAGTCTCACCTGCAGGGACGGAGGCAGACAAAAAGAGGTTAACCGACGGGGATTTCTGGAGAGGTCTATTGAAACAACCTCTCGTTCTGGCCATGTTGGTCATCCTGCTGTTGGCGGGGGGCGGCTATTTGGGCTGGCAGGCGGTTTCGGGTGGCGGGGATAAGGTGAATCCTCAACAAGGCCCAGTAGCCACCAAGCAGTCTGCGCAACAGACGACTGAGCCTCAGATTGAGAGCATCGCTGTTGTCAACGCTCCCAAGAAGGTGCTGGCGGGAGTGCCGATCACGCTCACGGTTTCTGTCAAGGGACATGGCCTGCAAGGTAAATCTCCTCGTGTTGCTGTTTTGGACAGCCGGAAACAGCAAATGCAGGGTGCTTGCTCTGCTGCTTCTCTTAAACAGGGGGAAAAGAGCTTATGGACAGCCAGTGTAACATGCACATTCCCAGAGCCCGGGAAATACACCTTCACCACCAGCGTGGCGGGCCAGTCATCCTCGACTGATATTTCTGTTGAGAAACCGGAATTGAAGATCACTCTCGATGATCAGCCGGAATGGAGCGAAACTAAAGAGAAGCAGTTTAGGCTTCCCTTGAAAATCGAGTCCTCTAACATTCCTTCATCGCAAACCGTAACGGTTCGGTGCATCCTTCCCGCAGGGCAGGCCAAATTTGTCCAAACGGAAGGTCTCCAGGTCGATCAGGATGACAGGGGCGTGATGACCTTATCGAAACTCCCTGCCTCAATCCCTGTTTCCATCCAGGTTCGATCAGAATCTCGGCCAGATAAGTTAACGCTTTCTTGCCGGTACCAGGTAAAAGGCGGTAAGGGTGAGTGGGAAATGGATTCGGTATCGATTTCCCCGCCCGCCCCTGTGCCCATGTCGATTGAGGTGACTCCCAAGTCGATGGAATTGGGGCCGGGAATGCCGATCACGGTCACAGCCACCGTGTTGGATAATTTTGGCCAACCTATGGGGGATCAAAAGGTCACCTGGACCGTTGGCTCGGACGCGCTTACTTTGCCTAATCCCCATTCTAACCCTGCCACCGTGAGCGTTTCTGAGGGTATCGGAGCAGAGAAGCTGGGTGAGACTACGCTTTCGGCGAGGATAGAGGATATCACTTCGGAACCGGTTACGATGGAACCAGTTACGGTGAAAATCCGCCCCATAGCAAGGATATCCAATTCAGAGCGTGGCTACTGGAACGGCCCAGATATTCAGCCCCAATATATGAAACTTGGGGAATTAAGCGATCTCGAAAACGTTAGCTTGCTCGTTGTAGGGAAATACAAGTATTCCGGAGAAAGATGGAAGAGATTATGGTGGCAGGTGAAAAAGATGTCTGACGGCCTCAAAGTTTGGATATATGGGGACAACATTTCCCTGATTCCATCAGGTGCGAGGGATGAGGTTGATTCCGTCAACCCTCCCCAGTGGTTGGCGTTTTCTTTGGAAGCAGGGGGCGAGAAGATCGGTTATCTCCCAATGAAGAAAGGCCATTCAGCCCAAAGTCAACCGGAGACACTTCAGTTGTGGATCCCCAGTACCACTATTGATCCATCCAATACTACTCTTCAAAATCTGCCTGCCCCACTGTGTTGGGAAGCGCCCTCAAATAAAAACTCTCTCGACTGGGATCACCAGTGCGGTCAGTTGCTGAAAGGTGCCGAGACGCTGGAATTTACTCCCGGGGGCCGGTCGCGGGGTGATTGGCAACAGATCAAAATAACCGTCTACACCACCGTCATCGGTCTCGAACAGAAAGGAGATTGATGCAACCATGTAAGAATTCGGCATCGTAATAGCGCTGAACATGCATTCCTCAAGTGTTTTGTTCCTACAGGACGCCATGTGACATGGCCATCTCAACCCGCCCATGCCCATGAGAACTCTCCCCATAATCGTACGCGAAGAGATGCATCCCGCCACGGGGCAACCCGCTTTGCTCTACGAAGCGCCCGCGCCGACCGGGTTCATGCTGGAACGCGCGCACAAGGCCCTGGCTCAGCTTCAAGGCCAGGCGTTGGCCCCTGTTCCCCTGAGCATCGAAATCCAAAACTACGATGATCGTGCCCGGCTGTTCCTGAAAAGACCGGAAGGGCAGCCCATCTACCGTGAGCTCATGGCCGGCCACTTGCTTTCCGAACCGGAGTTGTTTGGTTATAATGGTCCCCGAAAACTGTACCAGTAGCTAAAGTGCAAAATGGGGTGTAGAATGGCCCTTGGAGGTACCATATTTTATGACCAAGAAACGACGAAGCCACAGTCCTGAATTCAAATTTCGAGTTGCCTTGGAGGCGGTCAAGGGCATGAAACCTATAGCCCAAATCGCGCAGGAGCAACAGGTGCATCCTAGCCTAGTGCGAGCCTGGAAGAAGCAGTTGCAAGAAGATGGCCCGGAGTTATTTCGGAAAGAGAATCACCGAGCCGAGAAAGAGCAGCAACAGAAGGAAGCCCTTTATGAGCAGATCGGCAGGCTACAGATGGAGCTGGCCTGGCTGAAAAAAAGCTGCCTCGTTCAGTTGACGCCAAGCGGAGGTTGATAGAGCCAGGGCATGTCGAGATCAGTATCCGACGGCAGTGTGAGCTGATCGGACTGGCTCGCTCAAGCTGGTATTACCAACCGGCGCAGGAGAGCGAGCTGAACCTGATACTGATGCGGCTGATTGACAAAGCATACACGAAGTGGCCTTTTTATGGGCGGCGCAAGATGACGGCGTGGCTGCGGCGTCAGGGCTACGAGATCAACCCCAAGCGCGTGGGGCGCTTGATGAAGTTGATGGGATTGGCGGCGATTTACCCCAAGCCCAAGACCAGCCAGAGGCATCCTGAGCACAAGATTTACCCTTATTTGCTGAGAAACGTCACGATTGAGCGCCCCAACCAGGTATGGAGTGCGGACATCACGTACATTCCCTTGGCTCACGGATTCATGTATCTGGTGGCTATCCTGGACTGGTACAGCCGCTATGTCTTGGCTGGAAGCGCTGGAGGATGCCCTGAGCCAGGATCAGCCTACAATCTTCAACAGTGACCAAGGTTCGCAAATCACCTCGCTGGACTTTACCGGCCGCCTGGAAGCAGCGGGCGTTCGCATCAGCATGGACGGCCGTGGCCGGGCTTTCGACAACATCTTCAACGAACGTTTCTGGCGCACCATCAAATACGAACATGTCTATCTCTACCTTCATGAGACCGTGCCGGACCTCTATGCTGGCTTCAGCGACTACATCCACTTCTACAATCATGAGCGCCTTCACCAAAGCCTGGGGTATTGCACTCCCGCAGAGGTCTACATGGGTCATTGTCCCGCTGCCTCGCTCCACCGATAAACCATCTCTCCATCATGTGCGGGGAGACGTTCCCTCTCCCCGCACCCCTCTCCCGATTCTCAACCATTTCTCTTCTTCCCATTCATCTTTCTCACTCGACCATTCCCACCTTATTTTGTACTGATCGTGGTCTTGACAATGGGGACCACTTCAAACCCAAACTTATCGAAAAAATGAGACCCAAGGACGTGATTCAAGTATTGGAGGGACCCGTCTGTACGGATGGTTATTATTGGTGGCGCGTCCGCTCTCAAAAGGGAAACAAGGGATGGGCTGCGGAGGGGGATTCGCACCTTCGTTATCTCACACCGTTCTCTCGTTCAACCCACGTTTCCCGCAAGTGCATCAAAGGGCGTGTCGAACGCTTCGAATACCAGCCGAATCCTGTCAATGAAATTTGGAGACGGTTGTTGGATGAACATGGAAATCCGCTTTCTGGATGGCAAGTGGAAGCTTACGTGCCCGGCTATGAGGATCGATACCGTGTGCCTACGGTCACAGGGAAAGATGGCTCATTCTACTGGCCCGCGCTTACTCCTACCAACGAATACGGTGTACGCGTCCTTAATGCCCCTTATTGTTCTGAACCCGTCACCTTCTGGTATCCGGACAAAGGCCCTTATCAGAAGGCCATCATTATCTTCCAGGAGCAATCCTGTCCATGATGCCCTCTTCCTCGGAATACTCTTCCCCCAAACTCAACCCCCTCGTCCTGCCGCCTTATACCGCGATCTTCTTCGCGCTTATTGCCCTGGTCATTCTGGGCGCGGCTTTTGCCAGCTTCCTCCCCTATTCGCAAATCTGGTGGGGCTTCATCGTGCTGCCCCTCACCCTGCTGCCCCTGCGCGATTTCCTGCACGGGCCCGACCGCGAAAAATCCTCCCATCGCTTCCGCCTGCCCACGCCCAGCGAAGCCCCCCTCCAACAGATCGTCGATGAACTCAGCCAGCAGGCGGGCATGGTTCCGCCCCAGGTGCTCATCAATGAGGACGACTCCTCCCTGTACGCGTTCGGCACCTTCCGCCGTCATTTCATCAGCGTGGGAGCCAACGTGGCCGAAGTGCTGGTACAGGAATTGACGGATGATGACGCGGAAGTTCGAAAAACCGCCCGCGCCCTCCTCGCCCATGAGCTCGCCCACATCGCCAATGGCGACATGCAACGCGCCGCCCTGGCCCGCAGCATGCTCAAGATGACCCTCCTCACTGCCCTGGTCAGCATATGGGCCGCGATCGGCTTCGTGGCCGTGTTGGCCCAAATCGGGCCCGAGATCACCAGCCCCGGCTTCTGGGATGCAGCCGCGGCCACCACAGGCATCCCCGGGCTGAGCCTGTCGTGGATGCCCGACATGATGCGAGCGAAAAATCCCTATGTCTTCGACATGCTGGCTGATCCTTCAAGAGCAGGCGACTTTTGGGGATTCGTCATCTTTTACCTGGCCAATATCTTCATCCCCTTCCTCATGGCTGTCCCCATTCTCTACCTCTTCTTCTGGCGCAAACTCATGCGCGTTCGAGAATACTACGCGGACCTGCGTGCCGCATCCTGGCTGGGAGACAGCCAATACGTCATCAAAGCCATGACATTGCATCGCCTGCTGACCGGCATAAGACCGCAACAAAAATCCAAAGGCCCCCTCCTCCCCCAGCGCCTCTTTGCCTTTTCATGGCCCGCGTTTGTTGGTATACTGGCTTATCACCCCTCGGAAGAAGACCGGAAAAAAGCCCTGCGTTCCCCCTTGCATCTCTTTGGCTCACCCTGGCGCCTTGCCTTCTGGACAGGGGTGGCCGTGCTGCTCCTGGAGATCATCCTGCGCAGCAGTCTGACCCTCATCTATGTCGCTCAGCCCGCGCCTTATCTCCCTCTGCTCACCGCCACCGCGGTCTTCGGCGTTTGGCTGCTGCCCCGGATCCTGGCGGGCGCGTCGTTCAGGTCCCTGCTGAAGACCAGCTTCCAGATGGCCCTCATCTTCATCCTGGTCAAACTCAGCATCAACTTTGTGGACGCCCTCTTCCTGGGGTTTGCCGCGGGGACCGGCCGCCTGGGGCCCTTGGGCCACATGGTGGATATCTATCTCCGTTCCATGCTGGGGGGCGCTGGCGCTGAATCGGGCCCGATTTTCGGAGGTGAGTTCGGTTGGGCCCAGTTCATTGATTGGCAGATCCTCCGCCCCATCGCCTATTACCTTCTCTTTGGCATCCCTCTGCTTACGGGCGTCCTGGCCGCGCTGATTATGCTCATGCAAAAAGCGTCGACCTGGTATCGGGTCGAAAGCAAGGTGATCACGGTCTTCTGGAGCGTCTTGCTTGTCCTCATGGGCGTGCAGGTCTTGCTGGCCTATCCTCTGGCCAACCTGCTCTTCTTCCCCATGATCTACCAATGGAGGTGGGAAACAGCCCTTTGGTTGGCCCTGGGGCTTCTCCTCGCACTTGCCGGGGCCCTTTGGTTTCGACAGAAACATGGCCAGCACGCCCATCGATGCCCCAAATGTGGCGAATTCATCCCGGGCGAGTTCAAGCTGGGGCAAACCTGTCCTCATTGTCATTATCCCCTTCACACCTGGCTCATCGCCCCTTATCTCATCAGATTTGATGAAACATAGTCATAACAGTCCAACGGCTGGCTTGCCCGCGCCGATACCGAGGAAAATCTCACGCGAAGGCGCAAAGACCGCTAAGCAGGTTTGCAAGTGGCAAGTCGCAGGTGGCAGGTGGTGAGTTCAACTGTGAACCGTGAACGCCACTGACTTTGGACGTTGGACATCGGACTTCTGATTCGCTGAAATTTTATCGAACTAAGGCGGAAGAGGCGCAGGATGAGCTAAACTGGTAGCTAAACTGGTATAAATGGAGGGAGAGAACTTTAACAACTGAAGAATACGGTTTTGTAGA
>JALWZT010000007.1 GCA_027002405.1 Anaerolineae bacterium | reverse complement strand
AGATCCCGCACCTCCTGCAACAGCGCCAGGGCTTGTCCATACTTCCCCACGCGATGGTAGAGCATGGACAGGTTGTTGCCGGCAATGGCCAGATGCCATCCCTCGTTGGTCTCACGCCAATAGGCCAAAGCCTGCTCCATCAGAGCTTGAGCCTCGGCCCGCTGATCCAGGTCCATGGCAATGACCCCCAGCGCGCCCAGGCAGAGCACTTCCCGGCGCTCATCGCCTATCTTTCGGGCCAGAGCAAGGCTGGCCTCGCAACGCTCCCGGGCCCGCAGTTGCTCCCCCATGCGTACATGACACTGACTTTCCATGCGCAGCGCGTCGATGGCAATGCCCGTCTCCCCGGCTGCCATAGCCAGTTGATACGCCCGACGGGCATCAGCGATACCCTCGCGAAATCGTGCTGTGCGCAAAGCCCACTCCGCGCGTCGGTACAGGATATCCGCCTGCCAATCCCGGCGCCCCAACTGCTCCGCCAGTTCCCATAGCATATCCAGGTCCTGAGCCTGGGCCTCTCGCTGGGCGAGCTGATTATACGCCCGTTCTCGGCCGCTGAGGGCCTGAAACCGCCCTTCCAGGTCCTCTGCGGGGAGAAGTTTCAGGGCCCGGGAGTAAAAATAGACGGCCGAGGCCAGGGCCTGCCGTTCCATGGCATGGGCGCCGGCCCGGAGCAGATAATGGATGGCCTGGGTGGACTGTCCGCTTTCGCCGAAATGATAGGCCAGCGCTTCCATAAGCTGCTCATCCCGGTCCCGATAACGCTTTTCCAGGATGGCCGCAATGTGGCCGTGGAGTTGACGGCGCATGGCAGGGGGAAGATGTTCGTAGATAGCTTGACGGATGAGGGGATGGGCGATGTCATAGCGGATGACCGGGCCCGAAGGAATGGTGCGCACCAGGCCTCGAGTCTCACAGAGGGCCAACCCCTCCTCCATCTCGATTTCTTCCATCTCGAGCATCTCCGCCAAAAAGGCCCGCGTAGCCGGTTCCCCCCACACCGAAATGATCTGCAAAAGCTTTTGCGCGCTGGCCGGCAGCCTCTCCACCCGGGCCAAAATCATGTGCCGAACAGATGCAGGCACCGGGGCATAGGGTTTTCTGGCATGGATCCCGAGACGCGGGTGATAGCGGATCTGGCTCAGCCAACGCGCGTCCACATGCCACTCCCCCTGCTCCCACCAGAGCAACCCCTGCTCCACCAGGTCGCGCACTCCTTCCGTCAACATGAAGGGATTACCCTGGAAGGTATGATGAAAGTAGGCGGCCAGGGTTTGCACCTGCAATTCCGAAAGCCCCCCCCAGCGGGCGAGCATCTTTTGCACGCTGGATTCCGGGAGAGGATGGAGCTGCAGGGTGACCAGGCGTTGCGCCTGGCCCAATTCACTGCGCAGAAGCCGGAAGGGATGGCCGGGGAACAATTCCTCGGCTCGATACGCCACCACAAACCAGATGCCGGTCCCGCGCAGGCGGTGGAGCAGGTAGCGGAACATGTCTACGGTGTCCCTGTCCGCCCAATGGATGTCATCGAGGAAAAAGACGAGATGGGGATGACGGAGGGACAACAGGGCCTGGGCCACTGCCTCGAACAGGCGCTGACGCGCGGTGACGCTGCGTTCGATGGGCACAGGGGGAGGGAGATGGGGATACGCGGTCAGCAATTGGGGCAATAAGCGGGCGAGCTCCGTCAGCCAGACCTGAGGAAGCGCATCGAAGGCCGCGGGATGTCGCTGCCACGCGTCCCGCAGAGCTTCGGCAATGGGATGATAGGGCAAGGCACCGCCGAAGGGATAGCACGATCCTTGAAGCACAAGGACTCCTTGTGCCTCCAGCAAGCGCAGGACTTCGGTCACCAAACGGGTTTTGCCGATGCCCGCTTCCCCCTCCACCAGCACGAGGGCATCCCGACGTTCCTCCCAATAGCTCAACAGCCGGGCGTGTTCCCTTGCCCGGCCCACGAAGGGGATGGGCGGAAGCTCAGGAGCGCTGTCGGATGGCTCGCGAGCGGAAAAGGATGCAAGCCAACGGCTGAATTGCTGCGGATCGCGCAGCCGTTCATACAGCCGCAGGGTCTCGGGCATGGGGTCGACCTGCAGACCCGTCTTTAATGCCTGCCGACACTGCTCAAACTGGGCCAGCGCGTCTGCCCGACGTCCCGTGAGCGCGTAGCAGAGCATCAACTGGCGGTGCGCCCATTCGGACCAGGGTTCCAGGCCCAACAACTGTCGCCATGTGAGGATGGCTTCCTCATATTCCCCCCGGCTCATGCGCAATTTGCCAAGACGAAATAGCCCCTGCAGAATCTTCTCTCGATAATACGCGCGTATCCCCAACATCCATAGCTCGAAGTCGGGCGCGTCCGCCAGGTACACGCCCTCCAAAAAATCTCCTCGATACAATCGGGCGCAGGCATCCAGATGCTCGATGGCCTGGTCCGCTCTGCCCCGGGTTTTGGCCTCGTTCAGATACTCTCGGGCCAGATGGAGATGCCTATCAAAGGCTTCCAGGTCCAGCCAATAGGGGCTTTGGGGATTGAACGCCACGGCGCGGCGGGTGACGTTGAGAAAGACGCACGTCTTTTCCTGATCAGGACACAGGGATTGACGGATGTTCCATAGGGCCCGGCGCAAGCCGCGTGCCGCTTTGGCAGGGGTTTGATCGCCCCAAAACATGCCCGCCAGCGCCTCGCGCTGATGCCACCCCTGCCGCACCACCAGATAGACCAACAGGGCGAAGGTCTTGGCGGTTTCCAGGTGGATGGGGCGACCGCCCAGCTCGATGACCGGACCGCCTAGCAGGCGTAGTTTCAAAACTGAAGGAGGGGGATCTTGGGCCATGGATGTTCCGTAAATAGGATCAGGATTAGGATTGAGGATTGTCAGGCCGAGGTTAGGCGCGAGCAGGAGTAATCAGTGATCAGTTATCAGTAATCAGTCAGTGTTCAGTGTTCAGTAGAACCGTGCGACGTCATTCCGAGGGAGCGAAGCGACCGAGGAATCTAGCGAAGCGCCCTACGGGCTGGGGACGTGAGCCCCGAAGGGGCTTTGGACGCGTAGCCCGAGGGTTCAGCATACTGTTGGCAAACCCCATGCAGGCTGCTGGGCGCCTTGGCCCCGCCGACTCGAAGTCGGGGCTGGGGGCCGGCCCCCACCTTGGGTTCCTCCCCCGGTGGGGGAGGACATGAGGAAGGCAGATTGCCTGGGCCGCCTGTCTGCCTGCGCAGACAGGCCCAATCGGGCGAAAAACATGTCCCCGCAGGGGGACATGCGGCGGAACGCCCTCAGACCTGAATTTATTCGGCGTACTCGCGCAGTAAACCAACAGGTTCGTTCAGCCTCGGGCTTTTTGCCACGAAGACACGAAGAAAAGCGAAGGCACGACGTATTTTTCTTTATTTTTCCTTCGTGTCTTCGAAAAACTTCGAGCCTTCGTGGCTTTTGGCGGCCTAAAGTCAAGTACGTTAGCAGTTACAAATACCTTCGGTTTGGCAGCAAGGCGTGTTCATCATCATCCAATTGTAATTTCCCCGAGGCAAGTTGTCCAATGTTTGCGTGCACCGCTCGTTTCAACGATTTTTCAACACATGGTTCTTAAACTGAATTCGTATTGGGTATTTGAACCGTTCTAGAACAGTCACCATGAGCGATAGCTCACCACATAACGATGAAAATAGGACGCAGTTTGCAGGTTTGCAAGTGGCAAGTGGCAGGTGGAGAGAACGCAGATTTTCGCAGATGCTTCGCAGATTTCCGCTGATTACTGATCACTGATAACTGATGACTCTATTTTACGGAACAGTCATCATGAGCGAGAGCTCACCACATAACGACGAAAATAGGACGTAGGTGGCAGGTGAGCATGAGACCTCGGAGGGTCTGCGCAGACCTCCGAGGTCTGGAGCCACCACGCCCGCCCGGCGATGAAGTCGCCGGGCTATAAAACGGCGCCGGATGAATCCGGCTAGCCCCGCAACTGATTACTGATGACTGATCACTGATTACTTTCTTCGTGCCTTCCCCTCCCCCGCGTGCGGGGAAGCCGGAGGAGGGCCTTCGAGCCTTCGTGGCTCTATTTACGGAACAGCCCATAGGAACTATGCCGCACCATGTAACAGGAAAGGTGCCCCATGAAGAAACGCTATCTATGCTTACCCCTCTGCCTTCTTTTATCCCTCATCCTGTTCGCCCCCCTCGCCCGTGCGGACGGCTGGACCTGGATCAATCCGTTGCCTCAGGGGAACAGGCTGCACGATATATGGGGGCCCGGGCCAGACGACCTCTATGCCGTCGGTGATCGGGGGACGATTCTCCACTTTGACGGCTCCACCTGGCATCTCATGCCCACACCCACCCGGCAGAACCTCTATGGGATTTGGGGCACGGACGCCACCAACGTCTATGCGGTGGGGGAAGGCGTCATGCTCCATTATGACGGCAGCCAATGGACAGCCATGGACCTCCCAGACAGTCCATATGGGGATGATTGCCTCCTGAATGACGTTTGGGGAAGCGGCCCCAACGATATCTACGCCGGGGGGTATGTGCTTCTCCATTACGATGGAAGCCAGTGGAAACATGTTTTTAATTACACCTATACGATGAACGCCATTTGGGGCAGTGGTGCAGATGATATCTATACCGTCAATGGTCCTGTTATCTACCACTATGATGGCAAGGAATGGCACATGGTTTACAACGCCCCCAACGCCGTCATGGCAGATATCTGGGGCTTCGCCGCGGATGACATCTATGCCATTGGGGCCACGGGGGAAAACGCTTTTGTCCTCCATTATGATGGGCAAAATTGGGAGACCGTTCATGAAGAGGACACCTACGACTTCCATTCCGTATGGGGCTCTGCGCCGAACGACGTGTACGTGGTCTCCGATTGGAACACCTTGCATCATTTCGATGGCAATGCATGGATCACCCTTGACCGGGTAGGTTGGGGTTCCCGGTTCGAGAAAATTTGGGGGACAGGCGCCCATGACATTTTCGTGGTCGGCGCCTATGGTGAGATTTACCATTATGACGCCACTCATTGGCAGCGACACACCCAGGGGCCACCCTATGAATTGCTAACCGTCTGGACCGATGGACACGTCATCTTTGTCGGGGGCAACCGGGGGACGATGATGGTTTATGATGGCCAGCAATGGCGCCCAACACAACTCCCGGCCTATGATGAAGTTCAGGATATCTGGGGGCCCCATGCCCACGATCTTTTCGCGGCCGCGGGCAATACCATCTATCATTACGATGGCACGCGTTGGCAAGACATGGAACTCCCTCTCCCCTGGAGTTCCCTGGTCAACGGCGTATGGGGCGCGTCCGCAAGCAGTGTGTATGCCGTCGGTGGTGATTTCAGCACGGGCCAGCAATTCATCTTCCACTATGATGGCATCCAATGGACACGCGTCCTGTCTACCACCGGGCCTATCCTGAATGCCATATGGGGAACAAGCGATCATGACATGATTGCGGTAGGACAATCTGGTGCCATCCTCCATTACAACGGGCATGCCTGGGAATCGATGAACTCCGACGCCGACCACTCTTTGCGCGGCGTGTGGGGCTTCGCTTCGGATGATATCTATGCAGGGGGCGACATGGGTACCCTGTTGCACTACGACGGCCGGCAGTGGCAACAGGTCTCCTTGGGAACCCGCAAAGGCATCCGCGCCATTTGGGGTCGGCGGCCGGACGACGTGTATCTGGCCGGTAGCGAGGGGCTTCTCTTCCATTATGATGGCCGCACCTGGTCCGAGCTTCCCTCGCCGGTTTCCCATCACTTAACGGACATCATTGGCGTAGGGGATGCCCTCCTTTTGGTCGGAGAGGGGGGCTCTCTCCTGGTACAGGGTGAATTGCCGACCGCACCTCAACAACGCCAATTCCTGCCCCTCATGCAACGATAACGCGACGGTATCAGTCATGAACCATCATTACCTCTTCCTTCTTCATATCTGGACCGAGCCTCCAGAAGACCAGGCTGGCTGTTGGCGAGCGGCCCTGCAAGACCCTCACAGCGGTCAGCAATGGGCCTTTGCCAATGCCGAAAGACTGGTTGCGTTTCTGGATCAGGTGGCCGCGGGCGACTGGCCCATCGATCATGCCCGTCCCCTTCGTGGCCGCCGCACCCCTCCTGGACCGGGCGATCCGCAATCCTAATCCTAATCCTAATCCTAATCCTGATCCTGCTCCACCCTACAAAGCCGGGCGGATGGTCCACAATTCCACCACCAATTCGGGCGGGAACCCCGTCGGATCAAAATCGGGCGTCTCACTGGCCTCACACCCTACCTGGCGGAACAATTCCTCGATGATACGAGAGGAATGATGCTGGGCTTCGCCCATCTGATGAAAGAGGTACACCGCGGAAGGCAGAATGATGGGATACCCCATTTCGTACAGGGCCACGGCCCCACCGGCCCGCAATCTCGCCAGAAAATCCCCCTCGGTCTGGTGAATGCGTTGGCCCTGAACCCGCACATCCACATCGAACCGAAACGCGAAGCCATCTCGTAGATACCCCTCCCGCACCAAAAAGGCCCCCACCTTCCCGATCCCTTGGCGAAGGAGCCGGAAATCCTCCTCGGTTTCCAGGCCTGGAGGGAGGGATAGGCGCAGATGCCGGGCCATCTGTTGAAAAAAACGCTCCCCCACGGCCCTGGTAAACGCGCGCCGGGCCTGGGACAACGGCTCCGCGGCCGTGGTGGCAGCCAGGACCTCAAAGGCATGGCGATAGAAGCCATAGGAAAGGGCATCGAATTCCCCCGACTGCCACCCGCGGGCAGCGGGCTCCCGCACGAACGCCTCTACCAGATGAGCATCGGCCGTTCGCCCGTAGACCGTCTGAAGATAGGTGGCAGTGTAAGCCTGGATGGGAGCCAGATGGTCGTGGGGGGCCACCCATGCCTGCCAGGTGGGCACGATGGCGCCGCTCATGAAGCGCATAAACGCCTCGCCCACAGGCCACCATGTCTGATAATCGGGGAAAGGATAACGTTGGGTAAGAGCTTGCAAGGGAATCATAAAAACATTGTATCACGAAGGGCGGTCGCCGAGAACATTTGACAACCAAATGAGAGTTCCATTACAATAAATTCATAAATTTCCTCCCCAATCCCCCATGTCACAGGTTGCCATGGGCTGATCCCCCTCATCGGATTCGTTTTCATTTCTTTTTTTCACTCGTAACTATACAGGTATCCTACCCAACGCTTTGCCACGAAGGCTCGAAGCTTTTCGAAGACACGAAGAAAACCTTCTATTTTTCCCTTCGTGCCTTTGTGTCTTCGTGGTTTTTGTCTTGCTATGAAAGGGTACGTGTATAGTTACTTTCACTCAAAGGAGGAGACTTATGTCCCGCACCACCCGTCTTGTCCTCATCCTGACCTTGCTTTTGGGCATCCTGCTGCTGGCGGCCTGTGGAACGTCCCAGCCTGCCACCCAGGAAAAACCAACGGAAATGCCCGCGGCCACCGAAGCCCCCGCCCAGCAGCCCACCGAAGCCCCGGCCGCCACCGAGGCGCCCGCAGCCACCGAGGCTTCGGCTCCCACCGAAGCGCCTGCCAAGCCGGCCGAACCCAAAACCATCATCTACGGCCTCTACCAGGAACCGGACGTCCTCAACCCCTTCATCGCCACCCAATACGCGGCCGATGAGGTCAGCAAAATGGTGGTGGAGGGCCTGGTGGATGTGGACCCCGACGGCAACTTCTATCCCGTTTTGGCCAAAGAGGTACCTACCATTGAGAACGGGCTGGTCTCGGAAGATGGCCTGAATGTCACCTATCATCTGAAGGAGGGGATCCTCTGGTCCGATGGGGAACCTTTCACCTGTGAAGATGTGAAATACACCTGGGAGATCATCACCACCCCCGAAAGTGGTGCCGTGAACACCGCGGGTTACGACAAGATCGAGTCGGTGGAATGCCCTGACCCGAATACGGTCCAGATCAAGTTCAAAGAATTCTACGCCCCTTACCTGACCCTGTTCGATTCGGTGCTGCCCAAGCACGCCACCGAAGGCTCTACGGACATGACCACGTGGGATTACAACACCACGGGCCTCCTGGGCACCGGCCCCTTTGTGCTCAAGGAATGGGTATCGGGTGACCACATCACCCTGGTCAAAAATAAAAACTATCGGGACTACCCCGATAAGCCCAAGGTGGACCAGATCATCGTGCGCATCATTCCCAGTCGGGAGGTGGGCAAAGCCCTCATCACCTCCGGCGAGATCGACATCCTTTGGGACCTGACCGAAGCGGATGTGCCGGAATTCGAGGAAAATCCCGATGTCATCGTGCATAAGCGTCCTGGCCCCGGCACCGAACGCCTGCTGTTGAACCTGGCCGATCCCACCCTGGACGCCACCGACGATCCTCTGAATCACCCCCATCCCTTGCTGGCTGACCTGCGGGTGCGCCAGGCCATCCAGTACGGCATCGACAAGCAGCTCATCGTGGATGAACTTCTGTATGGCGCCACCACCGTGGGCACCAGCGAATTGAGCATCGGTTGGGCCAAATGCGACATCCCGCCTTCGGAATTCAATCCGGACAAGGCCCGGGAACTGCTGGATGAGGCCGGATTCGTGGATCAGGATGGCGACGGCATCCGGGAATGCCATGGATGCAAATACGCGGAGGAGGGCACGCCCCTGCGTCTCAAGATCCAGACCACCTCGGGCAACCAATTGCGGGAGGAATGTGAGCAGTTGCTGGTGGAGATGATGAAGGATATCGGCATCGAATTCTACATCGAAAACGTCCCCAGCTCTGAACTCTTCGGTTCGTGGGCCAGCGGCGCTTTCCGCAAGCATGGCCACTTCGACATCCTCATGTACACCACCAGCGACAAGATTGATCCCCAGAGCCACATGTATGGCTACTTCCACAAGAACAGCATCCCCACCGAGGCCAACAATGGCAAGGGCTTCAATTACGTGCGCTGGATCAACGATCGGGCCAGCGAGGCTCTGGATAAGGCGGGCGCCACCCCCAATCTGGAGGAACGCAAGGCCCAATATCAGATCGCGTGCGAAGAGATCGCCAAGGATATCCCCCATCTCTATCTCTACGACCGCTCCGAGATCGAGCTGACGCGAGCCAACATCAAGGGCTTCAAGGTGAATCCTTGGGGTCGCCAGACCTGGAACGTGGAAGACTGGGATAAAGAATAATGTCCCTGCGCGGCTCCCCGTCTCCGTGGGGCGGGGAGCCCTTCCCTCTTCTCAGTTCCTTACTTTTCATAACGCCCTCGATTGAAGTCACACGAAATCAGAAAGACGCGAGGGAAGTGTTCAGTATTCAGTGTTCAGGAGTTGTCCCCTATCTCCCTCTGGGAGCAACTTGGAGGGAACAGGACGAGAGCCTCGTGTCTTCATGGCAAAAAGAGATGGCAAGACTTTAATCGTCACAGCTTTCCTGGAGATCCGCGCTTGGTCAATTACATTCTACGTCGCCTCGTTTACTCCATCCCATTGCTGATTCTCATCAGCGTCATCGTCTTTTTCCTCATCTCCCTGGCGCCCGGCGGCCCCATGGCCGCGTTCGAGGAAAATCCCAACCTCACCCCCGAGGATATCGTGCGCCTGGAGGAGGAATTCGGGTTGAATCAGCACATCTATGTGCGGTATTGGAAATGGGCCAGTCGGATTATCGTGGGGGATTGGGGATACAGTAACGTCACCCATAAGCCGGTGTTGCAGGAGATCGGCGAACGCCTGCCCAACACCCTGCAATTGATGATCGTCGCGTTCACCATCACCCTGCTCATCGCCATCCCCATTGGGCTCTATTCCGCGCTTCACCAATACTCTCTTTTCGACCATCTGGCCACCTTTCTGGCCTTCGTGGGGCAGGCTATCCCCATCTTCTGGTTCGGCCTTATCCTGATCATCGTTTTCAATGTCTGGTTGAATAATCCCATCAGCCCCAGCCACGGCTTTGCCTGGTCCCATTTCACCCACTGTCTGGACTGCAAGCCCCTGCTTCCGGGCGGGGGCATGGCCCCCTATGGGGTGGATAATCCCACTCTTGGGCAGCGTATTCAGCACATGATCCTCCCTGTGACCATGTTGGCCATGTTCGGCATGGGCACCTACACCCGCTACATGCGAGGCCAGACCCTGGAAGTTATTTACCAGGATTACATCCGCACTGCTCGGGCCAAGGGGCTGTCCGAACGACTGGTGGTCATGCGGCACGCTTTCAAAAATGCTCTGGCCCCAGTGGTCACCATCATCGCCCTGGACCTGCCCGGGCTGTTCGGAGGTGCGTTGTTTACCGAGACCATCTTCTCCTGGCCGGGCATGGGGCGCTTGTTTTATCGCTCGGCCCAGCGGGGCGATTATCCCCTGCTCATGGGCATTGTCATGATCAATGCCGTGCTGATCATTTTCTTCAACCTCATGGCCGACATCTCCTACGCCTACCTGGACCCCCGCATTCGCTATGACTGAGCCTACCTCCATCGCCATCTCCACCGCCGAGACCCTCACCCCCCGGCGCCAGCGCTCCCTCAAAGGCATGGCCTGGCGTCAATTCCGTCGCCATCAAATGGCCCTGGTGGGGAGCGTCATTCTGGGCCTGCTCATCTTTGGCGCCATCTTTGTCTCGGTCCTCAGCCCCTACGACCCCACCCATAGCAGCCTGCGGGAACGGCGGGATCCCCCCAGTCTGGTCCATCCCATGGGCACCGATACCCTGGGCCGCGACCTGATGACCCGCATCTTCTACGGCGGGCGCATCTCCCTGACCATCGGCCTGGGCGCCACCCTGTTGGGCGTATTCATCGGCATCCTCATCGGCGCCACCGCGGGCTACTACGGTGGCAAAACCGATGAGGTACTCATGCGTCTCACGGACCTCTTCCTCTCCCTCCCTCGTATTTTCCTGCTTATCATCATGGCCATCCTGCTGCGGGAGGTCGAGGTCCCCATCCTCAAAGCCAACGGCAACATGGGGGGCATCATCCTCATTTTGGGCTTGCTCTCCTGGACCGGGGTGGCCCGCCTGGTGCGGGGACAATTTCTTAGCCTGAAGGAAAAGGAATTCGTGGAGGCGGCCCGCACCATCGGCGCTACCAACTGGCGCATCATCATCCGGCACATTCTCCCCAATTCTGCCACCCCCATCATCGTGGCCGCGACCCTGCTGGTGGCCCGCAATATCATCTCCGAATCGGGCCTCAGCTTCCTGGGCTTTGGCGTCCAGCCTCCCACGCCCACCTGGGGCAACATGCTCAACGCGGCTCAGGATGAAATGCGCAAAGGCAATTGGTGGATGGCCTTCTTCCCCGGCCTCATGATCTTCCTCACGGTCATCAGCATCAACTACATCGGTGATGGGTTGCGCGACGCGCTGGATCCCCGCAAGGTGAAATGAATCCCGAGAAAAATGGACATCGAAATCATCAAACAGCACATCCAAAGCTACATCGACACCATCGCGGACGAGCTCTACCAGGTCAGTCACACCCTGCACGCGCATCCCGAGTTGGCCTTTGAGGAATATCACTCTGCCGCGCTGCTGGCAGATAGCGCGGAGCAGCATGGATTCCAGGTGCAGCGGGGCGTGGCAGGGCTGGAGACCGCGTTCATCGCCCGCAGCGTCAACGCCACGGAGCACCCCGCGGTGGCCATCCTGGCAGAATACGACGCGCTGCCCGGCTTGGGCCATGCCTGCGGGCACAACGTCATCGCCACCGCCGCGCTGGGCGCGGCCCTGGCCCTGCAATCGGTACGAGGGGCCCTACCGGGCGTCATTGAGCTCATCGGCACCCCGGCCGAGGAGAAAGGGGGCGGGAAGGCCATCATGGTGGAACGAGGGGTCTTCGACCACCTGGACGCGGCCATGATGATCCATCCGGGGAGCAAAAACATGGTGAACCGGGGCTCCATCGCGTCCAATGCTCTGGTTTTCGAATTTTTCGGCAAAGCGGCCCATGCCGCGGCCGCGCCCGACCAGGGGATCAACGCGCTGGATGCCTGCATCCAGACCTTCAACAACATCAATGCGCTGCGCCAGCACCTGCCCCCTGACGTCCGCATCCATGGCATCATCACCCATGGTGGGGAAGCCTCCAACATTGTGCCCGCGTACGCGCGGGCCGAGTTCGGCGTGCGGGCCGCGACCTCCGACGTCTCTCTGGAGGTGGTGGAGAAGGTGAAGCGGTGTGCCGAAGCGGCCGCGCTGGCCGCGGGCGCGCGGGTGGAGATTCATCACTTGCGTCATTACGCCCATCGTCTGCCCAACCCCACCCTGGCCCGCCTCTTCGCCCAGAATCTGCAACGCCTGGGGCAGACCGTGGCTGAACCCGCGGCGGATGAACGTCGGGGCTCCAGCGACATGGGCAACGTCAGCCACGTGGTGCCTGCCATCCATCCCTACATCGCCATGGTGCCCGACCACGTGGGCGCGCATACCCCCGAGTTCGCGTTGGCCGCAGGGAGCGAGGCCGGGGATCGGGCATGGCAGATCGGTGCCAAAGCCCTGGCCATGACCGCGGCCGACCTGTTGCTTCATCCCCAGTTGCTGGAGCAAGCCAAAGCCGAATTGGCCCAGATGACCAACCCCAACGCCCGCTGGCGACAGATGAAGTTCTTTGACTGACTGGGGACTGCAGGAGTTATTGACTTTCACAGGGGGGAGCGCGAAAATAACCATGTCGGACATGATCCGTTATCCCCCAGTTCAACTGCGGATGTTCGGAGGAAAAAATGGATGCACTTACACGGCATCGGTCTATGCATCCGCTGCTCTGGATCTTACTCCTCTTAGGAATAATGACTCTGGGCACCGCGACCTCTACGCATGCCCTGAGCGGGAAGACACTTTCCATAGGCCCCGCATCCGATGCTTCAGCGTTGACCGGTGCGACCGAAGGTTCGGTCCTCTTCATCGAAAACGAGGGCCAGTGGGACGCGGCCGCATTCTTCCAGGTGTGGGGTGGGCCGGGGGATGCCATGTGGATCGGACGGGATGGCAGTATCTGGCTGACGGTGCTGGAAGAGTCGGAAGCCATATCGCCGGAACAAGGGCTCCTCGCGGCCGAGCGCGACCTCCCTGCCCGACCTTTGCGCGGGGTCCACATCAAACTCACCTTCGAAAACGCCAATCCCCGCGCTCGCGTCGAGCCCTTCGCCCCGCGAGACACGGTGGTCAGTTACTTCTATGGGGACGATCCCGCGGGATGGCGGCCCCATGTGCCCGTGTGGGGCGGCGTGCGCTATCGGGACCTCTACCCGGGCGTGGATTTGATCCTGACCGGCGAAAAGGGCCGGGGGTTCGTGTGGCGCATGGCGTGCCAGGGCCCGTGCGACCAGGCCCTGGGCCAGGTGCGGTTGCGGGTGGAGGGCGCGGAAAGTTTGAGCCTGGATGAGGCCGGTGCGCTCATCCTCCACACCGCGGTGGGCGACCTGCGCCTGCCTCTGCTGCTCAGCCCCAATGGCGCCCCCGATGTGGAGCCCATCATCGAAGGCGATCTCGTGGCCATGCCTCTAACCACGATGCAGCAGGACGCCTTCCTCCAAGTAACGGAGCAAGGACCAGGTTTGCTGTTTGGAACCTATATTGGTGGCAAAGATCAAGATTATGTTGCGGATATGGATATGGATCTCTTTGGGGATGTCTATGTGACAGGACATACGAGTTCCACGGATTTTCCAGTGACGTGGGGTTCATTTGATCCTACCTATCAGGGAGGCGTCGATGTATTCGTTTTGAGTCTGGACAGTCTCGGCGGGCGACTTCGTTATGCCACCTTTATTGGCGGGACAAAGAATGATTTAGGCTATGGGATCGACGTCGATTTGTCTGGAAACGCTTACGTGACGGGTGAGACTTGGTCATCTGATTTCCCCATCACAGCCAAAACCTTCGACAGGACACATAACGGTTTGGTGGATGCATTTTTCCTGAAATTGAACAATCAGGGTTCCGATTTGGCGGTTGCGTCCTTTTTGGGTGGTAATTCCTACGATACAGGAGAAGATATCGCAGTCACCAGTCAGGGGGAAATCGTCGTCCTTGGTGACACATACTCTTCCAATTTCCCCACACGGCACGCCTACGCCTCGACCATAAAAGGAAAGAATGATCTTTTTATTGCTAAATTCTCGCCGGCAGGGAATGCGATGCGTTACGGCACCTATCTTGGAGGGAGCGATTTTGAATGGGGAGAAAGCCTGGTTGTGGGAGGGGATGGCACTGCTTATGTCACCGGCATCACCAAGTCGGACGATTTTCCGACCACTGCATTGGATCGAACATACAATCGCGATGATGATGCGTTTATCGCCGCGATAGGGGCAGAGGGAGATCAGCTTGTATTCTCGACCTACTGGGGAGGAAGCAGAGACGATCGCGGCGAGGGCATCGCCTGGCATGAAGCGACCGAGACGCTTTACGTCATTGGCGAGACCGATTCGCCGGATTTTCCCGTCAGCGGACGATATGATTATCATGGTGGCATATCGGATGCCTTTTATGTGGCGTTGAAGCCCAAGGAAAACCTCCTGGTTCGTTCTCTACAGTTTGGAGGTTCTGGTGCTGAATGGGGACGGGGCATTGCTGTGGATGGCTCGGGCTCCGTTTACCTGACAGGCTTCACCTCTTCCAATGACATGCCTTTGGCGGGCACCCCATTCCAAGATAGCTACGAATATAATGACCTCTTCATCGCCCGCTTCGCTCCCGATGGGGAGCTTCGATACAGCACCTATTTTGGAGGCAGTGGCCGTGAAGGATTCAATGAAATCACCCACGCCAGCATTGCGGTCACCCCCATACGAGACGTGATTGTGGCCGGCTACACCTCTTCCAACGATTTTCCGGTGACCGAAGGGGCATTTGATAGGACGTTCAATGGCCGCCTTGATGCCTTCGTCGTCAAACTGGACATCATCCCGCCCGAACTGGAACACGTGCGGGCCAGCCACGACACCATCTACCGCATGGGCTGCAACCTGGACCCCACTTCCACCACCATCCGCGCGGAAGCCAGGGACGTCCATCTGCACAAGGTGGAGCTGTATTACCGCACGCCTCTGGATTTCTTCAACTGGCATCACAAAACCATGGTGCACGAAAGCGGCAGCACCTACCAGGCCTCGCTGACCGCCCTCCTGGCCCTGCCCATCAGCTACTACGTCAAGGCTACAGACATCTCGGGCCAAAGCACCACCTCCTCCACCCGCACCCTCACCGTCCGGGACTGCTCCCAACTCTACATGCCCCTCATCCGCAAGTAGCCCCCGCTCCCCTGATTTTTTCGTGACTTCCGAGCCGCCAGCGCGCATCGAACAGATCCGGTCCCTCTGCCGGGCCGGCAAGGTAGCCGCGGGGTATCAACAGGCCCGAGCGCTGCTGGCCGAAGCCCGGGCGCGGGGAGAAGACGAAGCCATTGCCGAGGCGCTCATCGCCCTGGCCCATGTGCATTTCCGATTGGGACAATACGACCGGGCGCAGGCATTGCTGGCAGAAGCCATATCCCGGACCCTCCAAGATCACCCCCTGCAGGTGGAGGCGTTGATCCATTTGGGGCTGTGCGCGGCCGAAACCAACGCGCCCGACGAGGCGGAAGCCTATTATCGTCGGGCCGTGGATTTAAGCCGTCTGTTGGGATATGAGGAGGCCCTGTATCGCGGGCTGCACGCCCTGGCCGTGGGTGTGTACATCCCCAGAGGGCAATTCGAACTGGCCCTGGTCATGGATCGGGATGCGTATGATTTCATCGTGGCGCAGGGGCGCCCGGCCCTGGGATGGACGGCGTTGGCAGCCATGGGCTGGGTGTATTGGCTCATAGGCCGACCCCACGAGGCCGCGGGCATGGCCGCCAGGTTGAAGGAGGTGGCGCCCGCGGGCTCATTACCCCGTGGCTTTCATGATGCACTGCTAGCGGACCTGGCCCAGGACCAGGGGCGGATGGAAGAGGCGGCCCGGTTGTACGCCCGGGCTCGCGACATCGCCACCCGCATTGGGGACCCGGGGCTGCAAGTGTTGACGTATCTGGGGTCCAGCCGCTTGACGCGGCGTGTGGAGCGCTGGGCCGCGGCCCGAAGCTGGGCCGATGAGGCCTTGGCTGTGGCTCGGCGGGTGGGATACGTGCATCTGGAAGGGATGGCCTTGCTGGCCCGGGCCCGGGCCTCCTTCGCGGCCGGGGATCTGCCCCCGTGTGAGGCTGACCTGCACCAGGCCATCGACCTCATGACCCCTTTGCGCTTCGATTTCCATCTGGCCGAAGCCTGGCTGTTGCTGGCGGGCCTGTTGCAGCGAATGGGGCGGGATGAGCGCGAAGCCTGGAGCGAAACCGTTGCCCGTATCCAGCACGGCCGCTTCTATTTTCTGTTGGAACGGGAACGGGCCATCGCCTTCCCCCTTCTTGCCCGTCAGATGCGAAGCAGCCATGCCGCCGCGAAACAGGACGCGCGGGCATTGCTGCGACGGCTGGCCGCGACCCCGGCCACGCCCCTGCGCATCCACACCCTGGGACGCTTCGAGGTGTGGCAGGGCCCGCGGCGCATCGAGGACCGGGCGTGGCGCAAGCGCCGGGCCGGTGAGCTCTTCCGCATCCTGCTCATCGCCCCCCGTCACACCCGCACCCAGGAGCAACTGGCCGAGGCCCTGTGGCCCGACCGCGCCCTGGACGCGGCCCAACCGCTGCTGCACCAGGCCACCTCGGCCTTGCGCCGGGCGCTGGAGCCCGACCTGCCTCGTCAGTTCCCATCCCGTTATCTGGAGGTGGCGGGGGATTGCATCACGCTGCGGCTGCCGCCCGGCAGTTGGGTCGCGCACGAGGTCTTCGCGGATCTGGTACGGCAGGCGCGTTACGAGGAGGCCCTGGCCCTGTACCACGGCCCTTTGTTCGCCCAATATCCCTACGCGGATTGGGCGGTGTGGGAGCGGGAGCGGCTGGCCCAGGCGTATCTGCGGGCGCTGATGGGCGCGGGGGAAGCGGCCCTGGCCCGCCGCGACCCCCAACGCGCGCTGACCCTGGCCCGCCAGGCCCTGGCTCTGGAGCCCTGGCAGGAACAGGCCACCCGTCTGGGCATGGAGGCGTGTCTGGCCCTGGGGGATCGGGCGGCCGCGCTGCGGTTGTATCGGGCCTTGGCAGAACGATTGCAAACGGATCTGGGCGTAGAGCCGGGAGAAGACCTGCGGGCGTTTTATGGGGAGATTGTGGGGGGATAAAAATTGAAGATTAAAGGATTAAAGATTAAAGGACTAAAGATTGAAGCATCGTAACTATACAGCTCCTTTTCCCCGCACGCAGGGGGAGAGGCAAAGACACGAAGAGAATTTTTTATTTTTCCCTTTGTGCCTTCGTGTCCTTCGTGTCCTTAGTGGTTTTTGTCTTGCTATGAGAGGGTACGTGTATAGTCTTTATCCCCGTCAGTCGGGCGTCAGTGGGGCGCGCGAGAATGGAAGCAAGCTGAAAACCCCTTGCTTTCACCTTCTACCTGAGGAGGAACCATGAACGCCCGACCCTTTCGCAGCATGCCGCTGCTGCTTCTTATCCTCCTGCTCTCCCTGGCCGTCCTGGCCCAACGCCCTCTGGCTGCCGCGGCTCCCGCTACCCCCGTAGCCCTCACCCGCGCCATGGACCCCGTCATCCTGCCGGGGGACCGATTGCCCGTCTGGACGGGCGTCGCCCTGGATCAGCTCTTCCTCTACGCCTATCGCCACGCCGGCTGGGAGCAAATCCCCTGGCAGTTCGATGAGAAACAGGATGGCCTCTATGTGGCTAACGAGGACGGCAGGCTGGATGCCGATGATGAGCTGGTTTTCATGGCCCGCGACTGCGGCGATCGGGCCACGGCATCCCAATGGATCGCACATGCCGACGCCCGCACCCACCGGCGCTATGAGATCACCGTGACCGACCCCCTGCACGCGGGCGAGCGTTGCTGGGTCTATCTCTACCGCTCCACCACGCTCAGTCGGGCGGAAACAACGGATTACGTGGATTACAGCGATTACACCGCGGCCAGCGAATCCTATCGACTGACTTTGCAGCGGGCCAATCTCATCGCAGAAGACTTACAACTGTTCGGCAGTGAGACCGATATCCTGGACCGCACCAAAGTGCGCATTCAGTCCGGGGGATCCCTTATTAATGAGGAGCAGCTTTCCCCCGCCGACCCTCGCTCGGATTGGTACGGCATCCGTGATGGCCATGTGCGCACCATCACCTATTTCGTGGCTTATGACCCCGACAGCAGCCAGAGCTCTATTCTCCTCACCCTGATCAATTACCGAGACATGTTCAAGGAGCGTGTCACCTTTGACCTGAGCAGCCTGACGTCGACACTGGATGCATTTCGCTACTCTGCGGACCTGACGCCAGCCATGGCAGGGGGAACCTACTACGACGCCAACACGCCCGCGGGTGTCCCCGTGGACGGCTCCCCCGACACGGTGGCGACCACGCCCTTCAGCCCCTGGAATCAGGTTACCCACCCCACGCGGGGCAGCATCGTGCAGGTGATCGATCCCACCCCCCTGGGCGGGACGCCTTCGACCTATTACAAGGACGACAGTCGTTACGATGGGACGGATACAGGGGATCGTCGCTCCTATGCCGATCCGGGGGTGCTGGTTACCAGCAGCAACGCCAATCTCGTCTTCGATGTATGGTACAGCGTGCTGCCCGCGGGCCAGCCCAACGTGGGCGCGACCTACGCGGACGCGGCCCGGCATCCCTTGCAGGCCCAGGCCGTCGCGCAGAGGTGGGAGGAAGCCCCCACCATGCTCTTTTTTCCCATCATTCATCACTGACAGGGGCCGCAACCATGGGAACCTTGACCACCGTCATCCTGCGTCTGCTTCGTCACAGCCCCGGGGCCTCGCTGCGCGGCACCCTGCAAACCCTGGATGATCCGGAGCCGCGAGCATTCAAAGATGAACAGGAGCTGCTGGCCCATTTGCGGCGCCTTGCCGCCGTGCCCGATACGGACGCCTCTCAAACCGATGCTCAGGAGCAAGCCCCATGAGCGCGCCTTCCCTTGTCGTTAAGTTTTGGGGCGTGCGGGGAACCATTCCCGCGCCCGGCCCGGACACGCTGCGTTACGGCGGCAATACGGCTTGCGTCAGCCTGCAACTTGGCGCCGTGGCCACCATCATCCTGGATGCGGGCACAGGCATCCGTGTCCTGGGTAAGCAACTGGCCGCGCATGATGCCCCCATCTATCTGCTCATTTCACACAAACACTGGGATCATATCCAGGGCTTCCCTTCTTTCCCCCCCATCTACCAGCCCGCCCGACGCATCACGTTGCTGCCGGCGCTGGATGCGCAGATGGCGCGGGCGCTGCTGACCCAAATGGATGGCGTCCATTTTCCCGTGCGCGGCCGCGATTTACCCTCCCTGCGTCTGCGTTCCTGGCGGGCAGGAGTGAGGGAGCTGGCAGGGCTGGGCTTGACGGTGACGCGTATCGCGGTCAATCATCCTGGCGGCGCGTTCGGGTATAAACTGACCTACCAGGAACGCACAGTGGCGTATCTCACCGATAACGAGCTGGGCGCGCCGCCCCAGATCAGAGTCAACACGCCCGCCGCGTTCGCCGCTTTTTGCCAGGGAGCCGATTTGTTGATTCACGACGCCCAATACCTGCCCCAGGACATGCCTGCCAAACGAGGCTGGGGCCACAGCATCCTGCCCCATGTGCTGGAAATGGCGGCCACGGCCCAGGTGCAGCACCTGGTTCTCTTCCATCATGATCCCGACCGCAGCGACGACGAGCTGGATCGCATTCAGGCCCAGGCCCGGGCCTGGCTCAGCCAACACGCGCCAGCGATCCAATGCACCGTCGCCTACGAGGGCCTGACTTTTGCCTGGTAACTCATGATGATCAGCCGACGCATTCTCCTGCCCCTGGCAACAGACCTTTTCCGCCGCCTGCGTTATCCTTTCTTCGCGGTGCTGGGCGTCTTTTTGTTCGGTACGGTGGGGTATTACGTCCTGGGCGAGGGAAAGGTGAGCCTGCTGGATAGCATCTACATGACCAGCATCACCCTGACCACGGTGGGTTATGGCGAGGTGTTCCCCCTGGGCGGCCCGGGCCGAGCCTTCACCACCCTGCTGATGTGGGCGGGCATGGGCGCCATGATCTACGCCACGGCTGTGGTCACATCCTTTTTCGTTGAAATCAATCTGGCGCAACTTGTGCGGGAGCAACGCATGAAAAATCAAATCGCCCAACTTCGCGAGCATTACATTGTCTGCGGAGCCAGCGAGACGGCTCTGCATATCATCCGCGAGCTGCACGACACCCGACAGCCTTTTGTGGTCATCGAACTGGACCCGCAACGGGTGGCGCAGCTCAAGGCCCAGTTCGAGGACATGCTCATCATTCAGGGGGACGCCACCGAGGAGAGTGTGCTGGATGAGGCGGGCGTCACCCGGGCCCAGGGGCTCTTCGCGGCCCTGGGGGATGATGGCCGCAACATGCTGTTGACGGTGGTGGCCCGCTATGTGAATCCCGGCGTCAAGATCGTTTCGGAATGCCGCGACAACAAGCTGGCCAACAAGTTCTATCGCGCGGGCGCGACGTATGTGGTGAATCCCATGTTCATCGGGGGGATGCGCATGGCCAGCGAAATGCTGCGACCGCGAGTTGTCACCTTTTTGGACCGCATGTTACGAGGGCAGGAGGCCGCGCGGGTGGAGCAGGCTGTCATCAAGGAAGATTCGCCCCTGGCGGGCAAAACCCTGGCCCAGGCGGGCATTCCCGAGCACACGGGCCTGACGCCCATCGCTCTGGAAATGCCCGATGGTCGCAGCGTGTTCAATCCCACGGGCGAGGAGAAGCTGGAAGCGGGCGTGGCCATCATCGTCATTGGCGAACCAGCGCAGGTGGCCAGGTTACGGGCGTATTGCGGGGCCGGTTGACAGGTATGCCATTTGTACATATAATAAGCCATGAGTTATGAATGGGATCCCCGCAAAGCTCGGCTTAATCTCCAAAAACACGGCATCGACTTTGCTGATGCCGTTGGTGTATTGGAGGATGATCATGTACTTTGGCGTGAAGATGTCGATGCCTACGAAGAAATACGCTACATTGCTTTGGGCATGGATTATCTGGGCCGGATCCTTGTAGTCGTTTTCACCGTCCGAGGTGACAACTATCGCCTCATTTCTGCTCGCAGAGCCAATAAATATGAACGACAAACCTACGAAAGAAGAAAACGCATTCCATGAAATGCGCCCGAACTACGATTTTTCCCAGGCCCGGCGCGGGCCGATTGTCCCGGCCTCGCCCAACAAAACCCGCATCACCATTCGCATCGACGCCGATGTTCTGGACTGGTTTCGCGGCCAGGTTCACCGGCAAGGCGGCGGCAGCTATCAGCGCTTGATCAACGAGGCGCTGAGAGAGTACATGCTGCGGGAAATGGAAGGCGATCTGGAATCCCGTCTGCGTCGGGTCATCCGGGAAGAATTGCAGGGGGTGCGTGCCAAATAGTTGGCGTCTGCCACGCCCGTCCGGCGATGAAGTGAACCTGTTGGCAAACCTCAAGCGGGTTGCATGGGCAAACCGGTAGGGGCGGTGATCCGGCCGATGGGCCCCCACCCCTGCCCCTCCCCCGCTTGCGGGGGAGGGATGATCGCCCGGAACGGAGGGGCTACGTAAGACCTATCCTCTCTTGGGGAAACGGTCGGGAGGGAGCACCCTCGGCGCACCGCAGTAAACCAACAGGTTCGTTCAGCCTCGGGCGCGAAGGAGCGGCGCCGGATGAATCCGGCTAAGCCCCGCAGGGGCGCTGTTTTTTAGCCGGGGGAATTATCCCCCGGCGCTGGCGGCTGACCCTCGCGTCGCCACCCGCGGGGCCAACGCCAGCCCCAGACCTTGAAGCGTCTCCAAGACCTTCAAGGTCTCCAACGCCCGCCCGGCGATGAAGTGAACCTGTTGGCAAACCTCAAGCGGGTTGCATGGGCGCCCTGACCCCGCCGACTGGAAGTCGGGGCTGGGGGCCTTTGGCCGCCTGTCTGCCTGCGCAGACAGGCCCAACTTGGCGGAAAACATGTCCCCGAAGGGGGACATGCGGCGGAACGCCCCTAGACCTGAATTTATACGGATACGAAGCCCTGCGGGCTGGCGTCCATATGAGCCCCCAAGGGGCTTTGCACCCGTAGCCCGAGGGTTCAGGGCACACTGATTACTGATTACTGAACACTGAACACTGATCACTCCCTTCGCGCTTAGCGTGAGTCCTCCACCCACGACAGGTAATAGCGATAGGGCATTTCCGGCAGATAGAGCTGGCCCTTGGCGTCGGTGAGGGCCACATTGCCCGCGTTGTCCACCGCCTGCACCAGGCAGAAGGCGTCTTGCCCGGCATTGGGCAGGGTCCCCTGCCAGCGCCCGGATGTTCCCGCTGCCACGCTCAGGTCCACGCTTTGCCAACGCCCGTTATCCCCGCTGCACACCACCACCACCCGCAACATGCCACCCGCATCGCTGACCTGCACAGCGAAGCTGAGGTTTCGGTTCTGCCGCGTGGCCTGCACCCGGTTGATGATGGGGGGCGTGAAGTCGGCAGCGTCGCTGTAATACGCCTGAAACTGCATCTGCTGGTAAATGCGCTCCACGCCCACCACCCGCAGATGCTGGGGATCCCTGTTATCCACTCGTTGGTGGTGGAACTGGCCCGGGGTCACGGTCAGCCACTCCCGGGTGCCCTCGTCGCTGACGAAATGATTGAGTCGAGCCGGGTTCAGAGGCTGCCAATCATGGTAGATGATCTGCGGCTCGTAGCGATGGGTGTCGGTCACGGGCATGGTGATGACCGGATCGAAGTTGGGGATGTCCTGGAAACGCCCGCCCAGGAAGAGCACCCCGCGGGCGGTGAATCCAGGATAGGTGCTGGCGTCCAGGGCGATGTCGAACTGGCTGCGGGGCTGGACGGGGTTATAGAGCAGCGGCTGGATGCCGTCCTCTGCCTGGTAATAGTCGCCGCTGGGGGTGGTGACGCGGGTGAGGGCGGGCGAGAGCGTAAACTGGCGAGTTTTGAGATGCTGAGAGTATCCCACCTGCTGCACCGGGCCGGCGTTGACCCGGTCCTCGTTGCCCACCGGCTGGGGATGGGGCACAGTCACCTGATAGTTGGGGATGCCGTAGAGCGTGAGCTCGTTCAGAGCTTTACGGTCGTAGGGGCCATACGCGCCCATGTTGAGCAGGGCGTAATCTTTTTTGGCCCGACGCAGGGCCTCGCCCACGGGCATATCGGCCTGGGAGCCAAGATAACGCACGAACGCGCTGACCAACTCCTCGGAGAGGGCCACCGCGGCGTCATCGCCATAGCCAAAACCACTGTTACCGAGCCACAGAGCCTGCTTGCGGGCGAAGGCCTGGGCGAAATCCAGGTCCGCTCCCATGTTCCGGCCCTGCTGGTTCACGCACTCGTCGCACACGTTCAGGCCGCTGTGGCAGCCCATCGAGGCATTGATGCTCCCGGTCATCTCGACGGTGGCGCTCACGATCTCGCTGGCGCGGAACAACTCCCCTTGCTGACCGAAGATGGAGGCGGCCGGAGCCATCAGAAAATGGGTGAAATGGGCGTTGAGGGCATTGAAATCGTGGCGGTTCTGCAACAGGATGCCGCGCAGCGCGTCCGCGTCCCACTCGTCGTTGTTCAGCACCTGGGGTTGGAATCCCTGCTGCGCCAACGTATCCGCCATCTGTTGCGAGCTATCCTTGAGGAAATCATAGCCAAACACCGTAGCCTTCTCCGCGCTGAGCTTGCCTTGCCGTTGTTTGAACACATCGAGTTGGGCCGTGATCTCGGCCGGCGTTTCCACCAGCCGCCCAATGGCCAGATCAGGCGCGTACAAGGGCCAGCCCCCGTACAGGGTGGGATAGAAATCGACATAAAAATCATCGCTGAGCATGTAGCCCTGACGCAGGGCCGCGTAGAGCGCGGTGTCGGTTTTCAGCAGCGATTGGGGAGCGTACTCCCGTTCGTTGGCGGTCTCGGTTAGGTCGGGCAGACGGCGGAAGGGCAGGACCGCGTCATCGCCGATGAGTATCACGGTGTGGAGATTGGGCAGTTGTTGGGCGGATTGGTAGATGAGCCCCTTGATGCGGCCGGCCACGGCATTGGCCCGCAGGGGATCGCAAAAATGCTCGTCCCAGTCGTCGTAAGCCTGGGCCACATAGGGGTCTGTCTCCACCGGCAGCACCAGGCCTTTGATGGTGGGTTGACGCGAAAACGTATGCAAGGCTGTTATCAGCGAGGCCACGGCCTCCGCGCCGTACAGGGATTCCAGGCGCTGCTGGGGAATCAGGATCAAGGTCTGGATGTTCTCATCCGCGTAGGGTTGAAAAGCATGGCCCGGGTTGCCGCTAAAGGGAGGATCGAAGGTGCATGGTTGTGGGGGCGGGGGCGGCTCCACCTGCACGGTGAGGGTGTAGGGCTGGCTGCCATAAGCCCCGTTGTGGCCGATGACCATCAGGTAGTAGGCGTCGGAGGTGAATATCATGCGGTCGCTGACTTCTTCATCCTGGCCCGTAGGGTTCGCCGAATAAGCGACGATGGGGATGTTTTGCAGAGGGATGTTCTGCAATGGGATATTCTGCAGGGGGATATTTTGCAAAGGGATGTTTTGCAGAGGGATATTCTGTAGAGGGATGTTTTGCAAGGGGATATTTTGCAGGGGGATGTTCTGCAAGGGAATGTTTTGTAGAGGGATGTTTTGCAGGGGGATGTTCTGCAACGGGATATTTTGCAAAGGAATGTTTTGCAGAGGCAGCGACTCCACCGGCACATCGGCACTGGGGGCCTGGGCTGGGGGGATGTCGGTGATGGGTAGATCGTAGGAGATGAAGGTGGGGCGGAAGAGCACGAGATCCAGGTCCGCGCCTCCGGTTTCCAGATGGAAGTTCACCCGGCCGCCCAGGCCCACCGCGGACGCGGGCAGCTTGTAGAAATCGATATCGCCCGGCTCGCAGATGAAGCCCTGAAGGACGTCGCCGGCCGACACCTCCCAGGCCTGGAGCCAGTCGTCATTGCTTTCATAAGGATCGGCGCAGGGGGAAGGCCGGGTGAAGGGGGCGCTGAACGCGGAGGAGCTGTAAGGATGAAAGCCAGGGAAGGCGGTGGCGATGGCGGTGATGTTACGCCCGCGCAGCTCACCCCGAAATGTGAAATTCCCGTCCCCGTCGGCGGTGGTTTTGCCCAGGTAGTAGCGCCCCTGGCCGCCGTCGTCACCAAAGATTTGCACTTCGCTGTTGGCCGGGGCTGTTCCCCGCACCTCATCCTGAGTCACCTGGGTGATGACCGGGGGCGGGGTCTCGTTGTTGTTGCTGTTGATGAACTGGATGCCCGTGGCGTTGGCGTAGATGGCGTTTTGGAGGAGCCCTTCATCCAGAGCCCCATCCAAAAGGATGCCCGCGGCCTGGTTGAAGGCGATGCGGTTCGCGGTGAGCACGTTATCGCGGGCCGATTGCAACTGCACACCGGGCCCATCATTCCCCACCCTGGTTCCGGTCAGGGTGACGCCAATGAGGTTATCCTCGATTTCGTTCTCCTTGCTGAACCTGAGTTGTATGCCCGCTCCCCTGTTGCCGGCCAGGATGTTGTGCCGGATGACGCTATCATCGAGGCTATCCAAAAAGATGCCGACTTCATTGGCCAATGGCTGTTGTGTTTGCAGATCGAGACCGATGACGTTGCCCACGATGGTCACATTTTCACCGTCAGAGACCTCGATGCCCGGGCCGGTATTGCCCGAGATGAGATTGCGCGCGCCCGAATGCTCTCCGCCCACGACTGTGTCGTCTGCACTCAGCAGATAGATGCCGCGGCGGTTGGGCAGGGCGCTGCGGCCAAACGCGTCGACACCGATGAAATTGCCCAGAATGCGGTTGCCTGTGCCATGGATGATATAGATGCCCGCGCCCAGACTGGGAAGGCGGTTGCCATTGCCCGAGATGAGATTGCCGGAGCCCGCGTTTTCGCCGCCGATGCGGTTGTTATTGCCGGTGATGTATACCCCCGCGACGCCGTTGCCTTTATCGTCGAACCCCGTTGTGCCGATGTCATTGCCTTCGAGGACGTTGCCATCCCCTTCCAACGACACGCCCGCGCCGGAAAAGCTGTGAATGACCAAGCCTCGCAGCAAAGAGCCGCTGCTACGGAAGACCAGCCCATCGCCCCTGGCGGCGCTGCCATCCAGCGTCACCAGGCCCTGGGGCGTGGCGCCATCGATGCTCACCGCCTCGGTAATCTCGGGCAGAGCCGATTGCACATGCACCACCGGCGATCCCGTGATGTCGAGAAGCTCGAAACGAATGCGGTCCCGTTGGGAGCCATTGGCGTGGGCGTTGGCCGCGGCAATGGCCTCCCGTAGCGAGCAATGATTGACGCCGCACATCCCGTCGTCCAGATCATCCAGGGTGTTGACCACAAACGTATCTCCCTGCTGGGGGATGTCCGGGTCCGATGGCGAGCCCGGGGTTCCCGCCCAGGTCAGCATCTGTCGCACAAAGGCGTCGCTGGCAGGGCCCGATCTGCCGCATCCCGCGACGTCGGCAATATTCCCGGTGTGAATAACCAGATGGCCGGAGCCGTAGCTACCGGCAGCCAGCACCAGGTCAGGATAACCGACTGCCTTTGCCAGCACGCGCCAGCCGGGCCCCAGTTGGGAGATAGGGATGGTGTCAAGCATGTCGCAGAGATCCGCTGTCGCCAACCCCTGCAAGATGGGGTGAGCAGCGCCAGCCGGCGTGAATTCGGAATCAGGTGAAGGGTGATTGGGCCAGCCCGGCCAGGCGAAGTCGGTCACGGTCGCGTTGAAGCCAGGGGGAAAGAGCCCCACCTCGCCCACGACGTTGGGCTGCGAGACGATCAGGCCGACGCCATTGCGCACAGCTTCAATGAGCTGACCTGCCTTGTTCTGCAATCGATAACTGTCACCGTAGCCAATATAAACGACATCATATTCCGATAGGTCGGTCGGGAAATCAGCCGGGGCGTTGATGCTGACTGTGTTTGAGAATAATCGTTTGATGCGCACACAAGGATTCCTGTCCCCTAAAAATCCCGTTCCCGATTGGGTGGAAAAGCAAAGCACCTTTGGATTATTCTGAGCAGGGGTGGGCGCGGTGGTGGGAGTAGGGGTGGGTGGGTCGAGGCTGCTCGGGTCTAGCGCCACGCCCGAGGCATCGACGCGCAAGCCTGGCTCCCCCGGGCCGGCCGCGACCGACGCGACGAACCACCCCATGCCCAGCATCAGCAGGAGCAGCAGGATGCCGAAGCGAAAAATGGCGTGAGAAAAAACATGATGGGTCATCATCATCCTCCCAAAAAAGTAACTATACAGCTCCTTCTGCAAGACGTTTTTACCACGAAGGCACAAAGCCACAAAGACACGAAGAAAATTTTTTATTTTTCCCTTTGTGCCTTAGTGTCCTTAGTGTCCTTAGTGGTTTTTGCCTTGCTATGAGAGGGTACGTGTATAGTTACATCTGAAAATGGGAATGCGGTTTGCAGGTGTGTAGGTGGCAGAAACGCTGATTCCCACTGATTACTGATAACTGATTACTGATTACTCTATTTACGGAGCAGATCATCCACCCGCGCCAGGTCCCATTGGGCGTTCAATTCCCAAAAAATGGCATGGGCGCGGGTACAGGCTTCCTCGAACAGCGCTGCCCCGTCTTCCTGAGCACGATATAGCAGGGCCAGCTCATGCCAGGCCTTGCCCTGTTCGTAGCGCATCCCCAGGGATTCGGCCAGGGCCAGGCTTTGTTGCAGAGCCTCCTCCGCTTTCTGGGCCTGGCCCCGGGTGCGGTAGATGCGCCCCATCACCCGCAGCGCGTTGCTCTCCACCAGCTTGATGCGTTGCTCCCGGGCGATGGCCAATGCCTGCCCACAGTGCTCCCAGGCCTCCTGCTGCTCGCCCAGGGCCAGCGCCACCTCGGCCAGCAGGCGATGCGCCTCGGCCCGCACCCACCCCCGGCTGTTCAGCGCGGCCAGCACCTCCATGGCCGCGGCCAGGCGCTCCCGGGCCAGGAGCCATTCCTCCCGATGGGCCGCGACCTGGGCCAGGTTGCGCCAGGAAAGGGCCACGCCCAGGCGGAAGCCGGTGCGCTGCCAGGTTTGCAAACAACTCTCGAATCGCGCCTCGGCATCTGCAAAACGCCCTTGCAGCAGGTAAAGCTCGCCCAGGTTGTTGGCCACCGTGGCTTGCTGATCCACAAAGCCGATCCTTTCGGCGATTTTCAGGCTTTGCAGATACGCGCGCTCCGCCTTTTCGCTCTCGCCCAGGTAGTAGTACACCGCGGCCAGGCTGTTGCTGGCCATGGATTGCTGGCGCAAATCGCCCAGTTGGGCGCACAGGGCCAGGCTGACGCCATAATCATCGACCGCAGCCCGTAGGTCGCCGCTCCCGGTGTGGATGGTGCCCAGCAGACGATAGCCGTGAGCCTGTTCGGGCAGGGCGCGGACGCGAGAGGCGACATCCAGCGCGGTTTGGCATTGGCTCAACGCCCGATCCAGCCGCCCCTGGCGGTAGGCGACACCCGCGGCCAGCAGCAGGGTGCGGGCCAGTTCGGGCGATGGTTGGTCGTCCAGCCATGCATGCGCCTGCTCGAGATGCTCTTGGGCCGCGTCATACGCGCCTTTGTCCACATGAACGCCGGCAATGCGGCGCACGATGTCGGCCAGGCCGCGGGCGCTTTCTCCCTGCCCTCGCGCCAGGGTCAGCGCCAATTCATAGGCTGCCAGGGCGTTGTCATAAGCGCCGATGCGATGGTAAATGTCCCCGCGATGGGCGTGGATCTGCCAGCGTTCCCTTTCTTCCGCATACGCCAACAACCGTTCGTAAAAGTCCAGCGCGGCTTCGTTCTGATAAGCCTCTCGCGCCTGATCCGCGGCCTGGCGCAGGTACGCCGCGGCCTTGTCGAACACCTCCCCTTTCTCGAAGTGATAGGCGAGATCCGCGTAATGGGAGGCGAGATCGCGGGCGTAGTGCGCTTCATAGGCGTGGGCGGCCAGACGATGCAAATGCCGCAGACGCGTGCCCAATTGCATGTGATAAGCCACATCCCGCAACAGCGCCTGCACGAACGCGTAGCGTTGTTCATCCAGGGCCCGCCAGATGCGCTCGGTCTCGGCCGCCTGCAACAAGTGGGGCTCTGCCTCGATTTGAGGCAGCATCATCGCCAGGATGGGCGTTTCGAATTCCCGGCCCAACACCGACGCGGTCTGCACCGTTTCCGCCACCGGTGGCGCCAGGCGATCCAGACGGGCGAGGAGCACCGCATCGATGGTGGCGGGAATGTCGGCCAGTTCGGACGCGGCCAGGGTGAATTGCCCCTCGGCGCCGGCGGTCAACGCGCCCCGTTCCCGCAAATCCTGCACCAACTGCTCCACGAACAGGGGATTGCCACTGGTTTTTTGGAAGAGCATCCGCGCCGCGGCTGCGGTCAGGTCCCTGCCCAGCAATCCGGCGGCCATGGCCTGCACCCCCTCCAGGGACAACGGTCCCAGGTGCAGCGTGTGCCAATGATGCGGCGGGCTGCCGGGCAGCGTCACCTGCGCCCCGCCCGCTTCATCCCGGCTGGCGACCAGCACGGCCACGGGCCATGCCGCCAGCTCCCCGGTCATTCTCTGCAACAAGGTGCGGGAATCCTCATCCAACAGGTGCCCGCCGTCCAGTTCGATCACCAACGGTTTTTGCAGGCTCAGGGCTTTGAAGAAATTGATGAGCGCCAGGAGGGTGTTTTCGAAGCGAAGCTGCGGCTGCAACTGGGCGTACAACGAGCCCGGCCAATGGATGTCCAGCAGCGCGGCCAGCATGGAGCGGGTGCGCTGCAATTCCTGGCGGATGGCTTCGCCCGTGGCGCTGGGGGGCATCTGCGCCATGAGAGCGGCCAGGGCGGCATCGAAAGCGGCCCGATTTTCCTGGGGCGAGTGCTCGGGCGACTGATCAAAGAAGCGCCGCAGCCCGTAGACAAAGGGGTTGAGGGATTGGCGCAGGATGTCATCGGCCACGCAGCGCAGCCACCGCACATCGGTTTGCCTATGCAAATCATGACGCAGCGCGGCCAACAGGCGCGTCTTGCCGATCCCGGCCTCGCCTGTCACATGGATGAAACATGCAGCCGGCGCAGCCCCGGGCCGGGGATGAAAGAGGGGTTGCAAGGCATCTTGCAAGGCGGCCAGCTCCTGCTCCCGTCCCCACAGGGGGCCCACCTCCGCCGGGGGCACCGCGGCCAGGGGGCGCAGCAGACGAAAGATGGGAACTGGCCCTCGCTTGCCTTTCACCTGGCGCGGTCCCAGGGAAGCGATACGCCATTGCCTGACCAGTTGTCTTTGCACCTGGGCGTCGATCCAGATTTCGCCCCAATCCGCCATGCTCATCAGCCGCGAGGCCAGGTTCACCACATCGCCGATGGCGGTGTATTCGCAGCGGGCGCGGCCGCCCACCAGCCCGGCGTAGGCCACGCCAAAGGTGACGCCCGCGCGCCAGGGGAGCAGTCCCTGCTGGCTGCGCAACGCCTGCAAGAAGCGGGCGCCGCGGGCGACGTTGTTTTCATAGGAAATGGGCGCGCCAAAAAGGATGAGGATGACATTGCCCTTGTCGCCGAAGTCGATCTTGTTGAAGTAGCCGCCATAAATCGCGGTCAAGGCCATGACTGACGTCACAAAAGCGTCCAGGGCCGCGGGCGTCGGCGGGTCATCGAAAGCGATGAAGACGCTGCACAGGTTCCGAAATTCCGCGGTCACGCGCAGGTTCAGGATGGCCTCGGGGACGAAGCGCGCCAGGCGTTCCGCGGTGGGCGGGGGGATGGCGGGTGTC
>JALWZT010000006.1 GCA_027002405.1 Anaerolineae bacterium | reverse complement strand
GGGCTCGAGGGGGGAGGGTGAACTCGAGCGGTGTTGTCGGGCGTTTTGGCGGCGTTGGGCCCGGAGAAATTGCGCCAGAGCCTCCTCCACATCCTGTTCTCGCACCTGGGCCAGGGCGGCCACGCGGCCGATATAATGGCGCCGTTGGATGGGGTTGCCGATTTTACCCAGGGTGGGCAACAGATTGGCGACGAATTGAGCTTTGCCCGTGGCCGTGGCGAGATCCTGTTCCTGCCGAACGCGTTCGATCATATAGTCTACCACGGGAATGGCATTCTTGATAAGCTCCTGCCATCGATGAGGGTCCTGACGCAGCACGTCATCGGGGTCCTCCCCCGGTGGCATCAGCGCGATCCGCACATCGGCAAAAAGTTGTCGCTCCGGTTGCAGGCCCCTGGCAGATGGCGCTACCAGGCCCGGTTCAGCCAGGGTTTCTTGCACCAACATCACCCCACGGAAGGTGGCGCGAGCCCCGGCCGCGTCTGCATCCAGGGCAAAAACGAAGTTCCGAGAATAACGGCTGAGCAAGCGAATTTGTTGGGGGGTGATGGAGGTCCCCATGGCCGCTACCACATTCTTAAAACCATGCTGGTGCGCGCTGATGACATCCATGTAACCTTCCACCAACACCACCTGGTCCTTGGCCCGGATAGCCCGTTTGGCCATGTCCAGACCAAACACGACCTGGCTTTTGTCGAAAAGGGGGGTTTGAGGGGAGTTGAGATATTTGGGTTCCCCTTCGCCCAAAATGCGGCCTCCGAACGCGATGATCCTGCCTTGGGGGTCGCGAATGGGGATGATAATCCGATGACGAAAACGATCGTACGCGCCCCCTGTTTCCCGGGCGACGGCCAGCCCTGCCTGAAGGATCTCATCCAGGGTGTAGCCCTGATTTTGCAGATGCCGGATGAGGTGTTCCCATCCATCCAGGGCATACCCCAGTTGGAATTGTTCTATGGTGGTCTGATCCAGGCCGCGGCGGGCCAGGTAATCTCGGGCCCGTTGGCCTTCGGCCCGCATCAGCAGGTTCTGATGGAAAAAGGCCGCGGCCTGGGCATGCAAGTCCAGCAACCGTTGCCGGGCGTTTTGGACTTCGGGTTTGACAGGACGCAATGCCACGCCTGCTTCCTGGGCCAGCATGCGCAGCACATCGGGGAAAGGCAGGTTTTCCCGTTTTTCGATGAAGGTGAAGATATCGCCCCCCGCGCCGCAACCGAAGCATTTCCATGTCCCTGTCTGTGGAAAGACATGGAAGGAGGGGGTCTTTTCTGTATGGAAAGGGCACAGGCCGCGATAGCTGCTCCCCGATTTTTTCAGCGGCACATAACGGCCGATGACGGAGACCACATCGAGGCGTTCTTTGATTTCCTGGATAACGGAATAATCGGCCATAGTAGGGTGGAAAAGGCGAGGGTGACGAGGTTCATTTTACACCATTTTCCCCAGGGATAGCCAATGGAAGGAGATTGAGGAATCCTCAAAAGGAGGTTTGCCTCAATCGTCATCCCATGATAAACTTGCCCCTAAATGGAATACCGGCCCGTTGGAGACAGCGTCGTCGCCACTCCGACGGGTTTTTTGTTATTCTCAGTCGTTACCCAAACTTTTTGTAACGGCTAACGTACTCGACTTTAGGCCACAAGAAGCCACGAAGTCTCGAAGTTTTTCGACGACACGAAGCGTGGCAAAAAGTGTGGCGATATCTTAGTAGTTACAACTTTTTATTCAACGAGGCACTCATGATGAACGTCAAAAAGCACAAAACGCTGGCCGTTCTGACGGGCGGGGGCGATGTCCCCGGCCTGAACCCAACTATCAAAATGGTGGTCCGCCGAGCGATCGATAATGGTTGGCGGGTGTTGGGTTTTCGCCGCGGTTGGGCCGGCCCCCTTCGTTATAACCCCGATGATCCCAACAGTTGGGGGCAATGGGTGATGGAGCTCAATAAGCAGATGGTACGCACCATTGACCGCACGGGCGGAACCTTTCTGCATACCTCCCGCACCCATCCCAGCCGGGTGAAGCCCGAACATCTGCCCGAGTTCCTGAATCCCGATGATTTTCCCCGCAATGAAGATGGCACCTTGGATGCCACCAGCAAGGTGCTGGAAACCCTGGAACAACTGGGGGTGGATGTGCTGATCCCCATCGGCGGAGATGACACGTTGAGTTATGGGGCTCGCATTCACAAGGAGGGGTTTCCTGTGGTTTCCATCCCCAAAACCATGGATAACGATGTCTACGGCACCGATTATTGCATTGGGTTCAGCACCGCGGTGACCCGGTCGGTGAATTTCATTACGGACCTTCGTACCGCGGTCGGTTCTCATGAGCGCATTGGGGTGGTGGAGCTTTTTGGCCGTAATTCCGGGGAAACGTCGCTGGTGGCCGCGTTTTGCGCGGATGTAGACCGGGCGATTATTTCGGAGGTGCCCTTTGACATCGAGAAACTGGCCGAGCTCCTGATGGAAGATAAGCGCAATAATCCCAGCAATTACGCGATCATGACCATTTCGGAGGGCGCGTATCCCATCGGCGGCCAGGTGATGGAATCGGGCGAAGCGGACGCGTATGGCCATAAGAAGTTGGGAGGGATTGGCTACGTGGTGGCCCAGGAGATCAAAAAGCTTACCGGCCAGAATATCATCTACCAACAATTGGCCTATCTGATGCGTTCGGGCGCGCCCGATGCGTTGGACCGCATGGTCGCCGCGAATTTCGGTGCGTTGGCAGTGGACCTGGTGGCCCGCGGGGTCACGGGCCGCATGGTGGCCCTGCGCGAGGGGCGGTATACCCATGTGGCCGCGGACTACAGCACGCGCGGGATCAAGCGGGTCGATGTGCCCGAGTTCTATGATGTCGATGCCTATCGCCCCAAGATTTTCCATGTGCAAGGCAAGCCCATGTTCTTGTACTGAACCGCGGAGATACGGCCCCCGGCTTCTCCTCCCGGGCAGGGGGAGCCGGAGGGCCTTATGATGGGGATAAAGCGAACGCCAATTCTCACTGATTACTGATTCCTGATCACTGATTACTTTACTGACGGAGTAGATGCGCCAGGCGCACCTTGGCAAAGGCTTCGGTCTCATATTCGCCCGCGGCGTGGGCTTTTTCCGCGGCCTGTTGGTAGAGCTCCGCAGCCAGGCTGCGTTGGCCTTGGGCTTCGTAAACCATGCCCGCGATCAGATATCCTTGCGGGTTGGCTGCATCCTCCCGGATGGCTTGCCGGGCCAGCGCCAGGGCTTTTTCAATGGCCCCTGCCAGCAAATAGGATTGGGCCAGGTTGGCGTGGGTGATGGATGGGGGGAATTGGTCCAATAAGCGGGTGCGGAAGGTTGCGGCCTTTTGGGGTCGTTGCTCCAGATCATAAAGCACTGCCAGGAGGGAGAGGATATCGGGATCGTCGGGGGTGAGGGCGTAGGCGGCCTCCAGGGATTGGAGCGCCTCCTTTCGATGACCTTGCCTCAGGGCTTCTTCGGCCCGGGTTTTGTATTCATACGCCTGGATGACCCGTTCATCGGTGGGAAAAAGCCTGTTGAAAGTCCACACCCCGCCCGCCAGGAGCATGATGATCCCCGCTAAAATCGCTGCCAGGGTCAGAACCCGGCGGCGCCGCTCCCGGGCCCGGCTTTGGTCCATCCACCACCACCATCGGGCCTCGTCGGGGCGTTCATCCAGGGCCGAACGCAAGGTGGGCAGCCCACCCAAGGGGGCCAGGCCCGCCAGGATCGCGTCTCGATGGCGACGGACCGCGCCCTGGACCTCTTGCCAGCGGGTTTCTTCCGGGCGTAGGTCTACACCCCGGGCCCGCAATTGGGGGAAGAGGGCGTGGATCCGGTCCAGGTTCTGCAGGAGTTGGCTCAGGGCTTCGGGCGTGGCTCCCTGGCTTTCCACCGCGATGTTATAACTGGCATCCAGCAGGGCCCGCAGCTCATCGGCGGGGGTGTGGGTCTGCCTGGGCACGTAACGAACCATAAGGACATTGTAACCGCAGGAAAGAAAAGTGGAAAATTTGCGTAACTATGTTATCTGCGGCCAATTTCAGCCTCCCATGCGGCGAGCCTGAGCTTTGATGAGAGCCTGGGGGCCTGTGTATCTCCGCGCGTTCACCGGCCCGGATGATTGGGGGAATCCAGGAACTTTGGGGTAAAATAGGAAGTCGGGAACTTTGATCGCCGTTGCATGCTTATGATTTCCTCCAATCCTCTCCCCCTCAACCTTCGAGCTTCCGTCATCATTCCCGCTTATAATGCGGAGGATGTGCTTCCCCGATGCTTGCAAGCATTGGAGCATCAGACCATCCCCCCAGAACAGTATGAGGTGATTGTGGTGGATGATGGGAGTGAGGATAGTACGGCTGCATTGGCCCGGCGCTATGGGGCCCAGGTGTTGAAGTTGAATCATGGAGGACCTGCCGCGGCCCGCAACGCGGGGGCAGAGCTGGCTCGGGCGGAGATCATTGTCTTTACCGATGCGGATTGTGAGCCCGCGCCCGATTTCTTGGAGCGGATTCTGGAACCTTTTGAAACCCCCATGGTCCATGGCGCCCGCGGGGTTTATCGCACCCAGCAAAAGTCCCTGGTCGCACGTTTCATTCAATTGGAATATGAAGAACGCTATGAGCGTATCGCCCGGATCGAGGAGGAACAGGGCACGGTGGACGCGCTGGATACCTCCTATGCCGCGTATCGCCGGGATGTGTTCCTGCAGGCCGGAGGGTTCGATACCCGCTATCGCAGTGCCGCGGTAGAGGACCATGAGCTTTCCTTCCGCCTGGTGCAGGAAGGGCACATCTTCCGTTTTGCCCCTCAAGCCGCGGTGTATCATTGGCATGTGGACACCATGAGTCGGTACGCCCGCCGTAAGTTTCGGATCGGGTATTGGAAGGCTTTTATGGCCAAGGAGCACCCCGAATACGCGATCAGCGATTCCCACACAACGCCGACATTGAAGATTCAGATCGGGCTGGCTGCCTTACTGCTCCCTACTTTGGTTCTCTGGCCTTTTTGGAAGCCTGCAGGCTGGTTGGCGCTGGGGCTGGTGGTGTTGTTCTTGCTCACCGCCATCCCTTTGCTTAAGCTGATCTATCAGCGGGATAAGCCTGTTCTGCTCATCGCCGTTCCCATGCTTTTCATTCGTGCTTACGCGTCGGGGCTGGGTTTCTTCTGGGGGTTGGTGCATGGCCCCCCTCCCATGCCGCAACGGGCCTCGGTATTGCACCCTGGCTCTCAATAGTATAGTTTCACACTCACCGTCAAGGGGATTTGGTTATGATGCAACGTGTACTGATTACCGGAGGTGCCGGTTTTATTGGCAGCCATCTGGCCGAACGTTTATTGGATGCCGGCTACCAGGTCGCCGTGTTGGACAATCTTTCCACCGGCCGCTTCGAAAACATCGCCCATCTTGTGGGCCGTCCGGGTTTTTCCTTTGCCATTGACAGCATCGAAAATGAGATCGTACTGGATCGATTGGCCAGCGAAAGCGACGCGATCGTTCATCTGGCCGCGGCCGTAGGAGTCAAGTTGGTGGTGGAACGGCCCGTGCACACCATCGAGACAAACATCATGGGGACCGAGGCGGTTTTGCGGGTGGCCGCGCGTTATCGGGCCCGGGTGCTTATTGCGTCCACCTCCGAAGTGTATGGCAAAGGGGCACGTACCCCCTTTCGGGAAGATGATGATGTGGTGTTGGGGCCCACCAGTCGCAATCGTTGGGCTTATGCGGCCTCGAAGATGGTGGATGAGTTCTTGGCCCTGGCTTATCATCAGAAATATGAGCTTCCTGCGGTGATTGTGCGCTTGTTCAACACGGTCGGTCCGCGGCAGGTGGGGCGATACGGCATGGTCATCCCTCGCTTCATGCGCCAGGCATTGGCCGGAGAACCCATTACGGTGTATGGGGATGGTTCCCAAAGCCGTTGTTTTTGCGATGTGAGCGACACGGTGCGCGCGTTGGAAGCGCTGATGGTGCACCCCCAGGCCGCGGGGCGGGTATTCAACGTGGGTTCGACCGAGGAGGTCACGATTCTGGAGCTGGCCCAGCGGGTCAAAGCCATCGCCCACAGCGATTCTCCCATCACCTTCATCCCTTATGAAGAGGCGTATGCCCCTGGCTTCGAGGATATGAAACGCCGGGTGCCGGATATCTCCCGACTGCACGAACTGACAGGCTGGCAGCCTCGGTATCGCCTGGATGACATTCTGATGCGGGTGAAGAACTGGTTACAAGATTCAGAAACTCGCGTGTAGTTTTCATTCCGGGCGATTTAAGGTAGAATATAGGCTTGTCATTGCCGAAATGCCCGGGCGTTGTACCACGCCAGGCATTCGGCATCGACGCGTCTTCATGGCAGCGTGTTGTAGCTTTTGAGCTCCTGCTGCCTTTCATCATGTTTTGCAGGCACCGGTCGTTTGTGACCGAATGGCGGAGCGCGCCATCAACGTGAGGAGGGCGTTGATATGGATGCATTTCAAAATATTGATCACCCCTGGTATGTGCTCTATACCAAGCCTCAAAAGGAATTCTTTGTTTACAGTCTGTTGACCGATCGGATGAAGCTGCCGGTCTACCTGCCGGAGGTGCTTCAGAAGTATCGGGGCAAAATGCAATTGCGGCCTTTGTTTCCGCGCTATCTCTTTGTGCAATTGGATCCGACGAAGATGGCTTTCCCCGTCATCAATCGCACACCTGGTGCTATTAAGTTGGTTTCCTTTGATGGCCATCCTCTGCCTTTGCGGGAGGGGGTGATTGAAGCGATTCGCGCCGAGGTAGAGCGCCTGAATGAGCAGGGCGGTTTGCTGCCGCAAAATTTTAAGGAGGGCGATTTGGTGCGGCTGCGTTCAGGGCCTCTGGCAGGGCTGGAAGCCGTGTTTGTCAAAGCTCTTCCTGCTCGAGACCGGGCCGTCGTGCTGCTCCGTTTCCTTGGTCAGGAAAATCAGGTGGAGGTGGACCTGGCAGAGCTAGAATTAAAGCCCAAACGACGCCGCGGCACCCGTGGCCGTGGTCGCCGCATTCGTTATTGAGGAGAGCCTATGAGTTATTATAATGTCTTGCGAGACAAAATTCGTCGCCGTCAGGCCCGGGTGGCCGTCATCGGCCTGGGCTATGTGGGCCTTCCTTTGGCCGTGGCCTTTGCCAAAAATGGGTTTCGGGTCATGGGTGTGGATGTGGATGAGCGCAAGGTGGAGGCCATTCGCCGCGGGGAATCATACATCCGCGATGTCTCCTCCCATGAGCTGGCCCGTTGGGTGGGCGAATCGGAGGACGGGCGGTTGTGGGCGACCACCGATTACGCCACATTGGCCGACGCGGACGTCGCGATTATCTGTGTGCCCACCCCTTTGAACAAAACTCGCGATCCGGATGTGCGCTATCTCATCGCCGCGGGCGAATCCATCGCCCGATATCTCCATCCGGGCATGCTGGTGGTTTTGGAATCGACCACGTACCCCGGGACCACCGAAGAGCTGCTGTTGCCCATGTTGGAACAAGGAGGCCAGGAAGGCCGCCCCTGCCAGGTGGGAAAGGATTTCTTCCTGGCCTTTTCTCCGGAACGGATTGACCCCGGGCGCACCGATTGGACGGTGGAGAACACGCCCAAGGTGGTGGGAGGGGTGACCCCCGCCTGTCTGGATGTGGCGACCGAGCTTTATCAGCAGGTGATCGAGCGGGTGGTGCCGGTGTCTTCCCCCGCGGCCGCGGAAATGACCAAGCTTTTGGAAAACACCTTCCGGGCCGTGAACATCGCTTTGGTCAATGAGGTCGCGCTCATGTGCGATAAGTTGGGCCTGGATGTGTGGGAGATCGTCGAAGCCGCGGCCACCAAACCCTATGGCTTCATGAAATTCACCCCCGGCCCGGGGGTGGGCGGGCATTGCATCCCTCTGGACCCCCATTACCTTTCCTGGAAGCTGAAGACCCTGAACTACAACGCGCGTTTCATCCAATTGGCCGGCGAGATCAATAGCGATATGCCCCGCTACTGGGTGGAGAAGGTCCAGGACGCGCTGAATGAGGTGGAGAAGCCGGTCAAGAACAGCCGTGTCCTCGTGTTGGGCGTGGCTTATAAAAAGGATATCGACGACGTGCGGGAATCGCCCGCGTTGGATATCATTGCCTTGCTCAAAGAAAAGGGCGCGGATGTGCGGTATCATGACCCCCATGTCCCCGAGTTTGCTTACAACGGGCTTTCCCTGACCAGTGAGCCTGATCTCGAGACGGCCCTGGCCCAGGCCGATTGTGTCGTCATCGCCACAGACCATTCTTTCTACGACTGGGATGCCATCGTCCGCCAGGCTGCCCTGGTGGTGGATACCCGCCACGTGGTGGGGTGAGAAAGATATTGGATATTGGATATTCCCTGTTCCGTAAATAGAGCCTCGCGACGTCATTCCGAGGGAGCGAAGCGAACGAGGAATCTAGCGAAGCGCAAAAAACACGGCATGGCGCTCGCTTCGCTCGCTAGATGCTTCGCTCCCTTCGGTCGCTCAGCATGACGAACATCTGCGTCCCCATTTTCGTCGTTATGCGGTGAGCTATTGCTCATGGTGACTGTTCCGTAAATAGGATCAGGATTAGGATTGAAGATTGTTAGGCCGAGGTTAGGCGCGAGTAGGAGTAATCAGTTATCAGTAATCAGTAATCAGTAATCAGTGTTCAGTTGATTCTGTGTCCTCTGCGCCCTCTGCGGTAAGTACCCTTTCCGTAGGGGGGCAGGAATCAGTCATCCAGTGTTCAGTGTTCAGTAGCTCCGAGCAGAAGAAACAGCGCTGCGTGCCTAGCCGGAATTATCCGGCGCCGTTTTATAGCCCGGCGACTTCATCGCCGGGCGGGCGTGGTGGCCCCAGACCTCGGAGGTCTGCGCAGACCCTCCGAGGTCTCATGCTCACCCGCCACCTGCGTCCTATTTTCGTCGTTATGCGGTGAGCTATTGCTCATGGTGACTGTTCCGTAAATAGAGTAATCAGTGATCAGTAATCAGTGTTCAGTTGACTCTGTGTCCTCTGCGCTCTCTGCGGTAAGTACCCTTTCCGCAGGGGAGTCAGGGATCAGGCATCCAGTGTTCAGTAGCGCTCCCATGGCCAGCCTGGAGGGCTTCGTATCCGTAGCTCGGAGGTTTCGCTCCGAGCTGAAGAAACAACGCCCCTGCGGGAGTAGCCGGAATTATCCGGCGCCGTTTTATAGCCCGGCGACTTCATCGCCGGGCGGGCGGCGGTTGACGCCCTCCCAGCCGCTTCTGCAGGGGGGATGAGTCTTACGTAGCCCCTCCGATCCGGGCGATCACCCCTCCCC
>JALWZT010000005.1 GCA_027002405.1 Anaerolineae bacterium | reverse complement strand
AACCACTGTTGGAGTGGTTTTGGAAGACCTGTTTGAGACTGTTGTTCTTTCATGGTTTGTTTTCCCTCCTACCCCTATACTATACTGCGTTTCCCCCTTAATGTAAACCTACCCTTGTGAGCCCCGCTTGCGGGGGAGGGGTGATCGCCCGGAACGGAGGGGGCTACGTAAGACTCATCCCCCTGCAGAAGCGGTCGGGAGGGGGGGATCCCCGGCGTACCGCAGTAAACCAACAGGTTCGTTCAGCCTCGGGGGCACCAGAACGGTGCCGGATGATTCCGGCCAGCCCCCCAGGGGCGCTGTTTCTAGCCGGGGAATGATCCCCCGGCGATGGCTGCCACCCCACGCGCCTCCGCCCGCCGGGCCAACGCCCGCGCCAGACCTTGCAGGGTCTCCCAGACCTTCAAGGTCTTTGACACCCGCCCGGCGCCGCTTGCCCCGACTGGGCTTCTTGCCTCGACCGAACGCCTTGTGCGGCCCGCCCTGGTGAGCGAACCGTCGGCGCAGGCCTTTAAAACCAAAGGGGCAGCTATTGAGTGCCTCCCTCGCTGAAGCATACGTGGCCGTGAGCATGCAATAAAGCATGCAATAAACAAAATAAAATTGCTTATCGATACACGTCCCGTCGATGTCGTATTCTTACAATCTCAATGCGGAGTAGCGCCGAGTCTACTGTATACACCACGCGGTAATCTCCTCCCCGTAGACGATAGGAACGCGTTGATCCAGTGAGTTTGACAACGCCATGGGGATAGGGATTCTCGCCTAACTTCTCTATGGCTTGAAAAACTTTCCCTTGCACAGACGAAGGCAATCGTCGGAATTCTTTCAGTGCCGAGCGCTTCCATTCAATCTGGTAAGATGCCATCAGATTTCAAAATATCATGCACTTCCTGGTGAGAAATCGTAGGTTCTTCCTTACGTTCAGCAATGACGGCTAGATCATGGATGTCTTCGAGTAGTTGATTAAACCGTTCAATGGACAGGATAACTGCCTGCTTTTGACCCTCTTCATTGGTTATGTATTGGACGTTCAGATTTTGTATAGCGAGCATGGGGGCTTTCCTCCATAGGATGGTGGTTTCCTTGTCGCACGATACGAAATCCCAAGATTTGCAATGTCTTGATCACTTTTCCAATAGGAGCGTCAACAGGAAACTTGGGCATTAAAAAGTAACTCCTGCTTCAGCAATGAACGCCTCAAGAATCGGGGATTCTTGACTAAAGGCTTCCTCCCCAAAAGTTTCGATATGAAAAGCAATGGCTGACTTCACATCTGCCAAAGCCTCCTCGTATGTGTCGCCTTCTCCTACAACAACGCCTCTGATGCCTAGAGGATAAGCTACATAACCATCTTTATGTTTTTCGACAACAATTTTGATGGGCTTTTTCATGCACATTGACCTCCTAACAAGGTGCTTGTTGCGATCATGGTTTACGCAAACACGTTCCATTCTACAACGCCCGAACCCATCCGCGCAACCCGCCCGCGGGCCAACGCCCGCGCCAGACACCCGCCCGGTGCTGACAGCGCCCAGCCAACGGGCCGATGCCGGAGTCGCGAGGCACCCGCCGACCGCAATTAGCCTTACCAGGGAGGAGAACGGCGATGGGGGAGCAGGATGATCGCCTGCATCTGTGACCAAACCGCAGGGCCGCAGGCTGGGCGCCCGGTTTTTGTATGATCGTACCGCGTTATCCCCGTGATAAAGCCAGACGATGAACATTTTCTCACTTCAGTAGACGAACGAAGCCAGCCTGTTCAAAGTGATGATCCGTGGTCAATGCTTCAATAATGCCGCGCTGTTCCATAAGCACAAAACTGGCACAATCCACCAGGCTCCACTCCTTGTCCTGTCGCTCCTTGAGCAACTGCCAGGCTGCCTCATCAAGCTTCGCGTCCACATGAACGATTTCGACATAGGGTGAGGTTTTTAACCCCTCGATGAACGCAACTGTAGCCGGTCTGGGAACGCGGAGTGGGCTGGTCAGAAGCGCCACCAATTCAGCAATGACATAGTTGGTTGTGATGACCTTCCGTCCCTGTTGACGCGCCCTACGATAAATAGTAGCGGCCAGTGAATGGTAAACCTGAGTGGGATCAATCAAATGTCCCCACCCAGCCGTGTCTGCGAAAAGCTCGGGCATATCAGGAATCCTCATCTCCTGCATTGCGCATCGATTCCATCAACGCCCGCCCCAGATATTTGTCATGTTGGTCTGCCCAATCTGGAATACCGCTCCTAAAAGCCCCTATAAATTGCTCCACTGGATCATTGATAGCATGACGAATGGCCGCGACCAACCACTCGACAGCCAGCGCTTCCGGCGTAGACCCTCGCTGTCTGGCCGTCTCTACCAGAGGTTCGTACACATCTTCTGGTACTTCTAGTGTCAATGTGTGTCTCATAATTATCGCCTCCAGCGCTTCATGCTTATGCATCTGCGCTGTTCGCGTAAACCACCTGCCAGAGACAGGATCGGCTAACCATCAACGTTAGGAATGGGCAACGCTTCCGAGACTGGCCCGAGGCCCAAGCCGCCGCGGTATCCCCAGTCCCGGGGCGTCATCGTCTACCTTCCTTCCATTTTACAACGCCCGAACCCATCCGCGCAACCCGCCCGCCGGGCCAACGCCCGCGCCAGACCTTGAAGGGGCTCCGACGCCCGCCCGGTGCGGGGCTCCCGCCGACTGCAATTAGACCATCCTAGTACAGCCCGGCGGAAATCCTTCCGCAGTTTCGCCGCATCGGATGGTAAGTGATTTGCCAGCAAAGTGATAATATGACATAATCTCGATCTACGTAAAAACTCATAAAGAAAGGAATCAACA
>JALWZT010000004.1 GCA_027002405.1 Anaerolineae bacterium | reverse complement strand
GTCCCCTCCCCCACCTCTTCCCCCGTGCCCGCGGCTGCGGCGGGCTCCGACCAGGGATCGGACGAGGGCGGCCACACCTCCTCGGCCTTCTTGGAGCTACTGCGCCAGGCCAAACAAGGATTCGTCCGAGGATTCCTTTACGTGACCCTGGTCTTTGTGGCTGTGGGGGTATTTTTCGGCGTCAAATATGCTTTGACCTGGATTTACGTACGCTTTTTCCTCCACTAACACGGACATGGATGTGTGGATGATTGTCGGTCTGGGGAATCCAGGCCCTCGATACGAGCGAAATCGCCATAATGTGGGATTTCAGGTCGTGGACGCGCTGGCGGCCGGCCATGGCCTGACATTTGACAAACGGCAGTTCAAAGCCCTGCTGGCCCAGGGCACCATCCAGGGCCGACGAGTCTTGCTTGTAAAACCCCAGACCTATATGAATCTCAGCGGCGAGGCCGTGCAACCCCTGGCCCATTATTACAAAGTGGAGCTTTCTCACTTGATGGTGGTGTTTGATGATATGGATTTGCCCCTGGGGACCTTACGTCTGCGCCCCTTTGGCGGTGCGGGCGGGCATAAGGGGATGAAATCCATCATCGCCCGGTTGGGAAGCCAGCGGTTCCCCCGATTGCGAATTGGAATCGGACGTCCGCCCGGGCGCATGGACCCGGCCGCGTATGTCTTGCAGGATTTCACGGCCGAGGAAGAAGCGATCATGGCCCAGGTACGAGAACGGGCCGTGCAGGCCCTGGAAACCTGGTTAGACCGAGGGTTGGATGCAGCGATGAATGCGTTTAATGCTTAATTCGTCCCCAGGAAGATGGGACCATAGATCGCGGTGCTGAGCACCCCATCCACGGCCAGATAAACCAACAAGAAGAGCATGGGGGAAGGATGCTGGCGGCGGTAGGTGGTCCACCAGGCTATCCCCATGCTCATCCCCAGGATAATCAAGGGAACGCCTATTTGCAAAGGAAGGGCCATCCAATCAGGGATAACCGGGATCCAGGGAGAAAAGGGGACAAAGGTGTTCAGGTTGGCCAGGCTGCTGAGTTTGGCTACCCAATAGCCAGCCAGGGCCAATCCCAGGCTGATGAGATTGCCCGGGGCCTGCAAGCGATCACTCCCCCGACGCAAGGGATAGGTGATGAGAAAAAGCAGGATGGGCACGATCATCCACATCATAGCAAAGGGCAACAGGAGCGCGCCCATCACCATGCCGAAAAGGGTTTGCCCTGCCAGGCTGGCATAATCTTGGGCAGAAAGCTGCCCATAGGTGGCCACCACCTCGGGATCGGTACTGGCAAAGACCACCTGGAACCCCTCCACATCCCGCTCCAGCCAGGCTGCTTCCAGCCAGGCGTTTGGATGTTGGGCAAGGTAAGGGCTGCGGGTGTCGCCCGCGGTGAAACTGAGAAGCTGGTAACTGGTGGGCTGCCCCTGGGCGAAGAACAGGATGCCCGTCTGGTATTCCTGATTGCGCATGGTGTAGTTCACCAGCTCCCGTTGGATGATGGCCATTTCCGGCAGATCGGTGCTGAGGGCATTGCTCGGGGTGAGCTTGCCCGAAAGAGGAGGCACCAGGGGGGAGCGTCTGCCAGCCTGTAAGGACCCGTGGGGCCAGGGCTGGTAGGGTAGATGATAATCCGCGGGGACAAAGAGCTGCTGGGGACGCTCCAGGGCTTGAGGTTGGTCTTTGGGGAAGCTGATCACCCGGGCATCCACCGACCCCGCGCCCAGGCCGGTGCGAACCTCAACAGCCCAAAAAACATAGGCTCGCGTGGCATCCAGCCCAAAAACAGGCCCATGGAAAACACTGCTCATCCCCGCCTTTGGCTGCCAAATCTGCACCGCATCTTGTGGGGAGAAGGCCCCTTCCTGACCGGCGAGGTAGAAAAGGGTGATGGTGGGATCCCCCATGGGGCGCTGGGCCCAAAGCCCGTACAGCCAGCCTTCAGCATCCACAGCCAGTTGGGGGGCCACGCCCTGCGGATCAAGGAGCTCGGGGGTGGATGCAGGCTGGGGCAAAGAAAGCCGATAAAGGCCGGGCGCTGTGCGCGGCCCGCTGAACCATATCTCCAGATGTCCCGAAGGCGTGACCACCGCGTCGTAAGCACCGACCCGTAATTCCTGCGAAAGCACCTGAGGCCCAGCGAGCATGACGCCGGTGGCGGGATCAATCAAGGCCTGATAAAGCCTTTCCGCGCTGATCCACAAAAGGACCACCCCCGCGTCGGTCCAATAAACCTGAGGCTGGTCGGGCCGGGCCATGGCCACCTCGGCATAATCCTGCCGCCATTGTTCCTGGCCCTGGGCATCCAGCGCCACGGCCTGGGGATGGTAACGGCCATGTTGCTTTGCCACCAGGAGGAAAACGCGTTCCCCTTGAGGCCCGTACGCGAAGACAGGGGGGTCCCCCACCGCGGTGTTGCCCACAGCTCGGGCCCGGCTCCAATCCGGCGCGTTCAGCCAAAACTGCTGGGGAGTATCCTCGCACCCGACCAGAAGCCAGGGAAGAAGGAGAAGGGAGAGGAAAGCGAAAAAACGAGAAAACATGAATTCAGGGGGGACTGTTCCGTAAATAGGATCAGGATTAGGATTGAGGATTGTTAGGCCGAGGTTAGGCGCGAGCACGAGTAATCAGTGATCAGTCATCAGTAATCAGTTGCGGGGCTAGCCGGATTCATCCGGCGCCGTTTTATAGCCCGGCGACTTCATCGCCGGGCGGGTGTGGTGGCCTCAGTAGTTATGTTTGATTTGAAAATGATCGAAATCATTGGCCAAGATCGTAGCAGGGAAGATGGCCTGAGCCTCTGCCAGAATCTCTTCATCGGCATAGCGCCGGGAGATGTGGGTGAGGATGAGGCGCTTGACCCGAGCTTGATGAGCCAGCCGCGCGGCCTGGGCCGCGGTGAGATGCCCATATTGCCGGGCCAGGGCTTTGTCTTGCTCCAGGTAGGTCGCCTCCACAACCAGCACGTCGGCCCCGCGGATGGTTGCGGCCACCCCTTTGGTGCGGGCCAGGTCTCCGATAAAAGCCAGCCGCGCGCCCGGCCGCGGGGGGCCCAGCACGTCGTCGGGATGCACCACGCGGCCATTGGCCAGGGTGATCCTCTGGCCTTCCACCAACAAACGGCGTTCGGGCCCTGGGGGGATGCCCAGGGCCTCGGCTTTTTCCACCAAAAAGGGACGTTTGGGGGTTTCGATAAATTGAAAACCGTAACAGTCGGGACCACGATGAATCACGGGAAAAGCTTCGATGCGCAGGTGTTTCGTGGCAAAGATCACGCCCGGCCGAATGGTGTGGAAGTGAATGCTGTCGGGGATAGGATGGGGCGAAAAAACCACATCCAGCAAACGCCGGATGCGATCCAGCGCGTACGCGCCCCCATAAATCGCCAGCTCCTCCATGACCTCCCATCGGGTCATGGTCGAAACCAACCCGGCCAGGCCCAGGATGTGGTCCAGATGGGCATGGGTGATGAGGATTTTGTTGAGGCGCTTAAAGCCCAGGCCCGAACGCAGCAGTTGGCGTTGGGTGCCCTCCCCGCAATCGATCATGAAACGGAGGTCGCGATGTTGCACCACCGCGCTGGAAAGACCGCGTTGGATGGAAGGAGCGGAAGCCGAGGTGCCCAAAAAGGTCAGTTCAATCATAAGGCGCTGGGGATGTAGCGGCCCCACCCCCGGGGGCCTACCAGGTCACCCTCTCGAACGATGATTTGACCGCGTACCAGGGTATCGCGCACGCGACCGCGCACAGTCATGCCTTTGTAAGGGGTAAAGCCCCCGATGGTGGCCTGCTCCGCGTCGGTCAGGGTGTGTTCCCCCCGCGGATCATAGATGACCACGTCCGCGTCCAGGCCCGGGCGCAAAGCCCCCTTACGATGGGCCAGGCGGAAGATGCGGGCGGGGTTGGTGCTCATGAGCTTGACCAGATCGGGCCAATCCAACAGCCCTTCCATCACCCCGTAAGTGACCATCAAAGGCAACGCGGTTTGCAGGCCGGGGAGTCCTCCAGGGGTTTGGGTGAAAGGCTTTTGGAGCGGGGTGGTGGCGGGATCAAGGCGCTGCAGGTCCTGGATCAAGGCCATCATGCGCTCGCCCAGTTCGGGGATGTGCTGAAACGCGACCCTTTCCGCTTGCTGCACCTCTTGCAAAGAAAGTCCCAACCCATGCGCGGTTTCTTCCTGGGTGCGAGGTCGACCATCGAAAAGCCCAAAGCGGGCCGTGATGACCTGCTGCACCCGAGGCCCCAGGGCTGCCAGACGAGCTGTGAAGCGGGGTTCCTGCCAGGGACGCAGCCCCAGTTTTTGGGCCTGGGTGTAATCGCAATGGTCCGTGCCCAAGGCATGGACCTGGCCGGATGCCAGCAATTGCCAGAGATGCGCGGGTTGGTAGGGGTCGCGCAACGGGGGCTGCAAGATGTAGCGCCAGGGTTCATCCCCCTGATAGACCCGCTCATCCAACAGAAGATATTGAGGGCAGGTTTCGGACCATACGATTTGGCCTTGCTGGCGGGCCTGATGAATCAGCTCCACCGTGCGGCCCATGGAATTGTGAACGATGTAAAGCTCGGCCCGGGCCTTATCGGCCAGGAATAGCGCCCGATGCGCCGCTTCGATCTCGGCAAAGCCGGGCCGGGCCGCGCCATGATAGCTCAGATCGGTCTTGCCCTGGGCCACCAGATGCTGGGTGGCATGGCTGACGATGGCGTCGTTTTCAGCATGAATCATCACCACCAACCCGGCTTGAGCGGCCGCGGTCATGGAACGCAACAGCGCGGCATCATCCTGGTAATAGTTGGGCCGATAGGTGGTGTAAATTTTGATAGCGCTGACGCCCGCCTCTCGCAGGTCCTGCATCCATTGATCCAAAACCTCGTCTTCATCGGGCAGGACCGTGAGCATGCAATGGAGGGCGTAGTCAATGTAGGGGGGATGCGGGGTTTGAGATTGGGCTTGGGCCAGTTCTTGAGGATCGGCAGTCTCAATGCCCAAGATCTCCCGGTGCCGCGCGGCCACCCCTTCTCGTGCGGTTTGGTGGGGGAATTGGGTGGCAAAATCAATGACCGTGGTCACCCCGCCCAACGCGGCCGTGGCTGTTCCGGTTTCCCAATCATCGGCCGTGCGAAAGACCCCTGTATCGAGCTGAATATGGACATGGGGATCGATAACCCCGGGGAGCACATAGCATCCGGACGCGTCCAAGACCTCCGCGTCCGCGGGGGCGGGCAGGTTTTGGCCAATGGCCATGATACGTTCGTCCCGGACCCACACATCTCCGGGAAATGTTTCACGTTCCGTGACAAGAATGCCGTGTTGAATCAGGAGGTCCATGGGTTTGGATTGGGATTGGGATTGGGATTAGGATCAGGATTAGGATTGAGGGGAATCAGAACGGTGTGAGCAGCAATGGATGCACTGCAAAAGCGAAGCATCTAGCGAGCGAAGCGAGCGCCATGCCGTGGTTTTTGCGCTTCGCTAGATTCCTCGGTCGCTTCGCTCCCTCGGAATGACGTCGCAAGGCTCCACTGATTACTGATAACTGATTACTGATTACTCTATTTACAAAGCAGTCCAACGGCGGGCAAGCCCGCGCCGATACCGACGAAAATGCCTCGCGGCCAGGGCGGCGGACCGTGAAACGTGATGCGTGATGCGTAAGGTTCTCTCGTTTCACGTTTCACGCATCACGCCCGTTGTCGCCTCGCTCAACGTCGGCCTGACGACCTCAATCCTAATCCTGATCCGAATCCTATTTTCATAGCAGGCTCAGGGCATGCGTGGTATGAAATTTTCGCGGCCCGCCGTGCGTGTTGTGGGATCACCCCGCCGTGTTCTCTCGTTCCAGCACCAGCAGGTGGGAGATGCCGAACACACGGAGGGGTGTTTTTTCGAAAAAACGTGTCACCCGACGCAAGGTTTTGCCCAGCACGGGGCTGCGGGCGATGATGTTATCGTAACCAGGGTAGATTTGGGTCCAATGAACGATGCGAAAAGGCAAAGGCGCGATCAGGCGGCGCAAGTCTCGGGCCCGATAAGCCCGGACATGAGGGGCCAGCCGGTTGCGCCAACGGTCGGGCAGGTAGTTGATCAAGGGGGTGTTGCCGAAGTGGTATTGGCCTTTCCAATAATGGCCGTGGGTCTCGAAAAAATAAAGACGATTGGGGACAAAGATCACGGCCCGGCCACCCGGCTTGAGGACCCGGGCCATCTCGGCCAGGGCCGCGGCGTCGTCTTGCATATGCTCCAACACCTCATGCGAAAGCACGGTGTCGAAGGTCCCTGCAGGGAAGGGGAGTTGTTCGCCCGCGGCCACCAGGGGATGCGCGGTCCGGCCTCGGGCCTGGACCATGCTGGGGAAATCAATGTCCACCGAGACCACCCACGCGCCCGCCTGTTCCAAATGATGGCTATACATGCCCACGCCCGCACCATCCACCAGAACCCGGGCCCCTGCCACCCGGACCCACCGGCGAATCAGGCCGAAGCGACGTTCCTGGCCCGCGCGCCATACATAGGAGGGGTGCCCTAGTGCAGCAGCTTTCTGGAGATCGCGACGACGGATGGTGTCGGACATATCCAGAAGTATAATCGCCATCACCGGGATTGGACAAGCCAGGCCGCGAGTTTCTTGCTCTTTCCCGCAGAGAGGCGTACAATCCCTTTATCATGACCTTTGATTTTGATATCAAGGGTCTCTGGTTCAGCCCGTTAAGCCCCCTGTTCGGAGTCCCAGGCGTATGACTGCATTGTTGGCATGGCTGGCGGTGTTGCTCACCCTGATCGGGGTGTGGCAACTGCCTCAAAAAACGATCTACCCTTGGGCCCCGTGGCTGGCCCTGGCCGGGGTTGTATTGGCCGTCTATACATTTTTGCGCATTGAGCGGGAATGGCCCCCACCGGAAGAACCGCGCGAGGAACGGGTGCGCACCCAGGGGCTCCATCGTGGGGTGGCTTTGGTGTTGTTCTGGGGAGGGCTGGTCATCACGCTATGGGCGCTGTGGCGGATCTGGCACGATCCTTTTGTGTGGAGCCAGGTGCTCTGGTGGGCTGCGGGGGTGCTGGTGATGGTGGTGGGGGCTTCTCAGATCACGGGCCAGCGGGTGTATGTTTCTCCGGCCCCCTCTCCCCATCATCCCTTGCGTCATCAATTGGGCACGGCCCGGGTACACAGCCCCGAAGACCCAGCCGGGGCTGGTCGGCGGGAGCAAGCCAAGGGGAAGGCCTTGCAAGAACGGCTCAATGTGCTCTATTTCCCTCGGCCCAGGCCTTGGGTCGAAGCCCTGCTGGTAATCGTGATTATGGCCGTAGCCATCTGGTTCCGAGTGTATCACATCCACCAGATGCCCCCAGGGGTGTTCATTGACGAAACCAATGCCGCATTGGATGCCCTTCATACCCTGGAAGGTCGGCCCGACAGCCTCTTTGCCACGGGCTGGTTCGAAACCCCCAATGGATTCATCTACCTGCAAACCCTCTTCTTCCGCTTGTTTGGCACCACCTTTCTGGCCGTCAAGGTGCAATCCTTGCTGCCGGGGATCCTCACCGTGGCCGCTCTGTACCTTTTGGTGCGAGAAATGTATGGGGCCTATCCCGCGCTGTTGGCCGCGTCTTTTCTGGCATTCAACCGCTGGCATGTCAATATGAGCCGCTGGGGCTGGAACGAAGTCTATCCCCCGTTGATGCAGGTACTTTCCCTTTATTTCATCATGCGGGCTGCGCGCAAGCGTTCGCTGGGGGATTGGGCCCTGGCAGGGGTGATTTTGGGCCTGGGCATGTACACCTATCTTGCCATCCGCCTCGCGGCCCTGGCGATCTTTGCTTATCTGGCCTATCGGGTCCTGGTCGAACGAGGGTTTCTCCGGCGCAACTGGCAGGGGCTTCTGCTTTTTGCCCTGATGTATCTTCTCACTTTCGCGCCCTTGGGCTTCACCTATATCAAGCATCCCTTTACCTTTCTCAATCGCAGCCAGCAGGTGAGCATTCTTCACGACATCCAGGCCGCGGGCGGCAGCCTGGAGCCGCTACGCACCTCCCTGCAACGTCATCTTCTCATGTTCCACGTGGAAGGGGACCACAATGCCCGACATAATCTGCCTGGTGCACCCATGTTGGACCCCATCACGGGCGCGTTCTTTCTCATGGCTGTGGGGTGGTCGCTGTGGCGCTGGCGGGACCATCGCCGGGGCCTGGTGCTTCTCTGGGTGGGGATCACCTTGCTGGGGGGGATCCTCTCCCGCCTGGGGGAAGCCCCTCAGGGCTATCGCACCCTGGGGGTCACCCCTGCTATCGCCATCATGGCCGCGGACGCGTACAACCTCACCTGGCGAGCCTTGCTTTTGCCCGGCCGACGTTATCAGTTGTGGCGCTGGGGGGTGGCTGGCCTCATGAGCGCAGGGTTGATCGCTGCGGGCTGGCTCAATTTTGACCTCTATTTTCACCAACAGGCCCAGTCCCAAGCGGTCTATGCCGCGTTCACGCCGCTAGAAAACGAAGTCGCTCAGGAAGTCCTCACACGCCAGGACCATCAGCAACTCTATCTCAGTCCCCGCTTGTATTATTTTTCCCCGGTTCGGTTCTTTGCGTACCGGCCCAGTCGTCCTGTCGGGTTCCACCTGGGCCCCTGGTTCTACACCCCCTTTTCCCAATTGGGAGGAGGCCTGGAGCATCCGGGGTACCATTTGGCCCAACCGGCCACAGACCTCCCTCTGCCCGATACGGGCCAGGATGCTGTTTTCCTGCTTGATCTGGAATACCAGTATCTTATGGATTATTTCACCTACTTCTATCCTCACGCTCAGGGCGAGGTGGTCTCTGATCCATGGGGACGGCCTCTTTACTTCCGGGTTTTTATCCCCGCAGGGGATATTGCCCAAGCAGTAGGGAAGCGTTATGAAGGGAACGGGCTTTGGGGGCAGTATTTCCACGGCGAACGGTGGGAAGGTGAGCCCTTCCTCACCCGGATTGATCCGTTCTTGCTCTATGCCTGGCCCGCGGACCAACCGGTGCCAGGGCCATTTAGCGTGACATGGACCGGCGCCTTGCTCGTTCCCCAAGATGGCAGCTATGCCTTCCGCCTGGACGCGGACGATGGTGTGCGTTTTTGGGTGGACGGCGAGGTGGTGGGGGAATCTCTGATCCTCGACCGGCCCAACCAGGTCCTGGCCACGCTGCCCCTCACCTCCGGCGCGCATGAAATCCGCATTGACTATTTTCAACGAGGGGGAGGGAAAGGGATTGCGTTCTACTGGCGTCCCCCCGACCAACCGGAACAGCCGGTGGGGCCGTCCTATCTGCGGCCCGTTCCGTAAATCAGTAATCAGTTATCAGTAATCTAGCTACCTGACAGTTTTGTGAGCGTCCATAAATAACTTCCCTTTTTTGCCGCGACACTGACCGAGTAAACTCGAGCTCTTTAGGCGCTTCGCGCCGATGGTCGACCTTCGTCGACCAGAAAAAT
>JALWZT010000003.1 GCA_027002405.1 Anaerolineae bacterium | reverse complement strand
TGACTGATTCCTGACCCCCTACGGAAAGGGTACTTACCGCAGAGGGCGCAGAGGACACAGAATCAACTGAACACTGATTACTGATTACTGATAACTGATTACTCCTACTCGCGCCTAACCTCGGCCTCACAATCCTCAATCCTAATCCTGATCCGAATCCTATTTACAAAGCAGTCACCCCGAGCGGCGGCTCGCCGATACGGATGAAAACATCTCGCGGCCACGTTGGCGCGGGAAGCCGAGCACGTGATGCGTAATGCGTGATGCGTAAGGCTCTCACGTTTTACGTTTCACGCATCACGTCCGTTGCCGTCTCGCTCAACGTAGGCCTGGCGATCCTAATCCTGATCCGAATCCTATTTACATAGCAGCTTATGCGCATCGATATTCTCACCATCTTCCCCGACATGTTCCCCTGCGTTCTGAACACGTCCATCCTCAAGCGGGCGCAAGACAAGGGCCTGGTGGAGATCCACGTGTGGAATCTGCGAGATTGGACCACCGATAAGCATCAAACCACCGACGACACCCCCTACGGAGGCGGTGGGGGGATGATCATGAAGCCCGAGCCGATTTTCGCCGCGGTGGAGACCCTTTTGGGGGAAGAAAAGGTACCTGTGATTTTGCTGACGCCCCAGGGGCGGGTTTTTAATCAGGAGATGGCCCAGGCATTGGCTCAGCAGGAACGGTTGCTGTTTATCTGTGGCCGGTACGAAGGGGTGGATGAGCGGGTGCGGGAGCACCTGGTGACCGAGGAGATATCCATCGGCGATTATGTGCTTTCGGGCGGGGAACTGGCTGCCATGGTGGTGGTGGATGCGGTGGTGCGGCTGTTGCCCGGCGCGTTGGGCTATGAGCGGGCCGCGGCCGAAGATTCCCATGCCACCGGGCTGCTGGAAGGCCCCCATTATACCCGACCGCCGGTTTTCCGGGGCTGGGAGGTGCCGGAGGTGTTACGTTCCGGGCATCACGCGCGCGTGGCCCAATGGCGCCGCTTGCAATCGCTCAAGCGCACCCTGGAACGCCGCCCCGACCTGCTGGCGCGGGCGCCTCTGACCCAGGAGGAAAAACAGTGGTTGCGCGAGCAGGGCTATGAGGGGCCTTATTACGACGAAAATGAGAACGCCGATTTGCGCACTGATAACTGATTACTCATAAATGTGCTCCTTGAGCACGCCGATGTAGGGAAGGTCCCGGTAGCGCTCCGCATAATCCAATCCATAGCCAATGACAAACTTATCGGGGATCTCGAAGCCCACCCAATCGACAGGGACATCGACCTCTCGCCGCGCGGGTTTGCTGAGCAGGGTGACAATGCGCAGGCTGGCCGGATTTCGGGCCAGAAGGAGTTTGCGCAGGTACGCCAGGGTGTGACCACTATCGATAATATCCTCCACAATGAGCACATCCTTGCCTTCGATAGGCTCATCCAGGTCCTTGAGAATCCGGACCACGCCTGAGCTTTCGGTAGCTGCACCGTAGCTGGAAACAGCCATAAAATCCACCGCGTGAGGAACGGTCAGGGTACGCATGAGGTCCGCCAAAAAGAGGATACTGCCTTTGAGCACCGAAAGCAGCAAGGGCTCCTTTCCTGCGTAGGCTGCGGAGATTTCCCGACCGAGCTCCTGGACCCGCGCTTGCAGCGCTTCTTCGGTGATGAGAACTTCGGCAACATCCGATTGCAATTGTTTCATGATGATTCCTTTTCCCAGGGGAGATGGTGCAATTGCCAGGCCACCACACCGCCAGCCACGTTGGCGACTTGGTCGATCTCTTCCGCAATCAAAAGATCCGCGACCATGGCACTGCGATTTCCGGTGTTGCAAATGAGTAGCAAGGGTTGTCGAGCCCGCAGTTGTTCCAGGAACTCCACATCCATCAAGTCCGGTGTCGGCAGATGGCGGGCGCCAGAAGGATGCCCTCGGGCGAAGCTCTCCGCGTCGCGCACGTCGAGGAGGAGCCATCCTTGTTGCATACGCTGGAAAGCTTCTTCCACCGAGACCTCCTCATAGGGCGGGTTTTCGTCGGGGAGCTCCAGAGGCAGCCCCGCGGCTCGCCATTCCTCCATGCCTTCGAGCAGGGTGGCTATGTGTTGGAATCCCTGGGCTTTCAGGGCGCTGGCGACCACCATGGCCCGGTCCCCGCGGCTGCAATAGAAGACCAGTTCGCGAGGGATATCAGGGCGTTGGGCTTGGGGCAGAAGCCGGCCTGCGGGCGTCCAGATAGCACCGGGGATGAATCCCTCCCGCAATTCATGCAACTCCCGCACATCCACCGGCACCGCGGTTTTGGATTTGAGGGCCGCGGCCAGGGTTTGGGGAGGCCGCGTCGGGATTTGCGCCAGCTCTCGTCCTGCCTGGACCCACCGATGCACATCGGGGAAGTAGCCGACCACCTGATCCAGCCCAATCTGGTATAACGCCAGAGTCAGCTCTGACACGTGATCAGGGAACGCAATCAGAATGATTGGCCTGTCGGGCTCCAGCATCCATCCCGCCCAGGTGAGAAAGGCCCGGGAGTCAGGCACGTAGAGGCTGCCAGGAATATGGCCTTGAGCAAAGGCCAGCTTGTCGCGCACATCGACCAAAACCGCGCCCTGGTCTCGCCACGCGTCCAGAGCATGGAGAGAAAGCCGCCGGGGTCGAGGTGGGACGGTATCCCAGCCCTTTCCCTGGCGATTCCAGCGTTTCATGCGAGGGAAATATCTGGGAGCCAGGGGCTGTTCGGCCAAAAGGCGTAGTACGAAAGCCTCTTCGTCCTGTTCGAGGAGTGCCCAGTTCGTTCGCTTTTCGTAACCCAATGTCGTCGCGGGCATAGCGCCCAGGGCTTTGCCACAGGCTGAGCCTGCCCCATGCCCAGGCCACACCAACAGATGATCGGGGAGCGCGCGGATTTTTTGCAGGGCATGGAACAGTTGCCGGGCCATGGCTTCACTTTGCCCGGGCGTTGCCTTGACCATATCCAGCAAATCAGGTCGGCCCACCTCCCCCACAAAGAGGAAATCCCCACTGAGGAGCATGACCGGCTGAGAGTCGGCCCCGGTGTCGGTGATGAGGAAGCTGAGATGCTCGGGGGTATGGCCCGGGGTGTGCATGGCCTGCACCCGTAGATTGCCCACATGCCATGAATCACCCTTTCGGAGTCCCTGGTGGGGGAAGGTATAGGCCCATTCCGGGCCTCCCTCATCGGAAAGAAGCAAGGTGGCCCCCGTGGCTTGAGCCAGGGCCCGGGCGCCGCTGAGAAAATCGGCGTGGATATGGGTTTCGGTGACGTAAGCGATGCTCAGCCCCTGCTGTTGGGCCTGTTGCACGTAAGGCTCGATATGGCGTAGCGGATCGACGACCAGGGCGTCGCCCGTCGCCTGGCAGCCGATCAGATAACTGTATTGGGCTAAGCGGGGTTCGTAGAACTGTTGGAAATACATGGGAGGGATCATATCCCAAGAGGAAATCCTGAGCAAATTTTGTAATCTAGAATACGGCCGCGTCGAAAATGTCGTAATTCGGAAATTTGTAGTACAATGGGCTTCACCTCTCTTTTTTCAAAAAATATCTCCCCCCCTTGATTCATGTGATTCATGATGTATCAATTTTCTTCTGATTCTGACGCGCCTTTGGAGTCTTTGCTGATGCGAGCGCGTCGCATGGATGAAGATGCGTGGCAGATCATCTTTAATCGTTATTATCCGCGACTTTATAGTTTTATCTCCAGTCGGGTCGATGATCCATGCGTGGCGGAAGACCTGGCCAATGAGGTTTTCGAGCGGGCCGTCAAATCAATTCAAAGCTTCCGCTCTCAGGAGCCCGAAAGCCTGGGGGGATGGCTCAATCGTATCGCCCAGAACTTGATTTATGACTATTATCGCTATCAGGCGCATTATCATCAGGTGGAGCCGCCCGAGGACCGCCCAGAGCAAGACCTTATCACATGGATAGCCTATTTAGAAGGGGCCAACCTGGAAGGATATGATCCTTCGCAGCAACTCCTTGCTAAGGAATCCTATCGCTATCTTTATGAGGCTCTTCATAATTTAACGGAAGAGCAGCGCGATGTGATCCTTTTGCGGTTTCTTGCTCAGATGCGGATTTCGGAAGTTGCGAAGCGGATGAAGAAAAGTGAAGGGGCGATTAAGGCGTTGCAATTTCGGGCCTTGGCCGCGCTCCGTCGCGAGCTACGTAAGTTGGGATATGAGGAACAGGAATAAGGGGGGCAGGAGACGGGAGCGCCCCGATTTCTTGGCGAGCGCTTGCCGGGTTAACTTGGGCCCTGGGCTGCGAAACAGCGCCAGATGATGAACGTTTACGAAGCCCTCCATTGCTCCTCTATTGAAAGACACCCAATTCGCCCGCGGCCCACAATGTTTCGAACTCGGCTTCAAAAGCCTGGGCCAACCCTGGGTCCTCGATAATGAGCACATTCTCATCGTTGCGTTTATCCGCGCTATCGGTGAAATTGTAGGAACCGAAGATCACCACCCGGTGATCGATAAGGATCACTTTGTGGTGCATAATGCCCGTATCGGTCGCCTTTTTCACCACGACATTGGGATAGTGGTCTCGTTGGAGTCGCACAAAATAACTGGTTTCGTTTTCCGCGCCCATTTCTTCGAACAACGCGCGCACCAACACCCCTGCCTGAGCCCGCCCCAACACGGTTTCGCCCAGGGTGCGGCTGGTGAAAGAAAAGGCCATGATCGCGATCTCTTCCTGAGCTGTGGCCAGCGTACGCGCGATCTGGGGCACCGCGCTGGTTTCGGGCGCAAAGATATTTTGAATCTGCGCGTTTTGAAAGGTAAAGCGTTCGTAGGGGGTATTACGAGGCGATTTGGTCCCAAACAGGCGCCGTTCATACATCTCATCCATCTCAGATCGATAATTGGCAACCAGTTGTGGGACCGAATCGAAGCGCACAAAATTGTTGTGGTTGCAATACACCCCATTGCTGGTGAGGTTCATGGAGCCGGTCCATACCACCCCATCATCGATGATGAGGAACTTATTATGCATGAATCCCCGGCGCTTATCGGTCACTACGCTGACCCCATGCCGCCGCAAACGACGGATACTGCGCTGGTCCTCATGATCGCTCTCCGTGACCACGCGTACGCGCTTCCCTTCCCTTTCCAACTGAATAAGCGCATCGACCACCGTGGGGACCTCCAGATCGAACATGGCCATATCCACCCCCTGCTGCGCGGCAAGGATATCCTGAGCCACCTGGACATCCAGCCCATCCTGCCGTTGCTCCGGCGGTGGGCAGGTGGGGTCCGTGAAATACGCCTGCCACCAGGGCTCCAGACTCGCGGCCGCGGGTTGCAACGTGGCCTCGGGCCCTTCTTGCGTCGCGAGCCACTGATCCATCGTCTCCAGACCCCACCATATCCGATCCTGCCATGAGCCTTCGCCTGGGTAAACCCAAAGCAGGATCAAAAACAGGCCAACCAATAAGAGAAGAGAAGTGACTTTGGTGCGCGTCTGCATGACCCCATTATACCATGCTTGCGTTATTCTTCCCTTTCTCATTATAATCCCTCAATCAACTGATGCCAGAACTGCTCTACCAATCCCAATCCCAATCCTAATCCTAATCCCCAATCCCAATTCCTATGGCTGGTAAATACTACGACGACCTCCATGTGGGCATGAAAATCCAACATGCCCTGGGCCGAACCATCACCGAGATGGACAACGTCCTTTTTTCGACCCTCACCATGAACCCCCAACCCTTGCATCTCAATGAGGACTTTGCCGCGCAAACCCGCTTTGGCCAGCGCATCGTCAACGGCATCTTCACCCTGGGGGTGGTGGTGGGCATCACCGTGGGCGATCTCACCCAGGGCACCATCGTGGCCAACCTGGGCTACGAACGCGTCGTCCATCCCCATCCTGTCTTCCACGGCGACACCATTTACGTGGAAACCGAAGTCCTTTCCATGCGCGAATCCCGCTCTCGGCCCGATGTGGGCATTGTGCGCCTGAAACACTGGGGCAAAAACCAGCACGGTCAGGTGGTGGTCGAGGTGGAACGCACCGTCATGTTCCTGAAACGCCCCTCGCCCTCGGCCCCCCCGACCTCCTGATAAATTCATTCTCCTTTCATTTCCCATCCCAATCTCATGTCCAAATACCATCTCATCGACCTCACCATTCACAACGAAACCTGGCTGGAGCACGCGATTGCGCGTGCCCGGGAACGCCACATCATCATCCCCACCTTTGAACAGCAGCGGCATCCGGAGCGCATTCCCGACGCCATCAAAGCCCGGTTAAAAAACGTGGGCCTGTGGGATTTGAATCCCCTGAACCTCTTCCGCATCACCTGGAAGAACGAGCCCGTGTCCTTTGGCGGCGGCTTTGGGGGGGTCAATTACCTGGAATACCCCCGCGAGCTCACCGGGGTTGAGGCCCGGATCATCACCCTCATCGGCAAATGGTTCCCCACAGGCGCGCATAAAGTGGGCGCTGCCTTTGGGTGCCTGGTTCCTCGCCTGGTGACGGGCCAGTTTGACCCCACCTACCACAAAGCGGTGTGGCCCTCCACCGGCAACTACTGCCGGGGCGGCGCGTATGATTCGAACCTCCTGGCCTGTGAATCTGTCGCCATCTTGCCCGAAGGCATGAGCAAGGAACGCTTCGACTGGCTGAAGTCGGTGGCAGGGGAGATCATTGCCACCCCGGGTTCGGAAAGCAACGTCAAGGAGATTTTCGACAAATGCAACGAGCTGCGGGCTTCGGGGGAACCGCTGGTGATTTTCAATCAATTCGACGAGTTTGGCAATTACCTGTGGCATTATGAGATCACCGGCCCGGCCATGGAAGAGGTGCTGTTGCAGGAAATGGGGCCCCTGGACCGATACCGGGGCCTGGTGCTGACCACCGGCTCCGCGGGCACCATCGCCAGCGGGGATTATCTGAAAGAGCAATTCCCCACCAGCAAGATCGCGGCCAGCGAGGCCCTGCAATGCCCCACCCTGTTGGAAAATGGCTTCGGGGCCCATCGCATCGAAGGCATTGGGGATAAGCATGTGCCCTGGATTCACAACGTGAAGAACACCGATATGGTCATGGCCGTGGATGATGAAGCCACCATGTCTCTGATGCGGCTGTTCAACGAGCCCGAGGGCAAGCGCTATCTGGTGGAACAGGGCGTGCCCGAAGACTTTGTGAGCAAACTGGACCTGCTGGGCATCTCCAGCATCGCCAATCTCATCTCCTCCATCAAATTCGCCAAATACTACGAGCTGGGCGAACATGATGTGATCATCACCGTGGCCACTGACTCCATGGAGATGTATCAAAGCCGTCTGCGGGAACTGACCCAGGAGCGGGGGGAATTCACCCGGGAGGATGCCATCGCCGCGCATGCCCGCTGGCTGGCAGGCATCACCACGGACCATATGTTGGAAACCCGCTACTACGACCGCAAACGCATCCATAACCTGAAGTACTACACCTGGGTGGAACAGCAAGGCAAGACCTACGAAGAAATCCAGGCTCAATGGTACGATGCCGAGGCCTATTGGGGCAGCATTCATGGGCACGTCGAGGAATTGGATGCCTTGATCGAGGCATTCAACCGCCGCACGGGCCTGTTAGACCAGGTGGCATGAGCGATGACTCACCTCATAACGACGAAAAATCTCACGCAAAAACGCAAAGAGCGCCAGGCGGGTTTGCAAGTGGCAGGTAGCAAGTGGCAGGTGGAGGGAACGCAGATTTCCACTGATTACTGATCACTGATCACTGATTACTCTATCTACGGACCAGGTGGTATGAACAACCATGACCGAACTCATCTTCCTCGGCACCGGGGCCATCATGCCCGAACGCGCCGGTGACCACACCGCCCTCTTGATCCGCCACGGCCCTGCGCGCATCTTGCTGGACGCGGGCCCCGCGGTGATGATGCAACTGGATCGGGTGGGGATTTCGCCCCAGCAGATCACCCACATCTATTTCAGCCATCATCACGGGGATCACATCCTGGGCAGCCCTATTTTCCTCTTTTACCATCGCACGCGCTATCTCCTGGGCGCCCGACCCACCCTGGAAGCCTGGCTCATGCTCATGGAGGTGGTGTATCCCGGGTATCTGCCCAAGGTGGCGGAAGAACTCGCGTTTCTCTTTTTGGAGGAAGGGAAGAGCGTGCCCATCCCCGGCGTGGATGACATCAGCATCACCCTGGCCCGCACCCCCCACGCGGAGGAGCTCCCCGCGTACGCGGCCCGATTCGATTTCGCCCCCACCGATGCCCGTCCGAGCTTCAGCCTGGTCTATTCGGGGGATACCACCCCCAGCCAGGCCGTTGTCGACCTGGCCCAGGCCGCGGACCTCCTCATCCACGAAGCCACCGCGGCCGAAACCCTGGGCCAAACCACCGCGGGGGTCCATACATCGGCCCGGGAGGCAGGACAGGTTGCCGCCGCGGCCGGGGTCAAGGCCCTGGCCCTGGTCCATCGCCTGGCAGGTGATCCTCAGGTCTGGCGCCAGGAGGCCGGGGAAAGCTTCCAGGGTCCCATTTGGGTGCCCCAGGCAGGGGATAGGCTCCACCTGCCCCTGTGGGAGGCCCTCTGAAGGAAAAAATCATGCCTTCTTTCAAACTCGCCCCTTCGATTCTTTCAGCCGATTTTTCCAGGCTGGGCCAACAGGTCCAGGAAGCTGTGGACGCGGGCGCGGATTGGCTTCATGTGGATGTGATGGATGGCCATTTTGTGCCCAATCTCACCATGGGGCCTATGGTGGTGCGGGCGTTGCGGCCGCTGACCACGCTCCCCCTGGATGTGCATTTGATGGTCCTCCAGCCGGAGCGGCTCATCCCCGCGTTTGTGGAGGCTGGCGCGGATTCCCTTACCGTGCATGTGGAAGCGTGCCCCCATCTCCATCGGGTGATTCAGCAAATCCATGGGCTGGGAGCCCGGGCCGGCGTGGCTTTGAACCCGGCCACCCCCCTGGTGGCTTTGGAAGAGATCTTGCCCTATGTAGAACTGGTGTTGATCATGTCGGTGAATCCTGGGTTTGGCGGGCAGTCCTACATCCCTACCAGCACAGGCAAAATCGCGCGCTTGCGGGCCATGTTGGTCCAGCGGGGATTGGAAGAGCAGGTGGTCATTCAGGTGGATGGGGGGATCAAACCGGATAACGCGAGGGAAGTGGTGGAGGCCGGGGCCACGGTATTGGTTGCGGGCTCGGCCATCTTCAATACCCGGGCCAGTGTGGCCGCCAATATGGCCGCGTTCCGCCAGGCTTTGCGTAGCGTCCACCCTGCTTGACCGCGATAAGGGCGTATCCTGGCGCGGATGAGAATCTCACGCCAAGTGAGCGTCCAGAAATAACTTCCCTTTTTTGCCGCAGCACTTGCCGAGTAAACTCGTGCCTATGGAGGCGCTTCGCGCCAATGGTCGCCCTTCGGCGACCCCTTTTGTCGCCGTTTTGGACGGCGGAGGCCGTCATCTGATTCCCTTCCGCTGTTCTCCCCCGC
>JALWZT010000002.1 GCA_027002405.1 Anaerolineae bacterium | reverse complement strand
ACCCCAACCACGCCGCTGCAACCACCACCCCCACGCCGATAACCTGCCCCCATCCCATGAGGCTGATATCCACGCCCGCGCCCGCGGCCCGCAGCAGGGCCGAAGTCATCGTTGCCAGCAACAGGCCCGCGGTTAAGATCCGCGCGCTATCCCCATCAGGCCGCCGGATTTCCCGCTCCAGCAGGATGGGGAAGAGCATGAGCCAGGCAGCCACCCCCACGCCCGAGAGGATGAGCCGCTCGCGCGTGGGCAACGTGGGCTCGACCACCCGGGCCAGAAGGACCACGAGGAAAAGGGCTGTGGTCAGCCGTGGGCCGGGCCGGCGGAGGGCCAGGAGCAGCAGGGGCGAAAAGAGAAGGAGGACAAAGCCGATTTCGGGCGGGATGCCCAATCCCATCAATCCAAACGCGTAGATGGCTGCTACGAAATCGGTGAGAAGCTGGAGGAAGATGAGAAAGAGAAGGGCGTGGAGGAGGATGGCTCGCCAGGTTTTCATCATTGTCCGATCCAATGCCAGAGGGTAGTGACGGTGACATAGAGCCCAACCAAGAAAATCGCCAGCAGAACCAGAAGCAGCAGCAAAATCAGCAAGCAGGCCCAAGAACCGCATTCTTCATACGCTTCCTCTTCCGTAAAGAACTCGGTGGGAAGCACCCGCACGCCACCGAACTCGCCCAGAGGCATATCCAGACATTCCCCCTGTTCCAGGGCCACGTCGATAGCCTGACGCAACCGTCTCAGGCCTTGCTCATCGCCGATCAAAAAGCCCTCTTGGCCGGGGTAAGCCTCGCCGAGTTCGAGATAACCAGGCTTTTCGTCCATAAATTTATTGTAGCATCCCTGGGGGCATCCGTAAAACGACCCAGGCAGGGGCGTTTCAGTGTTCAGTGTTCAATCCTAATCCTGATCCTAATCCTGATCCTAATCCTGATCCTATTTACGGAACGGCGCCGGATGAATCCGGCTAGCCCTGCAACTGATTACTGATAACTGATTACTGATAACTGATTACTCTAGGCGCGTATCGGATGGCTCGGTGGGTGTGAGGGCCAGCCAACGGTACCCGTCCGGGTCGGTGAATTCGATGTACCGGGCCCAGCCTTCATCCTGGGGTGGGGTGACTTCCATCCCTGCTTGTTGCAATCGGGCGTACAGCGCATCGACATCGGCCACAGCCAGGGCCAGATACATGCTGGCGGGCCGGGGTTCCCCCACGGCCAGATACAACTGGGGCTGCCCCATGTCCAGGGTGATGAAAGCCTCGTTTTCTTCCGTAACTTTTAGGCCCACATGGTCACGATAGAAGATGGTGGAACGGGCCAGGTCCGAAACTTCCAGCCAAAGAAAATGGAGATGAGGCGATGCGGATACGTTCATTTTGAAATCCTTATAAGTTTGACCCAAAGAGCGGCTTGTGGCATAATAATTTGGCACTCTCGCATTGAGACTGCTAATATCAAAAGCGCCTTCCTCAGCGCAGAAGCATCCTTGTGGTGCATTCTACGCCAAAAGATGGCTTCTATCCAAATGAATACCCTGGCGCCTCGGCTTTGTAAATAGGATTCGGATCAGGATTAGGAATTAGGATTAGGATTAGGATTAAAATCGCCAGGCCTACGTTGAGCGAGACGACAACGGGCGTGATGCGTGAAACGTGAGCATCTTACGCATCACGCATCACGTTTCACGGCCCGCCATCCTGGCCGCGAGGCGTTTTCATCGGTATCGGCGCGCTGTCGCGGGTGACGACTGCTTTGTAAATAGAGTAATCAGTGATCAGTTATCAGTAATCAGTAATCAGTAGAGCCCCGCGACGTCATTCCGAGAGAGCGCAGCGACCGAGGAATCTAGCGAAGCGCAAAAAACACCGCATGGCGCTCGCTTCGCTCGCTAGATGCTTCGCTCCCTCCGGTCGCTCAGCATGACGAACATCTGCGCAAATCAGCGTCCCCATTTCCCTCGGTATCGGCAAACTGCCGTTGGTGGCGCCTGTTCCAAAAGGCATGTAACGTTTCCCCCAGGGATGTGCATCTAAGAGAAGGACCAGCGACCTTTGCGCCGCTGGTTTCTTCGTGCGAAAGGATTTATCCCCGTTGTTTTTGTAAAAGGTGACCCATGACCACGCAAGTGAAATCCCCTGCTTCTGCAAAGAAAAAGAAAAAACAACCCAAGGTTTTGATTTTTACCACGCCCACATGCAGTTGGTGCAAACGGGCCATGAAGTATTTCCGCGCGCATAACATCAAATTCAAACAGGTGGATGTGTCGCGCGACCCGGTGGCCGCCCGCGACATGCAAAAAATGAGCGGCCAGATGGGAGTGCCCGTGATCAAAATCGGCAAAGAGGTCATTGTCGGCTTCGATAAACCCAAAATTGATAAACTTCTTGGTCTTCGTGGATAACTCAACCTTTGACCATAAACCCTTCTCATTGCATCCTATCACCCAATTCACAACGGAGTGTGAACCATGAAAGTTGAACCCCTTGGCGAACGCGTACTCATCAAGGTCCTGAAGCAAGCTTCGAAGACAGAAAGCGGTATTTATCTCCCCGAAACCGCCAAAGAAAAGCCTCAGGAAGGCGAAGTGGTGGCCTTGGGCCCCGAAATTGACGAGGACGAAACCCCTCTGGCCGTGGGCGATGTCGTCCTCTACCCCAAATACACCGGCACCGAGATCAAAATCGAAGGCGAAGATTACCTGATCATGGACGCCGGCGACATCCTGGCCAAAATCTACCGAGACTGACCCTCTGAAGTTGGAATCCCTGTTTTGGAACGCCCGCGTAAGTGAACGTGGGCGTTTTTTTGTGCTATAATAGATTATGGCCATAACTTTTGAGGAATTTGAACGCTACGTGGCCGAGGCCGTGGAAAATTTGCCCGCGGAAGTTCATGCCATGATGGAAAATGTGGCCGTGACCGTGGCCCTGTATCCCACCCCCGAACAGAAGCGTTCTGTAGGTCTCAAGCCCGGCCAGGCTCTATACGGCCTCTATCAGGGGGTTCCCTTGACCCAACGCACCTCCTATTACGGCATGGTCCCTCCGGATCGGATCACCATCTTCATGTATCCCATGGTGAATCACTTCCCCACGCCAGAGGCCATCCGTCGCCAGGTGCAGCGCACCGTGCTTCATGAAATTGGCCATCATTTCGGCATGAGCGAGGAACACCTGCGCCGACTTGGTTATTAACTGATGTTTATCATGGCAATTGGGCTTTGATCGCGCCATAATTTTCAATGGTATTGTATCGTCTTCCCTCTCTCTCTCTACTTAACTGTACAAGGAAGTGCATTATGGCTGGACCAATCGTGACCATCGATGGCAATGAGGCGGCCGCCTACGTTGCTCACAAGACGAACGAAGTCATCGCAATTTATCCTATCACCCCTTCCTCACCCATGGGGGAATGGGCCGATCAATGGAGTGCGGAACATAAACCGAACATCTGGGGGACCATTCCCGTGGTGGTGGAGATGCAATCGGAAGGTGGGGCGGCTGGCGCGGTGCACGGGGCCTTGCAAACCGGGTCCCTGACCACCACCTTTACAGCCAGCCAGGGGTTGTTGTTGATGATCCCCAACATGTACAAAATCGCAGGGGAGCTCACCAGCACGGTGTTCCATATCGCGGCCCGCTCGGTCGCGGCTCAAGCCCTTTCCATCTTTGGGGATCACAGCGATGTGATGGCCACCCGGGCCACCGGGTTTGCCATGCTCTTCGCCAACTCGGTGCAAGAGGTCATGGATTTCGCGCTCATCGCCCAGGCCTCTACGCTGAAAGCCCGGGTACCTTTCCTTCATGTGATGGATGGGTTCCGGACCTCCCATGAGATCAACAAAGTGGAAAAATTGAGCGATGAGGTCATGCGGGCCATGATCAAGCCCGAACTGATCCATGCCCATCGGGCGCGGGCCCTGGACCCCGAACGCCCCTTTATCCGGGGCACAGCCCAAAACCCCGATGTCTTCTTCCAGGCCCGGGAGACCGTGAACCCCTACTACCTGAAGACCCCGGATATCGTCCAGGAGACCATGGACGAGTTCGCCAAGCTCACGGGGCGCCAATATCAGGTCTTCCAATACGTGGGCGCTCCCGACGCGGAACGGGTCATCATCATGATGGGCTCGGGCGCAGAGACCGCGGAAGAGACCGTGAAATGGCTGGTGGAACGGGGCGAAAAGGTGGGGTTGATCAAAGTACGTCTTTATCGCCCCTTCTCTGTCAAACACCTCATGCAAGCCTTGCCTTCCACCGTCAAAAAGGTGGCGACCCTGGACCGTACCAAAGAACCCGGCAGCGCGGGCGAACCCCTCTATCTGGATGTGGGGAACGCCATCAGCGAAGCCATGCGCGAAGGCACCGCCCCCTTCAAGCACGCGCCGCTCGTGGTGGGCGGGCGCTATGGCCTTTCTTCCAAAGAATTCACCCCCGGCATGGTCAAAGGGGTCTTCGATGAATTGAAGAAACACCACCCCAAAAACCATTTCACCGTGGGCATCTACGATGATGTCACCCATACCAGCATCGACTTCGACCCCGACTTCGACCTGATCCCGGATGACGTCTTCCAGGGCATGTTCTGGGGCCTGGGCTCCGATGGGACCGTGGGCGCGAACAAAAACTCCATCAAGATCATTGGTGAAGAGACCGACTTCCACGCCCAGGGGTATTTCGTGTACGACTCCCGTAAAGCGGGCGCCTGGACCATCTCCCACCTGCGTTTTGGGCCTCGCCCCATCCACAACACCTATCTGATCAAGCACGCAGACTTTGTCGCGGTGCATCAGTTTGAATTCCTCTTCCACCGGGACATGCTGGCTTATGCCAAGGAAGGAGCCACCTTCCTGTTGAACGCCCCTTATCCCCCGGAAGAGGTGTGGGACCACCTGCCCCGGGAAGTGCAGGAAACCATCATCAAGAAGAAGCTCAAGTTTTATGCCATCGATGCCTACAGCGTGGCCAAAGAAACGGGGATGGGCCGACGCATCAATACCATCATGCAGACCTGCTTCTTTGCCATCAGCGGCATCCTGCCCCGGGATGAAGCCATCGGTAAGATCAAGGAGGCCATTGTCAAGACCTATGGCAAAAAGGGCGAGGAGATTGTCCAGAAGAACTTCGAGGCCGTGGACAAAACCCTGGCCCATCTCTACGAAATCCCTGTGCCCGAGCAGGCCACCAGCACCCTGACCATGAAGCCGCCCGTCCCCGAAGAAGCGCCCGACTTCGTGAAAAACGTGTTGGGTAAGATGATCGCAGGGGAAGGCGATAACCTGCCCGTCAGCGTGCTGCCCGCGGATGGCACCTATCCCAGCGGCACGACCCGGTGGGAGAAGCGCAACCTGGCTCTGGAAGTGCCCGTGTGGGAACCGGATATCTGCATCCAATGCGGCAAATGTGTCCTGGTCTGTCCCCATGCTACCATTCGCGCCAAAGTCTTTGATCCCAAGTACCTGGAGAACGCGCCCGAAGGCTTCGAGGCTGTGGATGCCCGCTGGCGAGAGTTCAAGGGTTGGAAATACACCCTGCAGGTGGCGGTGGAAGACTGCACCGGCTGCACCCTGTGCGTCGAAGCCTGCCCTGTGACCGACAAGAAAGACCCCAACCGCAAGGCCATCAACATGCGACCGCAATTGCCCTTGCGGGAAAAAGGGCGTCGGGATTGGGATTTCTTCCTCACGCTCCCCGAACCCCCACGCTTTGGTTTTGTGAAGTATAACAACGTCAAAAACATCCAACTTCTGGATCCGCTGTTCGAATTCTCCAGCGCCTGCCCGGGCTGTGGCGAAACCCCCTACATCAAGCTGATGACCCAGCTCTTTGGCGACCGGATCGTCGTGGCCAACGCCACGGGCTGTTCCAGCATCTACGGCGGCAACCTGCCCACCACGCCCTGGTCGGTGAACAAGGATGGCCGCGGCCCGGCCTGGAGCAACTCCCTCTTCGAGGACAACGCGGAGTTCGGTTTGGGGATGGCCCTGACCCGAGACAAACAAAGCGAATACGCCCGAGAATTGGTCAACCGCATGCGAGACATCATCGGCGATGACCTGGCCGACCGCTTGCTCCATACGGACCAAAGCACAGAGGAAGGCATTGCCAAACAGCGGGAGAACATCGCAGAGCTCAAAGCCAAATTGCAGGGTATCGACTCCCTGGACGCGAAGGACCTGCTGAGCCTGGCCGACATGCTGCTGCGCCGCGGGGTGTGGATCATCGGCGGTGACGGCTGGGCTTATGATATCGGCTATGGTGGCCTGGACCACGTATTGGCTTCCGGTCGGGATGTGAACGTATTGGTGATGGACACTGAGGTCTATTCCAACACCGGCGGCCAGGCTTCCAAGGCCACGCCCATGGCCGCGGCGGCCAAATTCGCGATTGCCGGTAAACCCCTGCCCAAGAAGGACCTGGCCCTGATGGCCATCAGCTATGGCTATGTGTATGTGGCCCAGGTGGCCTTTGGCGCCAAAGACAGCCAGACCGTGAAAGCCTTCCTGGAGGCCGAATCCTACCCGGGCCCCAGCCTGATCATCGCCTACAGTCACTGCATTGCCCACGGTTATGGGCTGGAAGAAGCTCTGGACCATCAACAACTCGCGGTAGAAACCGGGTTCTGGCCCCTCTTCCGCTACGATCCTCGGCGCCGGGAACAGGGCAAACCCCCACTGATTCTCGATTCCAAGGCACCCAAGAAGCCCTTTGCCGACTACGCCATGCGTGAGGCCCGCTTCCGCATGCTCTTCAAGACCAATCCCGATCACGCGGAAGAGCTGCTGGACGCGGCGCAAAAGGACATCGAAGAGCGTTGGGAACGACTCAAGTCCCTGGCCCAGGTCGTCCACCTCTAAACGCTATTGCCCACCCTGCCCCCGGCCAAAAACCGGGGGCTTTTCTTTATGAAGAGAGAACCTGGCTATTTGCAGTTGCTTCGCTCCGGCATTTTGCAGGAGCGGGTGAAAGCCGCTTACGACCTGCTGGCTCCGTCCGTCACCTTGCGCACCCGTTCCCACGCGGCCGCCGCGTGGGCGTCCAGACCTTCGGCTTCCGCGATGCGCGCGGCAATGGCACTCAAGGCCGCGCCCGCGTCCGGGGTCAGAGCCACCAAACTGATGCGCTTGATGAAATCTTCCACATTTACCGGAGAGGCGTAGCGGGCCGTGCCTTCGGTGGGCATGATGTGGCTGGGGCCCGCGATGTAATCCCCCAAGACCTCGAAGCTGTTTTCCCCCACAAAAACCCCTCCCGCATGGCGCACCAGGTGGAGCAGGGACCAGGGGTCGGCCACCGAAAGGCAAAGATGCTCGGGCGCATACCGATTGGCCTCCTCCACCGCGGTGACCAGATCGGGAGTGATGACCGCACCCCCGCGGTGGGGAAGGGATTGGGCGATAATCTGGGCCCGGCTCAGTTGTTGCGCGCGGGTTGCTACCTGGGCCTGGACCTCTTGGGCCAGGGCTCGGCTGGGCGTGAGCAGAATGGCTGTGGCCAGGATGTCGTGTTCTGCCTGGGCCAGCAAATCGGCCGCGACCATGCCCGGGTCTGCATGCTCATCGGCAATGACCACGGTTTCGGTGGGGCCGGGCAAGCCATCAAGGCCCACCACACCGAAAACCTGACGTTTGGCCAGGGTCACAAACAACCCGCCCGGGCCGACGATCTTATCCACGGCCGGGATGCTTTCGGTGCCAAAGGCCATGGCCGCGATGGCCTGGGCGCCGCCCAACGCGTAGAGCTCATCGATCTCTGCAATCGCGGCCGCGGCCAAAATCACATCAGGCACCCGGCCGGTTTCGCGATGGGGGGGCGTCATGGCAACGATACGCTTGACCCCCGCTACCCGAGCAATGACCGCGGCCATCAGCAGGGAGGAGGGCAAAGGCGCGCTGCCCCCAGGCACATAGACCCCCACGGAATCCAGGGGGCGGACCAGTTGCCCCAAAACGCCGTCCTGGTCCTGGTGGATCCAGGAATGCGCGGGCTGGCGGCGATGAAAGGCCGCGATACGGTCGGCCGAAGCCCATAGGGCCTCACGCAGTTCGGGATCCATGCGTTCCAGGGCCTGGTCCCAGGCTTCGGGAGGGACCTGGTAACTCTCGGCCTGGAAACCATCAATCCGTTGGGTCCAGCGTCGCAATCCCGCGTCCCCCTGGGTGCGGACATCGTGCAGGACGCGGCTCACGGCCTGTTCGGGCGTGAGGGGCTCACCAAAGATGCGTTGGATGCCTTCCAAAAGGGAAGGGGGATAGTCGGTATCGGCCCATCCCCGACGCTGGAGGATGGTCCGTCGCGCGGTGGGGAGATCGTAAATGGGAAATAGAGCGCTCATGAGGTTTGGATGGGGATGTGAAGGATGGGGTTTTGGGCAAAGATGGGAGGAAGGTCCAGGTCGAGGGCTTCGTAGAGGATGGGAGGGATGCTGATATCGGCCAAAAAGAGATGGCCCGCGATGTGGGGGGCCAGAAAGAGCCCCTGCTTGGGCAGAGCCAGGGTCAGGGTGGCTTCGGCCCGGATGCAAGGGGTGTAGGCCTGGCCGTTCGTGCCATCCAGGCCGGAAGGGATGTCCAGGCTGAGGACGGGTGCGGGGTGGCTGTTGGCCAATTGGATGAGGTCCGCAACGGGCCCTCGGGGGGCGTCGCGCAAGCCATACCCGATGAGCGCATCGATGACCAAGTCCGCGCTGGGCAGTTCCCAGCCATTTTCCGCGTACATCACCGAAACCCCCATGGCCAGGAGGATTTCCAACTGATGGGCAGGGACGCCCTGGAACGTGTCCAGGTCATGGGCCAGAACCACCTGCACCTGGGCCCCGCGATTGGCCAGGTGCCGGGCCGCGACCAAGCCCCCACCGCCGTTGTTGCCCCGGCCCGCGAGAACCAGCAATGGCCGGTCTTCCACCTGATCTTCGAGCATGGCCTGGGCCAGATCCGCCAGGTTGCGGCCCGCGTTTTCCATCATCTGGATGAGCTGAATGCCGAAGGTCTCCATGGCCAGCCGGTCCACTTGGGCCATCTGCTCGGGCGTAAGCTGGGGCACCTGGCTGAGGGGGAGGGTGGGGAAAAGGGTGGTGTAGGGCATGGGGATACCGGATATTGGGTATTGGATATTGGGTATTGGGGATGTTGGTTCTGCAAAAAATGGGAACGCCCTTGCGGGTTTGCAAGTGGCAAGTCGTAGGTGGAGAGAACGCAGATTTGCGCAGATGCTTCGCAGATTTCCGCAGATGGTCTTATGTTCAACTACTGAACACTGAACACTGAACACGCCCGTTGGTGCCTCGCTCAACGTTGTCCTGGCGATCCGCAATCCTAATCCTGATCCGAATCCTATTTACAAAGCAGTCATCACGAACGGCAGTTCGCCGATACGGATGAAAACGTCTCACGGCCACGTTGGCGCGGGAAGCCGATTTCGTCAAGCGTCAAACGTCATGCGTCATGACCTGACGTTTCACGTTTTACGTTTGACGTTCGTTGGTGCCTCG
>JALWZT010000001.1 GCA_027002405.1 Anaerolineae bacterium | reverse complement strand
GGCTCAACAGGCGTGGGGGTGTGGGTGGGTTCCGTTCCCTGGGCCGCAGTGACCGCGGTGGGCGTGGCCACGGGAATGACCCCACCGCCCAGCATGGTGGCCAGAAGATAAAAGAGGCCCCCGGTGATCACAATCGCCAAAAAGGGGATAAGCAGCGCGGCCCAAGGGGAGCGGGGGCGCTGTTGTCGTCGTCGGGGCTGATAGCGTCGCTCTTTCATAGAGGTCTCATGGATAAGAAAAGGGAGTCGAGCTCAAGTATACCACATGAAGGGTGAGGACGGGCAATGTCTCGATTCCTGTCATGGGCGCGGTTAGCTCTGATTCAAGGGTTCCCCCCACAGGGTGGCAACCACACGCCGGGACCGGGCCCGATCCCGGTGTTCGCCCAGGTAAACCCCTTGCCAGGTTCCCAGGTTGAGCCGCCCCTGGGTAATGGGGATGGTGAGTTCGTTGCCGATAAGCACGGTCTTGATGTGCGCGGGCATGTCGTCGGCCCCCTCATAGGTATGGCGATAGTAGGGCATGTGGGCGGGGGCCAGATGCTGACTGAAATGAGCCTCCAGGTCCGCGCGTACGGTGGGGTCCACGTTTTCGTTCAGGGCCAGCGAGGCCGAGGTGTGCTGCAAGAAGAGGTGGAGTAATCCCACCCGGATCTGACGGATTTCCGGCAGCTCTCGCAGGATTTCATCGGTGATGAGATGAAAGCCACGCCTACGCGGGCGGAGATAGATGTTTTTTTGAATCCACATGGGTGCTCCGTAAATAGAGTAATCAGTAATCAGTGATCAGTAATCAGTTATCAGGCGCCCGAGGCAGTATCCTGAACCCTCGGGCTACGGGTGCAAAGCCCCTTCGGGGCTCCCGTGTCCAGCCCGCAGGGCTTCGCATTTGTAGCTCGGAGGTTTCGCTCCGAGCAGAAAACAACGCCGGGGCTTAGCCGGATTCATCCGGCGCCGTTCTATAGCCCGGCGACTTCATCGCCGGGCGGGTGGCGGCTAGCGCACCCCTGACGGCATTCCGTATGCCACAGGCTCGCGTCGTCACCCAACACCGGGGGATAATTCCCCCGGCTAGAAACAGCGCCCCTGCGGGGCTTAGCCGGAATTATCCGGCGCCGCTCCTTCGCGCCCGAGGCTGAACCCTCGGGCGCCGGGTGCAAAGCCCCTTCGGGGCTCCCATGGCCAGCCCGCAGGGCTTCGCATTTGTAGCTCGGAGGTTTCGCTCCGAGCAGAAAACAACGCCGGGGCTAGCCGGATTCATCCGGCGCTGTTTTATAGCCCGGCGACTTCATCGCCGGGCGGGCGGCGGCTAGCGCACCCCTGACGGCATTCCGTATGCCACAGGCTCGCGTCGTCACCCAACACTCGGGAAGGCGGCGTAGGCCGCCTTTCAGGCCGGAGGCCTCAAGGCCCGACTTTAGTCGGCTAAGCCTACCATCGGTGCCGGTGAGGCAGGGGGCATCTCATCCCTTTTGCAATAAGGCGAGGAGGCGGTCGGTGTGTTGGGGAAGCCCCGCGCTGATGCGGATGAAGTTGCGCAGGCCCGGCTTGTCATAGAATCGCACGATGACGCCCTGACGGAAGAGGGCCTGATGCAGCTCTCGGGTGGAGCGCCCTCGGACCCGACAAAGGACGAAGTTGCTCTGGCTGGGGTAAGGGTCCAGGTAGGGGATGTTTTGAAGTGCTCGGTAAAGGCGTTCCCGCTCTTTTTTGAGCGCGGCCACCCGGTCGCGCAACCAATCCAGGTCTTCCAGGCTGGCCAGGCCTGCCACGGTGGCGGCCACGTTCACATTGTAGGGTTGTTTGAATTTCCACAGGGCCTCCATCAGAGGCAAGGGGAAAATCCCATACCCCAGGCGCAGCCCGGCCAGGCCCGCCCATTTGGAAAATGTGCGCAACACGATGAGGTTGGGCGTGTGGGGTACCCGAGCAGCCACAGAGGGGGCGTCCGCGAACTCGATGTAAGCTTCATCCACCACGATCCACAAGGGGAGTTCCAGGAGCCGGTCCAGTTCCCGGGCGGTGAGCAGGCCCCCATCAGGGTTGTTGGGGGAGGTGAGGAAGAGGATTTTGGCCCGGGGATGGGCGGCTGCCCGTTCAATGGCCGCCAGGTCCAGGGAAAAATCCTCACGGCGTGGCGCTGCAATCACCCGGCCCATGTTGAGGACGGCATCGAACGCGTACATGCCAAAGGTGGGTGGGCAATGGATGATGGCATCTCCCGGTTCCAGCAGGACGCGGCAAAGATAGTCAATGAGTTCATCCGCACCATGGCCGGGTAGAATGTACGCTGTGGGCACCCCTACATATTGGGCCAGGGCCTCTCGCAGGGCCGTCTGCTGGGGGTCGGGATAGATATGAAGCCAGGGATAAGCGGCCAGGGCTTCCCGGACGCGAGGGGAAGGCCCGTAGGGGTTTTCGTTGGCGTCTAATTTGATGATCTGTTCAGGAGGGATGCCGATCTCGCGGCTTAAGGCTTCGAAAGGCCTTACCGGCTGATAGGAGGCCATACGGGCGATATCGGGGCGGATAGGAGGAGGTTGTGCGGGCATAGGCGTAACAGTATCATGGTTTTGGGAGAAGGGTCAAACCGGACGTCGTGTGTTTGACCAGGGGCGAAATTTTTTGTATAATGGAAACAGCTAAGCCAGACCTCTTTCTGAAAAGTGGGCACCCCCCACTTTTTTGTTTGTCTGGCGTTCGTGACAATTTCATATCTAAACGAGGTAATTGAAAAACAACTGCATATGAACAAGCAACTTTTAATGGCCATTAATCAGATTTGTGCGGAGCGCAATCTTAAGCCGCAAGTGGTCATCAATGCCATCGAACAAGCCCTGGTGAGCGCTTATCGCAAAAATTTTGGCAGCGGGCAAAATGTGGAGGCCCGTTTGAACCCAGAGACCGGGGACACGCATATTTACGTGATTATGAGGGTGGTCCCCGAAGAGGAGCTCACCGATCCTAAAACGCAAATCACCTTAGAAGAAGCCCGTCAATACGATCCCACGGTGGAGGTGGGAGACGAAATCCGCCTCGAACGCACGCCCAAGGATTTCGGGCGTATCGCCGCGCAGGCTGCCAAACAAGTGATTTTGCAGCGCATCCGCGAGGCCGAACGGGACGCGCTTTACGAGGAGTATGTACAACGAGAGGGCGAGTTGATCCAGGGCACCGTGCGCCTGATTGATCGCAAGAACGATGCCCTGATCATTTCCCTGGATGGCGGACAGGCGGAAGGCATCATGCACCGGGGTGACCAGATCCCGGGCGAACGCTATCGCCAGGGCAACAGCATCCTGGCTTATGTGGTGGAGGTCACCCGCGGGGGGCGTGGGCCCAATATCCATCTGAGCCGCACCCATCGTAACATGCTTCGCCGCCTGCTGGAAAAAGAAGTGCCCGAAATCAAACAGGGCGCGGTCGAGATCAAAGCCATTGCTCGGGAAGCAGGCAGCCGGTCCAAAGTGGCCGTAACAGCCACCCAACGGGGGGTGGACCCTGTGGGCTCCTGCGTGGGCATGCGCGGGGTCCGCATCCAAAACATTGTCAAGGAGCTCCACGGCGAGAAGATCGACGTGGTGGAATGGGACCCGAACCCGGAAAGGTTCGTGGCCAACGCGCTGAGCCCGGCCAAGGTGACCGATGTGATCCTTTTCCCGGAGCACGATAAAACCGCACTGGTGATCGTGCCCCAGCGCCAGCTTTCCCTGGCCATCGGCAAGGAAGGCCAGAACGCACGATTGGTGGCTAAACTCACAGGCTGGCGCATCGATATCAAGAGCGAAGATGAAGCATTGGCCGAAGGGCTGACCCCCGAGGAACGAGAACGGCTGCGTCAGGAACAGAAGGAACGGGCCCGGGAGGCGGACCTGCTGGCCACGGCTCGCCGCCTGCTGGAAGAGGAAGCTGTGGTGGAAGAGGCGATCCTGGAACCGGGCGAGGAGCTGGATGTGCCCATCGTGGATGTGGTCGAACCCCTGGCAACAGAACCCGCGGCCGCGGCCGAAGTGAAAGAAGCCCCGGCCCAGCCCGAAGAACCGCAGCTTTCCGAGGAAGAGGAGGAAATTCGGGCCCTGGCCAAGAAGCTTTCCCTGAGCATGGCTGGCAGCGAAACAGAAGACCTGGAAATTGACAAGGACCTGTACGCCAAATTCTTTGAGGACGAACGCGAGGAAGATGAGGTCACGAGCCTCAGCAAGAAGAAAAAGAAAAAGAAGCGAGGCAAGCGCAAAGACCGCAAGCTGGTCTATGATGAAGAGCTAGGCCGACTGGTCCAGGTCAAACGCCGTAAGCGCGGGGCTTCTGATTTCGCCTTTGATGATTTCGATGACTTCGGCTTTGACGAATTCTAAGAGCGATCATGACCAAAAAAGGTCGTCGCAAACACATTCCTCAACGCACCTGTGTGGTGTGTCGGCGAAGCTTCCCCAAACGGGAGCTGAATCGCATTGTACGCAGTCCCGAAGGCGAGGTTTTCTACGATCCCACCGGGAAAGCATCGGGTCGCGGTGCTTATCTCTGTGATGATCTCGCCTGTTGGGAAAAGGCCGTGACCGGGACGTTCCTGGATCGGGCCTTGAAGACCAAATTGACCCCGGCCCAACGCGCGGCGCTGAAAGAGGAACTGGAGCGCCGCCGGGCGCTTGTAGAGCCCCCTTCGCACGGAAACGGATCATGAACCGGTGTTCCCTTTCCCCGGCGCATTTCTGGGCCGGTCATCCCTTATCCTTTTCAATTCAACTTCATACAGCCAGAAAGGCAGGAATGGATATGCCTTAACCCCCGCGTGGCCGCGTGCTCTTTTGTGTGCTTCCTCCCTGCTTTCTGGCTGTGCTCTTGATGCTCACGGGCCCGGCCCGTTGCCAGAAAGAAGTGATTCCACAGGGAGGATTTTTTATGATGAAGACACGTTTATCCCCTTTGAGCATGCCATCGGCATCCAGACCCGGCCCTATGGAAGCCGCACGTCGCCGTGGTGGGAGCCGGCGCAAGCCCACCACGGGCGGAGCCAGCGGTTCGGGCAAGCGCAAAAGCCATCGCCGGGGTCGGCATAACAAACAAGCCGCATCCTCGGCTCCCGCCGCGGTGGTGGAGGAAAAGCCGCCTCAGGCTCCCGAAACCCCGGAGGAGACGGTAATTGAGATCCCCGAGGTGATTTCGCTGCGGGACCTGGCGCAGAAATTGCATACCACGCCCATTGAGCTCATCAAAATCCTGATGAGCTACGGCACCATGGCCACCATCAATGAGATTATCGATTTTGATACCGCGGCCATTGTAGCCGAGGAACTGGGCCTGGAAATTCAGCGGGAAACCATCCTGGAAGAAGAGCTGGAAGAGAGCGAAACCGGCCCCAAAACGTTGCGTGAGCGCTTGCTGGAAAATGAGGACCCCGCGAAGCTGAAGCCCCGGCCCCCGGTGATCACCGTGCTGGGCCATGTGGATCATGGCAAGACCACCCTTTTGGACGCGATCCGCAATACCCGGGTCGCAGAACGAGAGGCTGGCGGCATCACCCAGCACATTGCCGCGTATCAGGTGGAGGTGGAGGGGCGCAAGATCACCTTCCTGGACACCCCGGGCCATGCGGCTTTCACCGCAATGCGCGCCCGTGGGGCTCAGGTGACCGATATCGTGATCCTGGTGGTGGCCGCGGACGATGGGGTCATGCCCCAGACCGAGGAGGCCATCGACCACGCCCGGGCCGCGCATGTCCCCATTATCGTGGCTTTGAACAAAATCGATAAGCCCAATGCCAACCCCGAACGGGTGATGCAGCAGTTGGCCGACCTGGGATTGCAGCCCGAAGATTGGGGCGGCGATACCATTGTGGTGCCCATTTCCGCCAAGCAGCGCATCAATATCGATCTGCTGCTGGAAAATGTGTTGCTGGTGGCGGATGTGATGGACCTGAAGGCCAATCCCGAAGGCCCGGCCGTGGGGACCGTCATCGAAGCCCTGCAGGACCGCCGACTGGGCAACACAGCCACGGTCCTGGTGCAGAAGGGCACCCTACACCGAGGGGACCCGCTGATCGCAGGCCTGGAATGGGGCCGGGTGCGGGCCATGTTCGATGATCGCGGGCGCCAACTGAAGGAAGCCAAACCTTCGATGCCCGCCCTGATTACCGGCCTGCAGGGCTTGCCTCAGGCCGGGGATATCTTCCAGGTGGTGGAAAGCGACCGTCTCGCTCGGCAGATTTCGATGGAACGCAAGGAAAAAGCCAGGACGCAACAGCAGGAAGAGACCAAAGCCCTGACCCTGGAAGACTTCTACGCCCAGATGCAAAGTGGTCAGGTCAAGGACCTGAATGTGATCGTCAAGGTGGATGTGCAGGGTTCGCTGGAGCCCATTGTGCAGTCTCTGGAGGACCTGAGCAGCGACGAGGTGGGCATCCGCATTTTGCGTAAGGCCGTGGGCCCGGTCACCGAGTCGGATGTGATGCTGGCCGCGGCCAGTCGTGCGCTGATCCTGGGCTTTAACGTGAAGGTGGATGCCGTCGCAAAACGGCTGGCCGAACAGCACGGCGTGGATATCCGGGTCTACCAGGTCATCTACCATTTGGTGGAGGATGTGTCCAAGGCCCTGCAAGGGATGTTGGAGCCGATCTATGAGGATAGGGAGATCGGCCGGGCCGAAGTGCGGGCCATCTTCCGGGTTCGGGGCCGCAAGGTCATGGGGTGCCTGGTCACCGATGGGGTGATCCGCCGCAATGCCGATGCCATCATCCTGCGCCAGGGCCAGGAGATTCACCGAGGGGTGATCGCCAGCCTGAAGCGGTATCAGGAGGATGTGACCGAGGTGCGGGCCGGTTATGAGTGCGGCGTTGGGGTGGAAAATTTCAACAATCCCAAAGAAGGTGATATCATCGTGGTCACGGAAAAAGTTCGTGTGCGTTGATTTCCGAGGAGGCTTCCCCAATGCGAGCGTTGCTTTCCCTTTTCGATAAGACCGGGTTGCAGGATCTGGCCCGGTCTCTGCATGAATTAGGCTTTGAACTGATCGCCAGCGGAGGAACAGCCCGGGCCATTGCCCAGGCAGGCCTGCCTGTGACCCCGGTGGCCGATGTGACCGGTTTTCCCGAAATTCTGGGAGGCCGGGTGAAGACCCTGCATCCGGCCATCCATGGCCCGATTCTGGCCCGGGATCAGGAAGCAGACCGGGCCGAGTTGGCCGCGCATGGCCTGACTCCCATCGACCTGGTGGTTTGCAATCTTTATCCCTTTCAGCAAACCGTGGCCCGGCCGGATGTCACCGAAGCCGAAGCCGTGGAGCAGATTGATATCGGTGGGGTGACTTTGCTGCGAGCCGCGGCCAAGAACTTTGCCCGGGTGACCGTCTTGACAGACCCCCAGGATTATGCATGGGTGTTGCAAAAATGGGCGGCGGGGCAACTGACTCTGGAAGACCGGCGGCGGCTGGCTCTGAAGGCGTTCCGGCATACCGCGGCCTATGATGTGGCCATCAGCCGGTGGCTGGCCGGCCAGGTGGATGCCGAGGAAGCGTTATTGCCCGACACCCTGCTTTTGGCCGCCACCCGGGTGCAACCCTTGCGCTATGGTGAAAACCCTCATCAACGGGCCGCGTTTTATCGCTGGCAGGGGTATGAGCCCGCGTTCCAGCAGCTTCAGGGCAAGGCCCTCAGTTACAACAATCTGGGAGACTTGCACGGCGCCTGGGGCGCGGTGCAGGAGTTCGAAACCCCCGCGGTGGCCATTATCAAACATGCCAACCCCTGCGGCCTGGCCACAGACCCCGACCTGGTCACCGCGTATCACAAGGCCTTGGCCTCGGACCCCATCAGTGCTTTTGGCTCCATTATTGCGGTGAATCGCCCGGTGGATTTGCCCCTGGTGGAGGCCATCGGCAAATTGTTTGTGGAGGTCTTGGCCGCGCCGGACTTCACCCCCCAGGCCCTGCAGCGCTTGAGTAAGAAGAAAAACCTGCGGGTGATGAAGGCCACCCAGGCCGCGGCCTTTCCCCTGGAGCTGCACACGGTTTATGGCGGGCTTCTGGCCCAAACGCCGGATCAAAGCCTGGCCGCGGATTGGCGGGTGGTGACCCAGCGCCAGCCTACCGAAGAGGAGATGGCCGACCTTCGCTTTGCCTGGCGGGTGGTGAAATGGGTGAAGTCCAATGCCATCCTCTTTGCCAAAGACCGGGCGACCGTGGGCGTGGGAGCCGGTCAAATGAGCCGGGTGGACGCGGTCAAGCTGGCCGCCATGAAAGCCGGAGAACGAGCCCGCGGCGCGGTCATGGCTTCCGACGCGTTTTTCCCCTTCCCCGATGGCATCGAAGAAGCCGCACGCGCGGGGATCACCGCGGTGATCCAACCGGGCGGCTCCATCCGGGATGAGGAGGTGATTGCCGCGGCCAACAACCTGGGAATGGCCATGGTCATGACCAGCATGCGCCATTTCCGGCATTAACGAAATCCGGCATGGTTCCTTTTTGACTACAGGGAACTTGACAAATGCTGATATCTCTGTAACCTCCATGTGAACCACGCCCAGAATGACCACTACCAAATCCACCATGTCCAAACTCCTTTTTTACCCCCGGGCCGCGGCCGTCCTGATTTGGCTCGCGATCGCCACGGTTGCCACCAGCCTATGGATGGCCTTCCATCCCCGAGAACGGGTGAACGCGGACCGATATTGGCTGGACTGGCTTTTGAAAGCTCTCCCCAAGATTTTATCGGTCCGCTGCCATGTGGAAGGCCGGGAACACATCGACGCGGTGCGGCCGGCCGTGTATATCAGTAATCATCAACATTTTCTCGACGCTTTGATGATCGCCAGGGTGTATCCCCCCCGCACCCTGGTGGTGGTCAAGCAGGAGCTTCGTAAAATCCCCCTGGCAGGGTATATTTTCGATAAAGCCGGGAATCTGTTCATTGATCGCAAGAACCGGGAAACGGCCATTGCCCAGCTCCACGCGTTTGCGCAGCGGATGCGAGATGAGGGCCTGAATTTATGGGTGTTGGTGGAAGGAAGCCGCAATCGAGGCCGTACCCGGGGACTTTTGCCTTTTAAGAAGGGCGCATTCTACACCGCGGTGCAATTGCAAGTGCCCATCGTGCCCGTGGTCTTTGGCCCCAGTTACCACCAAATCGATATCCAGGGGGGCTCTCTTGAAGGCGGCGATATCTACATCCGGGTCTTGGAGCCCATTCCCACGGCCGGGCTGACCTCCGAGGATGTGCAGGGCCTGGTGGATGAAACCTATCAACGCATGCTCGCGGCGTATCTGGCGTTGGAAGCCAAAACCCAGGTCGATCTGGCCCCGGGGCAGAAGGACCTGTCGCAAGAGGAAGCCATGGGCCAGGTCATCAGCCGTCAGTGATCCGCGTGATGATGTCTATTCGTTTTCCCTGGGGGCTTTTGGGGGCTTTGGTGCTTTTGTTTGGGGCGCTGATGGGGTGCAGCCGAAAACCAAAAGCCACCCCCACCCCTTTCCTGACGCCCGCGGTCACCTGGACCCCTACACCTT